>JANLPY010000536.1:0-1968 GCA_031367505.1 Hyphomicrobiaceae bacterium | reverse complement strand
CTGCAAAATGGGGATTTTCTCGAACAGGGTCAGCGAGAGGATCTGTAGCAAAGTGTAGAGGGAGGCGTCGAGATCGAGGCGTTTCTTGACGATGGCGACCAGCACGTAGACCGAGACCGCGATCCAGATTTGCGTCTTCACAGCGTTCTCCGAGGTGCCGTAGAACCGCTTGATGCGCAAGTGTTGCTTGATCCACTTGAAGAACAGCTCGACTTGCCAGCGGCTCTTGTAGAGGGCGCAGATGGTGGCGGCCGGCAGCATGCGCTGGTTGGTCAGGAACACCAGCGTCTTGCCCGTCTCTGGGTCCTTGAAGCGAATGCGCCGCAAATGCTCGGGGTAGTACTGGCTGGTCTGAAGGCCGGCGAGCGCGATGGTCTGGTCGCAGATGATGCCATTTGCGCGGTCGCAAGCAGCCGAGTAGACCCGGCGGGCATCCATGTTCGACTTGGCGCGCGTGACGAAAAAGGCGCCGGCCTGATGCAGAGCAAAGAGCCTCGAGAAATCGACGTAGCCGCGATCCATGACGTAGATCGCGCCGGGCTCGGCCAGCAGCAAGTCGAGGACATTCACGTCATGCAGCTTGCCATCCGAGATGTGGATGAAGCTTGGAATGTTGCCTCTGAGATCGAGCAGGGTGTGCATCTTCACCGCTGCCTTGGCGGTGCGGAAATGGGCCCAGGGAAAGACCGACAGACACAGGTCGATGGTCGTGGCGTCCAGAGCGTAGACGGTATTCTTGAGGTCCAGACCCAGATCTTCCTCGGCATATAGCCGTCTGGCTTGGGCGATCAGCCGTTGGGCGAACTCGGCGTAGATGCGCCAATCGCGCGCCTCGTTGGCGTCGGCAAGCGTCGCGCGCCGCACCGGCTCGCGGAACCCCATGTGGTAGAGCTTGGCGGCTTGCGCCGACAGGCAGGTCTCGATGTCGCGCAGGCTCTCGCGATAGGTCAGTTGAGCAAAGGCCATGGCTCGATACTGCTCGGCGCAGTTCAGCGTGCGAACCCGCTGGTCGCCATCATAACGGTCGACCAGCCGCGTGAACGTGCTCCAAGGCAGGAAGTCCATCAGCTGCGCAAACAGCGTCTTGCCGGCGTTCATGGCCACTCCCCGGAAAAATCCGAGTGGACCATGTCAGGGACAAGTTCAAATCGACACCACGCTTGGATGCCGATAAACCCTTGTGGATCGGCGACTTCCGGCCGAGCGCGCTGCGCTCAACCAGACAGCAGTGTGAGAGCATATGAAGTCGGGCGTGAAGTACGTCTTTGTTAGGCGGCGGCACTCAGCCTGCGTAGCTGCCTGATCCATGCCACCCGGGCCACCAGCCAAATGACACCAGCACGGCATTGGTGGCGTCGCCGTGGGCGCCGATGAGGAAGTTGCGGTCCATGCGGTGGTCGCTTTTCAGGTGGCCGATGACTGGCTCGACCGCCGCACGTCGCTTCAATTCGCGTTTGATGGCTGGCGTCACACCGCGCTTCTGTTCCGAGACAAAGACCCGCAGATTATAGGGCGCAGGCATGCCATGCCCGCGATAGCCCTTGTCTGCGATGATGCGTTTGATCTGGTTACCGACGATGTTTTCGACATGTGGGATCACAGTCGATAAGGTGTGCCCGTCGTATGGCGCGCCGGGCAAAGCCTTGCTCGCCAGCACGAACTGGCCGCCGCGTGAGCGGTTGACGATCGTGACCACCGGCACCTTCACGCCGAACTCATAGGGCTTATGCGCCTTACCTTTGCCGATGCATTCGACTTCGGGCGCATGGATCGAAAAGACCTTTTGGCCGCGCTGACCACGCACCTGGTCATGGACCCGCTGGGCGATGTCCAGCAGTGCACGGACGATCGTGTTCAACGACGGACTGTCTTTAACCAGACGGCCGGTGTCGCGGATAACGCGGCCGAGATAGGTTTTGAGGCGGCGCTCCTCACGGCGCGCGCGCTTGAACTGCCTGGCATGCGCGT
>JANLPY010000499.1:0-10836 GCA_031367505.1 Hyphomicrobiaceae bacterium | reverse complement strand
GCTTGGTATTGGCGAGTATCAGTTGCCCCAGCGCCAGTTTGTTCTCGTGATAGAACTCGCGCAGGTAGAAGTTGTGGTTGGCGGCCGGCATCCGCGTCGAATCCTGGTTCCAGAACAACAGGTCGAAAGCCATCGGCTTGCGGCCCAGCATGTAGTTGTTGACCACATACGGCCAGATCAGATCCTTCGGCCGCAGCATATTGAAAACCGATGCCATCTGGCTGCCTTCGAGGTAGCCCTTCTCGGCCATCTTATCGGCGATCTTCTGCAACTGCTCTTCGTCGATGAACAACTTGAGATCGCCGGCCTTGGTGAAATCGACTTGTGTCGTCAGGAACGTGGCCGAGACGTAAGGATCGTGTCCGCGCGCCGCGAGATAGGCCAACGTCGACGCCAGCAGCGTGCCACCGACGCAGTAGCCGACAATATTGATCTTCGGCTGACCGGTTTCGCGCATGACGGCATCGGTTGCCGAAAGTATGCCCTCGCGCATGTAATCCTCGAACGTCTTGTCCTTCAGCCGCTCATCGGGGTTGACCCAGGAAACGATGAAGACCGTAAAGCCTTGGGACACGGCATAGCGAATGAACGATTTCGGCTGCGTCAGATCGAGAATATAGAACTTGTTGATCCATGGCGGCACGATCAACAGGGGGACCGCATGTACGGTCTCAGTCGAGGGCGAATATTGGATCAACTGCACGATATCGTTCTGGTAGACGACCTTGCCCGGTGACACGGCGAGATCGCGGCCGACCTCAAAAGCGGTGGTATCGGTCTGGCTGATCTTCAGCGTCGGCCCCGACTTCTCCATGTCGGCGAGCAACTGCGCCATGCCCTCGGCAAGATTACGGCCGTTCGACGCCATCGTCTCGCGCATGACTTCGGGATTGGTCACGGGGAAGTTGGTCGGCGACATCGAAGCCGCAAATTGACGCATTAGGAAGTCGGCCTTTGCCCTCGCCTTGTCGTCGAGATTGGGGGTCTCGGCCAGCATCTTCTCGGCCCACTTTGTGGAAAGAAGATAAGCCTGCTTCCAGTAATCATAGTACGGGTTGGCCGACCATTCGGCGTCCTTGAACCGGTTGTCGCCGGCTTCGGCCTCGACCACGGGTGCCACGTGTTCGCCCATCAAGCGGCGCATCGTCGCGTTCCAAAGCTCCATATAGTTGCCATAGAGCTGGCTCTGGGCTTCAGCGAGTTTTGTCGGATCGGCCAACCAGGCTTGACTCAATTCCGACAGCGTCTTGCTGGCGTCGATCATTTCAGGTGCGACGCCTTGCTGGCCGTTCGGTTCGCCGCGCTGCAGGAGGCCAGCATAGAATTTGGCGCCATCCTCCATCATCCTCAGTATGTTGCGTGCGAACTCTTCTGGGTTGGCTGGCTGGAGCGGTGACATCACAGCCGGCGATGCTACGCTTGCGGCGGCAGCCGCTTTAACTCCGTCAGGCGGCATTGGTGGCTCGGCTTTTTGCATGGCGTACGGATCGACCAAAGTTGCAGGCGCAATGAATTCCGCCAAATTGTGCGTTACTGGGCACTACACTAGACTTTGGTTGTCGTCCGTCAAATTGCAACGCTCGGGGACCGCAAGACTGGACGAGCATGCCACCGAGGCCGTAGAGACAGGCGACAGCTGCCGAATCTAAGATCAATCGGGCCCGGCATGTTGTCAGACTTACGCGACCAGAGGAGTTTTGACCGCCGTGATCGAGGATTTCCACCGCATCAAGCGCTTGCCGCCTTACGTCTTCGCCGAAGTTAACCGGTTGAAGGCAGGCGCACGAGCGCGCGGGGCCGATATCATCGATCTGGGGATGGGCAATCCGGATATGCCGACGCCGCAGCATATCGTCGACAAGATGATCGAGACGATCGCCAAGCCGCGCACGCATCGGTATTCGGCTTCGAAAGGCATTCCGGGACTGCGCAAGGCACAAGCGGCCTATTATGACCGGCGGTTCGGGGTAAAGCTCAACCCGGAGACGCAGGTTGTCGCGACGCTCGGTTCGAAGGAGGGCTTCGCCAACATGGCGCAAGCGATCACCGCCCCTGGTGATGTGATCCTGGTGCCTAATCCAACCTATCCAATCCACGAGTTCGGTTTTATTATTTCCGGCGCGGCAATGCGGCATATCCCGGCGGCAACTGGCGACGCGTTTCTGGCCGGTGTCGAGCGCGCAGTTCGGCATTCAATCCCCAAGCCGATCGCAATGGTGTTGAGCTATCCATCGAACCCGACCGGCCAGGTGGCCGATCTCGACTTTTATACGGCCGCCGTTCAGATGGCAAAAAAGCTCGACCTGATCATCCTGTCGGACATTGCCTACGCCGAGATCTATTTCGACGGCAATCCGCCGCCGTCCGTGCTGCAAGTTCCCGGCGCGATCGATGTTGCAGTCGAGTTCACCTCGTTGTCGAAAACCTACAACATGCCGGGCTGGCGGATGGGCTTCGCCGTTGGCAATGAACGTCTGATCGCGGCGCTGGCGCGGGTAAAGTCGTACCTCGACTATGGCGCCTTCACGCCGATCCAGGTCGCGGCCGCCGCAGCCTTGAACGGGCCACAGGACTGCGTTGCCGAAATCCGCCAAACCTACAAAACCCGTCGCGACCTCGTCGTCGAGAGTTTCGGGCGTGCCGGCTGGGAGATCCCAGTGCCACCCGCCAGCATGTTCTGCTGGGCGCCGATCCCCGCTGCATTCAAGGAACTGGGTTCCGTCGAGTTTTCCAAACTCCTCATCGAGAAAGCGGATGTTGCCGTATCACCGGGCCTGGGTTTTGGCGAATACGGCGAAGGGTTCGTGCGCATCGGCCTCGTCGAAAACGAACACCGCATCCGGCAGGCCGCACGCAACATCAAAAAATTCCTCAGTGGCGGCACGGCGAGCCTCGATAACGTTATTCCAAAGGACGCAACCGGCGACGCAGCGCCACGCAAAGCCAAGCGGTCCGCAACATGACCAACCCATCGATCAAGGCGCCTCTTCGGTTGGGCGTTGCCGGGCTCGGCACGGTTGGGGCCGGACTGCTTAATTTGCTCGAGATGAATGGCGATCGCATGGCCGCCAACCTCGGCCGGCCGCTCAAAGTCGTCGCCGTTTCGGCACGCACCAAGGGGCGCGATCGCGGTGTCGGCCTCGAAGGTATCCGCTGGGTTGAGGACGCGGCAAAGCTCGCTGTTGATTCCGAGATCGACGTATTCGTCGAGCTGATCGGTGGCGCCGAAGGCATTGCCAAGGCGGCCGTCGAGGCAGCGCTTGGCGCTGGCAAGCATGTCGTGACCGCCAACAAGGCTTTGCTCGCCCATCACGGCGTGGCACTGGCAAAGCTCGCCGAGAAGAACGGTGTTTCGCTCAACTTCGAAGCAGCGGTTGCCGGCGGTATCCCAGTCATCAAGACACTGCGCGAAGGCTTGGCTGGCAACAGCGTGCGTCGCGTCTATGGCATCCTCAACGGCACCTGCAATTACATCCTGACCAAGATGCAGGACGAGGGCCGCGATTTCGCCGATGTGTTGAAGGAAGCGCAGGCCAAAGGTTATGCCGAGGCCGACCCTACGTTCGACATCGGCGGGTTCGATACGGCGCACAAGCTCACAGTTCTGACGAGCCTCGCCTTCGGGACCCAGGTCGCACTCGACCAGGTGCACATCGAGGGCATCGAGACGATCACACCGGCCGACATCGAGGCGGCCGACGATCTGGGCTACCGTATCAAGCTGCTCGGCGTGGCACTGACGACGGACGCTGGCATCGAGAGCCGCGTACATCCGGCGATGGTGCCAAAGCACGCGGCGATCGCGCAGGTGTCAGGCGTCACCAACGCGGTCGCGATCGATGGCGATTTCGCCGGCGACCTCTTGCTCGTTGGCCCAGGGGCCGGCGCGAAGGCCACTGCCTCGGCGGTTGCGAGCGATATCTGCGATATCGCTCGTGGCAACAAGTTGCCGGTTTTCGGCACGCCAGCCGGCGAGCTGAAACCGTACCGCCGGGCGACACTTGGAACCCACAAAGGTGCCTACTATGTGCGCCTCACAGCCCATGACCGGCCCGGCGTAATGGCCGCGATCACCAAGCGGATGGGCGAGCAGGACGTCTCCTTGGAAAGTATCGTCCAACGGCGGCCGCGCAAATCTCTGCCAGGTATCGATGCGACGCCGGAGCCTGGCGCGCAAACACCGGTTGTGCTGATCACCCACGAGACGACGGAAGCCGCCATCCGCCGTGCGCTCGATGGCATTGAGATCGATGGTAAAGTCGCTGGCAAACCGCAAATGATCCGTATCGAAAAACTTTGATGCGACAGTCGTCGCAAACGAATTTTATTTATTGGAGAGAGCCTGATGACCGCAGCGCCCAACGATAAACTGATCACCGGACTCGACCGCGTACTGGTTCTCGAAATTGCGCGCGTGACGGAAGCCGCCGCCGTTGCTGCCGCCCGATTGCGTGGCCGGGGCAACGAGAAGGCCGCCGACAAAGCAGCCGTCGATTCGATGCGGCACGAACTGGGCCGGGTGAACATCGACGGCACCGTCGTCATCGGCGAGGGCGAAATGGATGAAGCGCCGATGCTGTTTATCGGCGAGAAAGTCGGCACCGGTAACGGACCGGCTGTCGACATCGCGGTCGACCCATTGGAAGGCACCACGATTTGCGCCAAGGCGATGCCGAACTCGCTCGCGGTCCTCGCTATTGCCGAGCGCGGCGGACTGCTGCACGCCCCCGACATGTACATGAACAAGATCGCCATCGGGCCCGGCTACCCGGAAGGCATCGTCGACCTCGACGCCAGTCCGCGTGACAACCTGCATGCTCTCGCCAAGGCCAAGGGCGTACCGATCACCGAGATCATGGCGTGCATCCTGGATCGGCCACGCCACGCCGAGCTGATCAAGGCCGTGCGCGACTGCGGCGCCGGCGTACAGTTGATCCCCGACGGCGACATTGCCGGCGTGATTTGGACCACCGACTCCGCCGAAACCGGCATCGATATCTATCTGGGCTCGGGTGGTGCGCCCGAAGGTGTGCTCGCGGCCGCCGCCATGCGTTGTATCGGCGGCCAGATCCAGGGCCGCTTGATGCCGATGAAGGATGAGGAGCGCATTCGCGCCGCTAAAATGGGCGCCGATGTCAACCGCAAATACACCATGCAGGACATGGCGTCGGGCGACGTGATCTTTTCGATGACCGGCGTCACCGGTGGCTCGCTGCTCGACGGCGTGCATTTCCGTGGTGACTTCGCCGAAACCGAAACGATCGTCATGCGCGCCAAGACCGGGACTGTGCGGCGCATCAAGACGACGCTACGGACGGTGACCGCCAAGTCGGTGGTGTGACCCGATTATCCACACAGGTGAGGTGCGAGGCTGAGCACACGCGATAACACGCCAACGATTTCCCCCGGTGCCAACTCACCCGTCGTAGTCGGGTGGGAGGAGTGGCTTGCGTTGCCGGACCTGGGACTGCCAGCCATTCGTGCCAAGATCGATACCGGTGCGAAAACGTCCGCCTTGCATGCCTTCGCGATCGAGCCGTTCGGGCCGGCCGCTGCCTCCATGGTTCGCTTCGGTATTCATCCGATCCCCGGCCGGGATGACATCACACGGTTCTGTACCGCGAAGATCGCCGACCGCCGTGAAGTGACGAGCTCCAACGGCGAGAAGGAGATCCGCTTCGTCATCCAAACACGCTTGGTGATGGGAAAGCGAAGCTGGGGCGAGATCGAAACCACGCTGACCAATCGCGAGGGCATGGCTTACCGCATGCTGCTCGGCCGCCAGGCCATTCGCGGCGGCATGCTGGTCGATCCGTCGGGCTCCTTTCTGCAACCGAAACTCTCGCATCAGTTGTATCGCGATCTGCCAGCGCAAACCCAACCCATCCGCCATCTGCGCATCGCGCTGATTGCTACGCTGCCAACGAGAGCCTCCAATATCCTACTGCAGGAGGAGGCTCACCGGCGCGGACACGCACTCGATATTTTGGCGCTGGACCCGCTTGACGTCGATTACGACAATCAGAATGCCCGCGTTACTTTTAATGGCGCCACCTTGCCGACGTTTGACGCAATCATCGCACGTGCCACCGGCGGACCGCCTGGAAAGGCCGCGGCAATCGTGCGCTTGATGCAGCAGCAGGGTTCGGTGGCATTAAACGGCGGCGATGCGCTCGATCGATTACGAAGTCCTTATTCAATAGCAGCGGCCCTGCATGCCTACCGTCTGCCCACGCGCACGCCGGCGAAAACCGGCGACGAGCCGCGATGCCTCGTGGTGCAAGGAGTGGTGGTCGCATGCATTGGTGTCGTCAGCATCAAGGAAAAGCGCTTTGCCGGTCGCGTTGCAACCGCGCTCGGGTTGGGGTTGGTGACGATCGATGTGGCCCGCACCCACGGCGAATTCGAAATTGCGAACATCGATCCCAACCCGTCGTTCTCACGCTTTGGCAGCAGCCACAGCATCGCCCGCGATGTCATCACAGCGTTGGAAACCCGGATACGCACACCGGCCCGAACCGGTCACGGCGCCGATCCACTCGATTGACCCTGGAAATTTCGCAGCGTTAAAAAAGTCAGCCCGGCGGCGATCGTCAGGCAGACGATTTGCAGCCAAACGCGATCGAGCACTCCGGCAGTCAACGCCAGCAGCACGAGCGCGCCATTCAAGCCCCATACCCGGGCAATAACCTGCGGCACACTCATTCCACTGGCGATCGCGCGTTGATAAAAGTGCTCGCGGTGGGCATCGCTCAATCGCACGCCGCGCCGCCAGCGCCGGAACAGGGTGATTGTCGTATCGCTGAGATAATAGAGCGCCAGGATGAGCGTTACGATCAGCTGCCCCCGGCACGCCAGGCTCAACAACAGCCACCCCACGACGCCGCCAATCGCCAAGCTTCCGACGTCGCCAAGAAAGACTTTCGCCACGTGGCTGTTGAACGGTGCAAATCCGATCAAGGCACCCATCAGGGCGAGTGCGATGACCAACTCAGTCGATGCGGCCATTCCCGGGTCGAGCCCTGGCCATGCAGCGAATACGCTAACGCCAGCAAGGATCGGCACCACGCCGGCGACCGTCATGCCATCGATGCCATCCATGAAGTTCACCAGGTTGACGAACCACACGAGCCCGACGAGCTGGATCAATGCTTCCAAGGGATAGGGCAGGAATGGCAAAGCACGCGCGCCATCGGGCAACGCGAGCAATAACCCGAGACAAGCAGCCGTCTGGACGATCAATCTGACCAGCGGCGGCAACGGCGCGATATCATCGATGAAGCCGACTGCCGCCAGTCCCAATACCGCGAACACCAATGATATCGCATAGGCCGGCGACGCGCCTGGGGACGCGGCCATCAACTGCCAACCCACGATCGAACAAGCAAGCGCCGCACCGATGACCGCCAGACCGGCACCCTGCGGCGTTGGCACGGCATGGCTAGAACGCGCATTCGGGCGGGCAAGGGCGTATTGCACGAGAATCGGCCGCAGCAGAACAATCAAAACCGCTGATAGCCCGGCTGACGCCGCAACCAGCAACACGCCGCAGGTCCAAGAATTCACGAGCGGCCCGCAGCTTTAGCTTTCAATCGCTTGGCGACGCCCGCTGACACGAACGAGTTCACGTCACCGCCCATCATCGCAATCTGGCGCACCAGCGTCGCCGTGATGAACCGCACTTCGGGGGAAGCCGGCAAGAAAACGGTACTCACGCTCGCGCGCATCGCACCATTCATGCCAGCCATTTGCATTTCATAGTCGAGGTCGGTGCCATCGCGGAGGCCGCGAAAGATCACGTTGGCGCCGGCATCGCTCGCGGCATCGACAACGAGCTGGTCAAACGTGACGATATCAAAAGTTGCGCCAGCCTTTTTTGCCAGCACTTTCACATCGGCTTTCAACATGTCGACTTTTTCGGCCGTCGTGAACAGCGGAGTCTTGCCCGGATGAACTCCAATGCCGATCACGAGTTTGTCGACGAGGGCCAACGCGCGCGCAATCACGTCGGCATGGCCGAGGGTCACGGGATCGAAGGAGCCCGAATAAAAGCCTATGCGAGCCATGAACTATTAAACCCACCTGGATGACGATTCACACACCACACAGGTACCATGCAGGTTCAACGCTTGGCCTTCAAGCTCCCCTAAGCGCTCATGCGTTTGCCGGTGATCAGATCCCAGGCGACATTGATTTCTTTAATGCGCGCGTCACGTAGTTCCCGGTCGGCATCACTGCGTGCGAGATCCGGGTGCCAGCTAACGCGCAGCGCATCGACCAGTTTCTTGAGAATTGCGTCACTGACACCCTCGGTAATTCCAAGAGTTGCATAAGCTTCTGCCTTGTCGCGCGGCAGACTGCGCGTGGTACTGACCCCCGACAAGCTATCGACCGCACTGTCCGAGATCTGCTGCAGACGGTCGAGATCCTGTGCAATTCGTTCGAGCCGGCGCCGCGCACGGGTCCAATCTTCGCGTGTGGCTTTTGGCACTGAAATGGCGGCGATCACAACCGCCAACCGGCGCTCGCTCGATTGCAACTCGCGGGACAAGGCATTGCGCAGCGGAGCGACCGCAGAAAGCCGATCGAGCGCATTGGTTATCAACGCAATGTGGCCGTCGGATTTCGTTCGCAGCGCAACAGCGCGCTCACCGTCACCATCGCTGTAGATCGGCACGCCGATCAGATCGGGATCGACACGATGCGAGCGCACGCGCGCCGTTCGGCGCCGGCGGGTCACCGCAATCGTCACCAATAGCGCCATGCCGAGTAACCCAGCCAACAGCAATTGCGTTGGTGGCGGCTGAGAAGCTGCGGTGCCAAATTCATTGCGCGGAGCAGCGGAAGGCGTGGCTTCCACCCTTATCGTCCAAGCCACCGGCCAGACTTTCGAAAGTTCATTCTTGGCACGTTCGAAGATTGCCGGATCGACCGTTGGTGCCGGCGGTAGGCTCGCGACTGTCGGCCCCAGCGCCACTGCCGCGAACGACTGCACGGCGGACGCTGGTGCCGCTGGTGCTTCCAACCGTTCGCTAGACACGGTTTCGATTGACTCACCGGCGACGGATTGTGCTTGCACGGGCTCTGCAAGCGTGCGCGGGCTTTCGGCCGACGGCGCAGCAACCGACGTAGCAGTGACTTCGATTACTCGATCCGGTCGCGGCTCTGCAATGGCGGGCAATTCGGTCACCACTGGCTTTTCGGCCGGCAAGACACGTTCGATCGCAACGGGGCCGACGGGACGTTCAACGGCCGCTACCGGTTCAATCGAGGCGACGCGCGGAGCGGGTTCCACATCGGGTGACAAGCGTGCCCCGATCAATCCAAGTGGGGCATAACCTCGGGGTAACGCGACCATGTGCGAGCGCGACACGAGCTTGACGCCGCCGTTCCCCTGACTCAGACATTTTTCCCAGGTCGCTGGGCCTTTCCACGGCGTAGGTTCGAGTTCCCGGCACACGCGTTCGCGCCACACCGAGCGCTGCGGGGCAACCCGCAAGAGAAGCTGGCCATTCTCCAGCCCGACGCTACCTCGCTCCTTGACCGCGGCCGCTGCGGCAACAATTTCGGGCCACGTTGCCCGGCCTCCAGTGCAAGCAACCGCGAACCGATGCACGGTCCACGTTTTGCACTGCGAGCCATTTTCATCAGGACAATAAGTGTACACCTGCTGGTCGCGATTGCCCAAGATTTGGTAGCTGTGGTCGGCCCCTGCCTCGACACGGACGCGGCCATGATCGACGCTGCAGCTGAAAGGCAACGATACGCGTTCGCGAGCCATCGCGCCGCCCGTGCTCAACAACGTAATAGCGACGCCGGCGCTGGATAGCGCCAGAGCAACGATCACCACTGCCAATCCGCTGATACGCGGCCGCTCGCTGTTACGAGCATGATGTTCCGGGTTTGGAACCAAGTTCGCCCCCAATTACCAAGATCGTTCGAAGCCGGCCCCGCAGCCGTCAACACGCATCCTTCCAATCACGACCCCCGCCGTTTTGAACGTGCGTGCAATTCACGGCATCAGTGTGGCTGTATCGGGGCCATTGGCGGCCACGCACACCCAATAAGCACCTCAAACAACACACCGGAGAGCGCAATTCCACCCCAAGCATCGGGATACGCTCGACAATAGGGGCCACACCCTCCTAAAATCCAGGAGGCGTCAGGCCTCGTTGGGATGTATGTGCGAGGGAACAACTATGTCGTCGGTATCTTCAACCACGACCGGATCAGTGATGACCGAGCAGCCCACCGCGGATGCAGCCAGGGCGGCCACGGCCGCTCCGGCCCCACCGGCTGGGGGTAAGCTCGTTCAAAAGCCAGGACATGAAGCGGCAATTCTTGCCCCCCCGACAGTGATCCCGGCCGGCATGGATCGGCCCGATTTGCCCGAGATCGACATCATCGCCAAGCACAGAGACGCGACGCGGGAAACATTCATCCCGATCACCAAGGCGGCGCTGATCGATCGTCTGACCCATGTTGATGCGTGGGCGCCCGGGCAAGCGAGCCAAGCCCGCAAATTCTTCCAGTATCTGGATTATTGGCGCCGTCAGTCTTATTCGGCAGGGCTACGTGACGTCGACAAATCGTATGAAGCGTTCAATCCCGACAGCGACCTTCTGGCCACCCGCGCGTTCTCGACGAACGAGCGCACGAAAATGCAAGCCAATGTCGTCGCCCACGTCAAAGGCCTGTTACAACAGGCGAACTACGTGCAAGTCGATCCAAAGGACCTGGATCTACTGGCCAAGGGGTCGCACTATGGATTGGAGTTGCGTGTCGACCTGAAAGCGTTCGACGAATTGCTGGTCTATTATCGCGGGCGATCCTCGA
>JANLPY010000472.1:0-4225 GCA_031367505.1 Hyphomicrobiaceae bacterium | reverse complement strand
GCCATCTAACGAAATCGCAGCCGTCGGCCCCACAACCCGTAGATGACAACCAATCCGCCGAGCATACCCCCGAGGTGGGCGAAATGGGCGACGCCGGCCTGCGTGCCAGACACGCCCAGCACTAGCTCGAGGCCGCCGTAGATCAGGGCAAACAGCCATGCCGGCATCGGGATCGGCGGGAACAGCGGAACGATTGTACGAGTGGGAAAATAGATGGCAAACGCCAGCAGCAACCCGAATACGCCACCCGATGCGCCGATCGTCGGGTAGCTTTGTCCGGTGAGTGCCGTCAGAGCAAGTTGTGCGATCCCCGCGCTCAGCACACAAATGAGGAAGTAGGCCGCGAACCGCCACGCACCCCACAGACGTTCCAAGTCGGCTCCGAAGAGGTAGAGCCCCCACATGTTGAAAAGGACGTGAGCAATGTTGGCATGGAGAAACGCATAGCTGAAGAGCTGCCACGGCTCGAACATCGGACCGAGTGGCCAAAGTGCAAAGTTCATCGGCAACGAATCCGCGCCAGCCATCTGCAGCAGGAAGACGCCGACGGTTGCAATGATCAAGGCTCGCGTCACGGGTGGCCACACAGCAATGCTCCATACTGCCTTGCGAGGTCTCGGCTAAAAAAGATCCGGTAAATGATCCGTGCTGCCTTCAGAAGAGCTGACCCCAGCGCAATGCGGGCACCTGTCGCGGACCGTGACCGGCGCTCAGTCTGCCAGGATTGGCAATTTTCGATGAAGCCACATGACTGGACAATGCCACCAGTCGGTTGTGCGGCACGTTGCTCGGCCTATACACTTTGGTAAAGAAGCACGGCCTGAGGCGGCATGCGCGATTTGTGGGCGACTTTTCGGTGTTGACCGAGATGCCGCACGATCACCTGCCGAAGCCATTGCAACATTACCGATTGGTATGAATTTGGACGAGTAGGCGCAACACGTCAGGCGGCATGGTCTCCGCAAGCGAACTCGCAATCCTGCGACGTCGCCGGAAAACGGAGACTATCATGAACCGCAAGATGCTTTTGACTGCTGTGATCGCTGGGACGCTGGCAACCGGAGCGATCGGCGGCTTGGCCTACGCGCGGGAGCGCGGCGAGAACCGCACCGATGAGGCGGCCATCATGAGCAACGCCAAGGTGACCATGGCACAAGCCATTGACGTCGCCGAGAAGGCAACGGGCGGCACGTCCGTCGGCACCGGCATCGAGGATCAGAACGGCACGGTCCACTTCGAGGTCAAGATCCTCAAGGACGGCGCGCGCCAGAAGGTGCTGGTCGACACCCAGACCGGCGCCATCGTCAAAACCGTGGCCGCTCAGAACGACGACAACGATTGATCGACCGCAGACCTCGGAGATCGGCAAGCGGCGCGCCAACTTCGCCGCCCGCCACAACACACGTCGCCGCCGCCTGACACTCGACCTGGAGACGCATCATGATTCTCGCACTCGACGACATCAAGCTTTCCCTTGGCGGTCGTCCAATTCTCAAGGGCGTTTCCCTGAAACTCGACAAGGGCGAGATCTATGGACTGGTCGGACCCAATGGCGCTGGCAAGAGCACGACGATCGCGGCCGCTCTCGGCCTGCTTCCGGTTTCATCAGGTTCGGTCCGGCTCTTCAATCGGGACCCCCGGATCCACGGTGATGCCGTGCGGGCGCACATCGGAGCCCTTCCTGAACAGAACGGATTCCACGATTGGATGTCGGCTGAGGAATATCTCGCGTACTTCGCATCGCTGTATCGGCTGGATTATTCCCCGGGCGAGCTTGCCGGCCGCATCGGGCAGGTCGGACTAGAAGCGGCGACCGGCCTGCCGATCTCGACTTACTCTCGTGGCATGAAACAGCGCCTCGGGTTGGCTCGAGCGTTGATCGCCGATCCGCGCCTGCTGGTGCTCGACGAGCCGACCAACGGCCTCGACCCCCGCGGTCGCCGCGAAATTCATGATATCTTCCTTGCGCTGGCCGAAAAAGGTACGGCAATTCTGTTGTGCACCCACCTTCTCGATGACGTCGAACGCTTGTGCTCGCGGGTCGGTTTCATCGTCGATGGCCGCACGGTCGCCGAGGGAAGTATCGGCGAGTTGCTGCAAAGCCGCGCGAAGACACATCGGTTCCGTGTGCGCCTGGCGGGCGAACTACCGGCCGACAAATCGAAGCTGCCGCTGCCGGTGCGCATTCTGTCCCATGAGGGCGAATGGGCGATCGTGGACATCCCAGCCGATACGGCGCCTGCTGTGG
This sequence comes from Hyphomicrobiaceae bacterium, assembly GCA_031367505.1. Classification (GTDB taxonomy): domain Bacteria; phylum Pseudomonadota; class Alphaproteobacteria; order Rhizobiales; family Hyphomicrobiaceae; genus JAKFWF01. The sequence goes on along the minus strand of JANLPY010000472.1, from coordinate 1,977 downwards.
CGTGGCGCGATCTGGTGTTCCGCGGCTGGCCCATCACGGAAATCGTGAGCGCGGGCGGCGGCCTCGAAGAACTCTACATGGACTTGACCCAGGCAAACAGTGAACCCCATAGGAGGGCGGCATGACCGTTGCTCATCACGTCGATACTGACGGGCATGGACTATCAGGCACCACGCACCACGCAGCGCGGTCCCCGGCACTGGTGCTGTTCGCTAAAGAGGCGCGGGAGGTCCTTGTCAGTCCGCGGGGGCGGCTTTGGCTGCTGATGTTGACCAGTGTGCTGTCGGTGTTCGCGCTGCTCTTCGTTGCCAATACCGAGCTCAGTCTGCTGGATAATGCGCAGGTCGTCTACGACATGCTGGGCGTCATCACGGCGCTTGGCGCCCTGCTGGCGATCCTGAGCGGCGTCGACGCCATCGCCGGCGAGCGCGAGCGCGGCTCACTTGTGCCCCTGTTGCTCACACCGATCACTCGCAACGGAATTGTGGCCGGTAAACTGGGCGCGCCCATCGCCGCCTGGGGCGCGATGTTGATTCTGTCGCTGCCGTATCTCTGGGCCGTCGGCAGCTCCGGCCAGAACCTCGTTCCATCGGTTGTGGCTCTGGTCCTGCTTGGAACGCCGATGGTTCTGGCGTTCGGATTCCTGGCCCTGGCACTTGGTACTTGGCTCGGGTCGACGCGGTCGGCTCTGTCCGTGTCGCTGATCCTGTTGGTTCTGTCGGCCAGTCCGCTCTTGCTTGGCCCCAGCCTGCGGCAATCAGCCATCGGCCGGATCTTCGACGCCATTAATCCTTTCTCGGGCGCGATCAACGCCTACGATGCGGTCGTCATCGATAGCCAGTCGATCTTCGCTCAGGGTCTGCACGCCCTTCCCGTCGCCGTCTTCCTCGTGCTGTCGCTGTTCATGGCGGTTCAGAGTGTATGGGCAGTGGCACGGTAACGGCGAAAGCAACAGGCGCACCAGTAGGATGACTGTCATGAACATCGCACCGCTTATTGTCGCTGCAGGGCTTGCCTTGCTTGCCGGAGGAGCGTCGGCCGCAGGGCTGACCGTGGAGCTCGCACCGAGTGCAGCCAATCCAAAGATTCCTCAGATGGGAGACCACCTGACATTCCAGTCAGTGATTACCAATACCGATGCAGCACCCCAAGACGGTGTTGTCGCTTGGCTCAGCTTGCTGCGTGTCGACAAGGGTCAGGAACAGCCGATGGATCTCGAGGACTGGAGCGCCCACAAGGCGGTTGTCGAGAAGCAACTCGCACCAGGCGGCGTTGTGAAGAACGAATGGCCAATGCGCCTCATCCAGGCTGGCGACTATCGTGTCGTCGTCAGCACCGTGAGCCGGACTGGAACCGCGCTGACACCAAGTCACTTTGTCGATTTCACGGTGAAACAGAAGCCGGTCGTCGAATCGCGGCGTGTTCTACCCGTGGCGCTCGGCGTTCCTGCATTGTTGGCCGGTCTGATGGGTATGGCTTGGCTGAGCAGAAGAGCGAAACGCATCTGAACTCTCGATCTCAGCAACGAATAGGTCGGACCTTCGAGCACGTTTGCCGAAACATTTCGCCCCCGTAACAATGGTCACAACAAGGAAATCGCCATGTCCCCCATTCACGAGTCGAGCGCCAGGCGCATGCTCAACAAGGTTCCTGAAGTCACGCTGTTCTTTTGGATCATAAAAATCATGGCGACCACGGTCGGCGAGACGGCAGCTGACTTTCTCGCCACCACGATGAAGTTCGGTCTTATCCGAACGACGTATATCATGAGCGGATTCCTCGTCGTCGCTTTGCTGGTGCAGCTCAGTTACAAAAAATATGTTCCCTCCATTTATTGGATCGCAGTTGTGCTGATCAGCGTTGTCGGCACCATGATCACGGATACGCTCGTCGACAAGCTCGGCATCAACCTGACTGTCACAACTGTGCTTTTCGCGCTCGCACTCACTGCGGTGTTCGGTGCTTGGTATGCAAGTG
>JANLPY010000459.1:0-5883 GCA_031367505.1 Hyphomicrobiaceae bacterium | reverse complement strand
CTGCGATGATCGGCACGCGCTTCTTTGCGGTCTTTATGGCGATCTCGACCACGCGCTTGTGCTCGTCGTGCGAGAGGGTCGGCGATTCACCTGTCGTGCCGACCGGAACCAAGCCGTGCGTGCCCTCGGCGATCTGCCAGTCGACCAGACGCTCGTACGCCTTCTCGTCGACCTTGCCGTTCTTGAACGGTGTGACGAGTGCCGTGAATGATCCCTTGAACATGGAAGTATCCATTCTGCTTGAGCAAAGGCACCGAAATCGCGCTTCGCTATTTCTTGGCGGTGAAACTAAGCATTTCCACCGATGCCCGCAAGGAGAAGTGCCGGACTGTGCACGATTTCAGCGCTCGGGCCTCGTGCGGCGCATCAATCCGCTGCCATCGAATGGCCGCGAAATATTGCTTTATCGACAAGGAGTTGGTTTAGATGCGAGTTTGGCTGTTGGGGCAACAAAAGAGTTTGCTGGCATGATTGGATTGAGGCAGATGCCGGGCATGGGGCTCCTATGCGCTTTGGCAATCGCGGGGGTGTATCAGCCCTCACAAGCGCAGGCGCCGGCGCCAAACGCGGGTGCGACCGCCAAACCGAAAGTTGTAGCCCCGAAAACCGCTAGCTCAGGCACTACGGCGACTGCGCCAGCAGCGTTACCAGTTCCGCCTGCTTTACCCTCACAGCCGGCACCAATTTCACTGCCTGAGGTTGCGGCGATCGAATCGGCTCGCGTCGCCAAATTCGACGCAGCAATCGCGCCGGTACGCGCCACAACACCATCCGTCGCCGATGCGACGTTGATCAAGGACGCAGCCAACGCCTTCAGTGGCAACGACCCGGCCAAGGGCCGGGCATTACGCGATCAAATCTCCGACCCAGCCGGGCGCAAGTTGGTGGATTGGGTGCGTTTGCGGGTCGGCCTTGGCGAAGCTTCAGAGTACCGCGCTTTTCTCGACGCCAATCCGGCATGGCCTGATCGCAACACGCTAAACCAGAGGCTGGACGAGGCCCTATTTTCGCGCGGCGGCACGCCAAAGGCTATTCGAGAGTTGTACAAGCGCAACGAGCCGCGAACGGCTGCGGGATTTGCGGCATTAGCCTCGGCTCATCTGGCGGAGGGTGACGAGGCAACCGCCCGGAAACTGGCACAAACCGCTTGGCGCACACTGGACATAACAGCCTCGCTCGAGACCGGTTTTCTCGACCGCTTCGGTAAATTCCTGACCGAGGCTGATCACAAATGGCGGCTTGATCGACTGCTGATGTCGGACATCCGGTGGGCCGCGGAGCGCGGCGATCGCGCAATTCTGGCCAAGCGTTTGATCCCGAAATTGCCGGAGCCGGAACAGAAAAAGGCCGAGGCCCGGCTCGCGGTATTCATGAAGGTGCCGCTCGCAAAACAGATGATCGAGGCGCTGCCTGCGACGGTCGCTGGCCAGCCGGCCGACTGGGGTCTCGTCTATCATCGGGTGCAGATGTTGCGCCGGGCAGACCGGGACGAGGAGGCGTGGAAGTTATTGGCATCGGTGCCCAACGATCCGGAAATCGTTGCAACTCCGGATGATTGGTGGGTCGAGCGGCGGGCCAACGCCTACCAAGCGTTGAAAGCTGGTAAGCCACGTGTCGCCTACGATCTGGTCAAGGATGCTGGTTCGTTGACCATCAATCCTGCCAAAGAGCAGGCGAACTTTGCTGGTTGGCTGGCCTTGCGTCAGTTGAATGACCCGGCAAGTGCCGACATCCATTTCAAGTTCATGCGCAAGATCGCCGATGGGCCGCTAAGCCAAGCGAAGGCCGACTATTGGCTGGGCCGTACGGCAGATGCCCTCGGCGACAAGGCACGCGCGACCGAACACTACAAATCGGGTGCGCGCTACCTCGATACATTCCATGGGCAACTGGCACGTCAACGCCTCGATCCTGGAAAGCGGCTCGATGTTGCGGCGCCCGTGTCGCCTACCGCCGAAGAGGCGCAACGCTTTAATGCGTTGGACGCGGTGCGCGCCGCCGTGCTCGCCCGCAAGGCCGGCCTCGATATTTCGCTGACCCGCGCCTTCCTCAATCATCTAGCTCGCCATTTGAAGAGCGAGGCCGAGGTCGCCATGGTTGCCCACCTGGCGGAGGCATTCGGCGACACGCAGACGGCTGTGCGGATCGGCAAAACAGGCATTGCGCGCGGGTTTAATCTCGTTTCATACGCCTACCCCGTGCATCCGATGCCGGCCTACAATTCGCTGCGCGCCCCGCCTGAAACAGCCTTGCTGCTCGGCATTGCCCGGCAGGAAAGCGAGTTCAATACGTTGACCGTATCGGGAGCTGGTGCGCGCGGCATTTTGCAGGTGATGCCGATCACCGCTAAGCACGTGTGCCGCGATTACAAAATCAAATGCGATCTGCCGCGATTGCTGACGGACGCGTCGTACAATGCGACGATCGCGAGCGCTTACATCGCCGATCGGATGGGCGAATTCCAAGGCAGTTACGTTCTAGGCACCGCCGGCTACAACGCCGGTCCTGGCCGCGCACGCCAGTGGATGCGTGAGTTCGGCGATCCGCGCGACCCGAAGGTCGACGTGGTGGATTGGATCTATCGCATCCCGTTCGAGGAGACGCGCGAGTACGTGCAAAAGGTGCTGGCGAACACACAAATGTATCGCGCGCGGCTGGGCGGGCCCGAGACGGCGCTTCGCATCAACGAGGATTTGGCACGCGCACGCGGCGCCAATCGAGCCGTCGACAAGGTAACGCCAGATCAGACCGGAGAAACGGTGCCGAGAGCTGGTACCGTCGATGGCGAGCCATAGGTGAGAGGGTGGGGGAGGGAAGAATAACGGTACAAACCGGGCTGAGTGCCACCACCCTCCCTACCCCCGCACCATCTCCCCAGCCAACCCCTTCGCAATCAACGCCCTCGTTTCGGCAATCCCATACAGCGCGATGAATGAGCCGAAGCGGGGGCCTTGCGAGGAGCCGAGCAGTACCTCGTAAATCGCCTGGAACCACGAGCGCAGCGTCTCCTTCGTGTAACCGTTCGACTTGCCAGCTTCGAACACGATGTTCTGTAACTCCTCCGCCGTCGAGGCTGGCGTGGCGGCGGCCAACGCAGCATCGAGAGCCAGCAACGCCGCGCGCTCTTGTTCGCTCGCCGCTCGGAACACCTTCTTCGGCTTCTCGAAGGCTGCGTAATAACTGATCGCGTAGCCGACCAACCGGTCAAGCAGCGGGTGCCCTTCCGGCGTCGCATCGGGCGCTAGTCTTCGGATAAAGCCCCACAACTGAACCTTCTCTGCCGAGTTGGTCGCCGCCACCAGATTCAATAACAGGGCGAACGTGATCGGCAGCTCGGCTTGCGGCGGGGTGCCACCATGGATATGCCAAACTGGGTTTTCCACCTGGGCCGCTGGAGCTTCGGCTGGATATTTCGAGAGGAACGTCAGGTAGTCATCGACGGTGCGCGGGATCACATCGAAGTGCAGCTTCTTGGCCGACTTCGGTCGCTGATACATGTACGCCGACAAGCTCTCCGGCGGCGCATATGTGAGCCACTCCTCGATGGTGAGGCCATTGCCCTTGCTCTTCGAAATCTTCTGGCCGTTCTCATCGAGGAACAGCTCATAGTTGAAGCCTTCCGGCGGCGTCGAACCCAGCGCCTTGACGATGCGCGACGACAGTGTGACACTATCGATGAGATCCTTACCGGCCATTTCGTAATCAACGCCGAGCGCGCACCATCGCATCGCCCAATCGGCCTTCCACTGGCATTTCACGTGGCCACCGGTGACGGGCGTCGTGACGTGCTCCTTAGTGTCGGGATCGACGTATGTGATCGTACCGGCCGCCACGTCGCGCGCGATCATCGGCACCTGCAATACGCGGCCGGTGCGCGGACAGACGGGCAGAAACGGTGAGTACGTCGCCTGCCGCTCCGGTCCCAGCGTCGGGAGAATGATCGCCATCACATCATCGTAGACGGCGAGCATCCGCCGCAGCGTCGCATCGAACATGCCCGACTTGTAGCACTCGGTGGCTGAGAAGAACTCGTATTGAAATTCGAACTGATCGAGAAACGCGCGCAGCCGGGCGTTGTTGTGGGCAGCGAAACTCGAATATTCGTTCGAGAACGGGTCTGGCACGCTGGTCAGCGGCATGTCGAGATAAGCCTTCAACATGTCCTTGTTGGGCACGTTGTCGGGCACCTTGCGCAGGCCGTCCATGTCGTCCGAGAAACAGATGAGCCGGGTTTTGATTTTTCCACCGGTCAGCACTTCGAAAGCGTGCCGCACCATTGTCGTGCGAGACACCTCGCCGAACGTACCGATGTGCGGCAGACCGGACGGCCCGTAACCGGTCTCGAAGATGACGTCCTTGGCAGGCGAGTTGATTTTCTCCAGACGCTGCAGTAGCCGGCGCGCCTCCTCGAACGGCCAGGCTTTAGACGTCGCCGCCGCCGCAACGAAATCCGGATTTGACATGGGAGGCGTGGTGGCGGCGGACATGATGTTATGAGCTCAATTGATGCATTGCGGGAAGCACCATCTAGCGGCTTATTGCCCAAGCTGAAAGGGCCTGATCCAGCCATTCATGGTACTACAGCGTGGCAGTCTCCCCCTACCGCCAAGTCGTGAGGCGTGCCGCGCCGCCACACTTTTCGGAAAAACTGCATCCGTGCCCCATTTCGATACGTCCGTTCATGATAGTTTAAAGGCTGAACTTGCAACGTAGTGATCGCAAATGCGCGATCGATGCGCCTTGCCCATCTTGATCTGGAGATTTGAGACATGCGCTTCGCCGGACTTATCGCCGTTTCAATTATCACGCTCGGGCTATCTGCATTTGCGGCGTCCGCTGGCGCACCGCAGCGCGGCTACGGCTATGGTCACTCGGGCGAAGGTGTAGTCGTCGCAGAGAGCCGCTTCGGGCATGGCACCGTGTCCGGCCCTGTCCGCATCGCCCGCGCCGGCAACCGCGAAGTCCGCCTGCCAGGCGGCACATGGTTGTCCTGCACTCGTAGCTGTGCCGAAACTCTGCGCGTCGAGAGTATCGATTTTTGGGAGAACAAGGGCGCCGGTCAACACAATCGCATCGACAACGAGTGCGGGATCTTCGGTTGCCTGGGCCGCGGCTATCGGTTCTGAGCCAGCCTCACCTAATAGCGTCAAATCCCAACTGCAAATCCGCGATAACGTCGGCCGGATCCTCCAGGCCGACATGCAGTCGGATCAAACTACCGCCGTGCCAGCCTTTGAGTCGCTCCGGCGGATAGGTTAGTGCGAGGCATTCATAACCACCCCACGACGCACCGATGCCAAACATCTTCAGCGCGTCGATGTACCGGTTGGCGTGTGCGGCCGTTACGCCCGGTTTGAACGCGACTGAAAACAAACTGTTGGCGCCGTTGAAATCGCGCTTCCAGATCGCGTAACCAGGATCCGTTTCCAGAGCTGGATACAAAACCCGCTCAACTTCGGGCTGCTTCTGCAGCCACTTGATCACTGTCATCACGTTGGCTTGTTGCATCACCAATCGCGCATGCGCTGATCGGAGGCCGCGCAATGCCACATACGCATCATCAGGCGTGACGACCTGCCCCAGAACGCCAGCCATCTTGTATAGCAGATCGGCGCAACGCTCGTTCGCGGTGACCGACCCCATCAGCAAATCGGAATGGCCGGCGATGTATTTGGTGATCGCAATGATCGAGATATCGGCCCCGAGCGTCAACGGACGATACATTCCAGGCGCCCCCCAGGTATTGTCGACCGCGATCAGAATGTCGTTGCCGCGGCCCATGCACACGGCCGCCAAGGCCGGCACGTCCTGGATGTCGAAGACGATCGAACCGGGGTTATCCAGATACACCATCCGCGTTTCTGGCCGGATGCGCTTGGCCAC
>JANLPY010000449.1:0-4356 GCA_031367505.1 Hyphomicrobiaceae bacterium | reverse complement strand
CCGGGCTGCTTACCCTCGCCGCGCCGCGAATAAACTGAATCGCATCCCCCAGCCCCGGGCAAAACACTGCATTTGCGATAGTCGCATTATACAGTGGGATTCCTGCCGCTTCGTCGCTCGGTCGTCCCCTGGCCGCTGGAGCGTTCTCAATTTCCCTACATAACCCGGAGGTCTTTTCTGTTCATCCCCCGCAGTTCACTTGCATCGTTGACGATGGCCACCACCCACGCCAATGCCGGCATCGCGCTGGCTGTCGACCCTCAACGAACCTTCAGGGTTCAACCGCGGCATCCACGGATCGTCGCCTCCGCCTCCGCCGCCGCCGATTCGAAACGGTCTCTCGAATCATTCCCGCTCCCGCGACTTTCCGCGGTTCGCTTCGATCGTCTTGCAGCGAGCCTGGCGGTCTTCTGGTCGCGTCGCCGCCGGTGCCTGGTGGTGCTGCTTTACCTGGACTTGATCCGCCGGGACTGGGTGACATTCGTGCCCCCGCAGTTCTGCGGACCCGACGATGCTCGCTGGAACACACGATTTGACGGTGTCGAAGATCCGGGCCGCCGCCCCGGAGCGCATTTACGTCTGGCCGGAAGCCTGAGGTGCTTGCCCGGCGTTGCCTCCAAGGATGTGCTCGCACACGTCCCGCCATTTGATGGCCTGCATATCACTCTGGATCCTCTTCGGAGTCGCCCCGGCGCCACTTTCATCATTCGCGCCCAAGGCGAGCAGTCGATTGTCGCTGATAGTGCAGTGCTTACCGACTGCGACTATGAGGGCCTGCTGGGTGTCCTGCTTACGAACCCGTACTGGCTGATTGACCAACTCTGATTCAAGCGCCCCGCACGGCTTGTGCCGTCGCGAGCTTCTGGCAGCCTAGCTTGCTCAAGGACAATTCATTGAACCCCAACCCATTCATGGGACCGCTGTCGCTGCGCCCGCGTGGTCGCCGCAGCTCCCCGTCTCACCGCAGAAACACGCTTCCACACGGATTACCTTCCATTTCGAGCCCCAACAGCCGGCAGCTGGGGCCGCGTGTGCGAAAGTCCGCACCTTGGCGCCTGGGCTGCCGATGAGCCGTAGGCGCTATCAAGGCAGGGTCAAACTCGTGGTATCGCTGCCCGACGTTTCGGACAGGACAACTGACGCTGAACCCACTCTTGGAGACCAATCAGAGCCGAGCATCGAGACGCCCGACGCTATTGATCATTTTTTAGAAGTAATCTCCCGCCTCATCGCTCGCAGGCATGCGGAGGCACTGGCAGGTCATCAACGCGTTCCAATTGCAATGCAGGTTACACGCCCGAACGACTAACTTACCGAGTGCTGAGGCACGAGCTACAATTTGCCGCCTGTAAAATGGAGTGGATGGCCAAACACTCGTCTCGCGTTCCTCGCATGGACCGCACGCTATTGGCGGCAGCGACGCCGATGCCCGCTCCCATTCACTCGGTCACAGAGGATACTTATGTACGTGCTGCGGTCGAGTCCCTGATTCGTGAAGCTTCGCTGCTGGCTAATGCTGGAATCGCTCTCTTGCGTGTAGTCGGCTACCTCCCAGCCGCCAACGCCCAGCCCGATCCAACGGCATCGGTACCCACCGTCTGCCCAACTCTGCTAGTGAAGTTGGGCATGGCGGTGCGACTGCGCCAGTGGAAAAACGCTGGAATCAACCTGGCACAGTACGGTCTACCCACCGGCGATGAGGTTCTGGAGGATTTGCAGCTTCGTCCACTCCCGAGCGAGCAGCGCTACCCGACGGCGGCGCTGCTCGCCGGGTTCTTGGAGATGTGGCGATCCACGCTCGGTTGGACTGACCCAATCGACTGTGGGCTTGATTCACTTCCAATCTTCTCGGTGAGTGTCGGGGATTCTACCCAATTGGGAGATAACGCCTTCCTCGACGCCGTTGCCGACTTTCTCTGGAGCGTGCGGCACTTAACGGCGCCACTGCTTGAAGTCAGCAAATAGCCCTTGGGCGCCGAGCATTCTGTTGCCGGGCCACAACCCCGAATGAGCCATTAAACATGAGCAAACGTGCAAGCAATCGGGCCTTGGTGTACCTGCGTAGGAGCACCGTGGCTCAGGAAACTGGCATTTTCGACCAGTTGAAGTGGGCGATCAATGAAGCATCCAAGCTGGGGCTAAACCTTAGTGGTACCCGCGAAGACTTGGAGCATATGGAGCGGCGGAAACTGTCGACGTACAAAGATCTGTATCTCGACAGCGGCGTTACGGGTGCGGATATGAACCGGCCCGGCCTTCTGGCGTTTATCCGGACGGCAGTGGACGACACCACCGTCAGCCACGTGCTGGTTCACATGCCTGACCGTCTTGCTCGCCCAGAAGAACCGAGCATGGCGATGACGATCGAGCGTCAACTTGGCGAAGCAGGGGTCACGATCGTATTCTCAAGCCGCACTGTCGCACCAAGACGCAGAGGCGAGTCCAATGTTGTAGCAGACATCACTGCGCTTGTGGCTTATGACGAGACGGGTCAGTTCCTGAATAGACTGGCTTCGCGAATCGTGCAGGCCAAAACCAGCAGGGCTGCTCGGGGGTACTGGACAGGTGGGCCTCCACCCTATGGATTTGCACGGTTCCGCCTTCGTGCCGATGGTACCTCTGTTCAGTTGGCCCCTGGTGAATCGCTTAAGCAGGTAGGGTCGCACACGGAAATCCGTCCGGTTGATCCAGAGAAAATAGCCGTCTGGCTCATTATCCTGAAGTGGTACCAAGAGCAGGGCTGGGGAATCGGGCGGATCGCCAAGGAACTTAACACCATGGGCATCCCGAGCCCTTCGGCCGGCACAAAGAGGGCGAACGCGGCTAAGTTCAGCCGACTATGGCGCCCGGGTGCAGTAGCTCGATTGATCGGAAACAAGGCAATTGCGGCCGTGCAGGAATTTGGCAAGACCTCCAGCGGCGCTCACCGCCGCCTTGGAACAGACGGGGCACCCCGTTTATTGGAAGACGCGGATCGGAGGCACGACGGGCAGCCGCGTCAGATCGCCAACGCGGCCGATCTGGTCATTGTCTCTGATTTACCAGGCTTCGAGCCGTGTGCGCCCCTTGCAACCGTCGTCCACTGCCAGAATATTCTGGCAGATCGTGGCCGTAGTCAGCGCGGCGTACCCAAGGCCAAAGATCCGGCAAAATTCCCGCTCGCAGGACGAATCTTGGACCGTGCGTGCGGCGGCATCATGTACGGGGAGTCGCAGAACCAGCATCGCCTGTATCTCTGCTCGACCTACAGGAACAGCAGCGGCCGCGAATGCGCTTACAACACCGTCGACGCCGAGGGCCTGTTGTCTTTGCTTCTGCGGACTTTCGCGGAATTGATTGGCCGGTCGGGCAGTGCTGCCAGCCTGCGTCAGAAACTGAGAGTGCTGGCCGAGAAGGCACGGATCGCCGCATCGGCCCGCGGAGCGGAGCTTGACGAGCGTGGCCTCCTGGAGACTCAACTGAAAGGGAAACTCGACGAATTGGCGCTCGCCAAGCAGAATCTGCCACGTGCCAAGACCGCCGATGACTTTGAAGTGGTCAGTGTGTGCATCGCCGCCCGAAAGCTTGAGATTGCCAAGCTGGAAAGGCGTCTCCTTGGGTTCCGATCGCCCGCTCTGGACGAATCGCTGGACGCAGACGTGGAAATTGAAGCTGCGATGGGAGTGCTTGATCGGCTCTCGGAGGTGGCCAACGACCCGCAATCCCGGCGTGAGGTTCACCGGCTGGTTCGCAAAATCGACCTGAAAATACTTCTAAACTTCGAAGAGCGGCTGAAGAAAACACGGAAGGTGCGAAAGCTCGTGGGCGGCATCATTACCATCGGTGCGGGCACCGACCAGTTAATTGCGAACTCTGAAGGTTGCGTGGCGGTGTTGCCCTCGAACGATGCACCGCAGTCGCCGAAGAGGGAGAGCACTACTCTGGCCGTGCGACGCGCTGACGGACCTACAGCAAGCCCGGCGAGCTGCAAGAACAATCGCTTACAATCAACAGAGAAGCTCGGTAAGTTACCGGCTTCAATCCCGGCCACCGAAGTGAGTCGGGAGATGTCTTTAGTTCAGCGTCCTGTGATTTCGTTGGAAATGGATTCGGGCGGCATCCTTCGGAGTACCTCAGGATGACCGTTTTCCCCGGTGCTCAGCATCGCGCGCTCCTTATCAAACTGTCATCAAACCCGAGGACTTCCTTGAGCTCCGAAAACTTCGCCGACCGTCTGATCTCCGCCATCGAGAAAAAAGGTGCCCCCATCTGCGTCGGCATTGACCCCATCATCGCCAACCTTCCCGCCGCCGTTTTCACGGATAGTGCCGCCCGCGAGCGTGCATTGGGCGGAGATAGCCAGGCCTGCGTCGACGC
>JANLPY010000437.1:0-9673 GCA_031367505.1 Hyphomicrobiaceae bacterium | reverse complement strand
CTACGCGCAATATTCGATCCACTACGCCCAGGCGGCGCTTGAGGGGAAGACCTTTGCGGAAGGTCCTACTGATCATGGCAGCGTCATCATCATGGACGGCACTAACCTGAGGGATGTTCTGCCATCGACGGTGGTGACGAGCAAAAACGCCGCTGACGCCACCCTTTGGGGCAATGGAGTTGCGAAGTAAAATGCCAGCGGACGGGTTTTCCGGAAGCGGCATGGAATGGTCGGAAGCTTTTGCTTCCGGCCATTCGGCCAAGGCCCGGATCGTTCCCATAGCCATCAGCAAGCGGGGCGGTCATGAGCACGGCTCAATTCAGACCAACTGGTGATTTTGGCGGCGCCGAGAATCAGGTTGCCGCTGCGACCAAGTCGCTGTGGAAGTCGTTCGGCGCAACACCCGTCCTCAGGGATGTTTCCATCACGATTCCATTCAGGGACACGCGCGGCCTTGTCGGGCGGAACGGAGCCGGCAAGTCGACGCTAGTGGGCCTGCTGACCGGCATGCTGGCGCCGACCTCGGGTTCGGTCGAACTCGGTGGCGAGCCGGCGCCCCCGCTCGGCGATCGCGGTGCGTGGCGGCAGCGCGTTGCCTGCGTCTATCAACGATGGACCATCCTTCCTTCCCTGACAGTCGCAGAGAATCTCTTTGTCAATAATCAGCCCCTAAAGCGATCCGGCGCGATTGACTGGAAGCAGATGCAAGAACAGGCCCGCGCCGTGCTTCTCGAATGGGGGCTTGACGTCGATCCGGAAGTCGAAGCGGGGCGTCTGGCTGTCGATCAACGACAGATCGTCGAAATCGGCCGTGCGCTTCTTCAGGGCAGCCGGTTCATTATTCTGGACGAGCCGACGGCCGAGCTTGAACGCCGCGAAGTCCACCAACTTTTTGATCGTCTGAAAGCCCTTCAGGAAAACGGGGTCACCTTCGTCTACATTTCACACCACCTCGAAGAACTTTACGAAATTTGCCGTAGCGTGACGGTCCTTCGGGACGGAGCCATCGTCGCCGATGCCCTGCTGAGGGACATGCCGAGAGACCAGCTGGTAAGCGCCATGGTTGGAACCCACCTGGTCAGCGCAAGTCCGGCGCAAAGTGTTTCGAAGTCTGCAAAAGGGGACGCACGTCCTGTCCTCGATGTCGAGAAACTTGAACTGGAAGGCGCAATTCGCAATGTCTCGCTTCAAGTCCGGGAGGGAGAGTGCGTCGGCGTGGCGGGTCTTGCAACTTCCGGTAAGGAAGAACTGGGTGAAATTCTTGCTGGGCTTTTGATGCCATCGTCCGGCGCTGTGCGGATTGGCGGACAACCGCTCAACTTCGGCAAACCGTTGCACGCACGTGACCTCGGCGTTGGGTATGTGCCCCGCGATCGGCATATTCGCGGCATTTTTCCACTGCTTTCGGTGGCGGAGAATGTGACAACCACGATTTCCGACACCCTTGGACGGCTTGGCTTCATCGTACCCGCAAAGCGGCTGTCCCGCGCGCAGGACCTGATAGACGACTTGGGGATTGTCGCTTCTTCGCCGGAACAGCCGATCTCGGAGCTAAGCGGTGGAAATCAACAGAAGGGCCTTATGGCGCGCGCGTTGGCATCCAGCCCGAAGCTGCTGGTTTTGGTGGGGCCAACCCAAGGTGTCGACATCGCGTCGAAGAACACACTGTTCGCGGCGGTCGCGCGCGCGCGGGCCACTGGCACTGCCGTCCTGGTGATTTCCGACGACCTCGACGAACTCTCTATCTGTGATCACCTTCTGGTCATGTTTCACGGCCGGATAACCGCCAAGTTTGGGCCGGACCGCAGTGATCACCAGATCGTGGCGCAGATCGAGGGCCTAAATTTGGTTGATTAGAACCAGTTCGTCCCAATGAAATATGGAAGGCGACCAAGATGACTGAAGCGAATGGGACGGCGTCCTACAAACTGGCCCGCACCTCCGGTCGGACGATGCGTGCTACCTTGCGGGAGTTCGTCCTGATCCCGATCATCGCATTGGCAATGATCGCTGGGACCATGCTAAGTCCGGCCTTCCTCACGATGGACAACATTCTCAACATCCTTCAGCAATCGTCAGAGCTGTCGATCCTGGTCTTGGCAGAGTCTTTAATCTTGATCGGAGGCAAGTTCGATCTGTCGCTGGAATCGATCGTTGGTTTTGCCCCGATGGTTGGCGCGTGGCTGATTACAGCGGATAAGCTTATGGGCGGCTCCGGTGTCGGGATAAGTGGCTTTTCCGGGGTGATGGTTGTTTTCGCGGTGGGGGCATTGATCGGGGCCATCAACGGTTTCTTTGTCGTGAAGCTTCGTTTGAACGCCTTTATCAGCACACTCGCGATGCTTATCCTTCTTCGAGGCACCACGGTCGGCATCACTAACGGCCAGACGCTGTTCGATTTGCCCCCCGCTTTCACTTACCTCGGCTCGGCCCAGTGGGCGGGCGTTCCTGCGTCAATCTGGATCGCGGGCACGCTTTACGCGCTGGCAATCCTGATCATGCGTCATCATCGCATTGGCCGGGCGGTCTATGCAGTTGGTGGCAATGCTGAAGCTGCCCGTATCGCCGGCATACCGGTCGAACGTCTTACCATCGGACTTTTCGTCGTTGGCGGAATTCTGGCGGCATTGGCCGGACTAATGCTCAGCGGGCGCATCGCGTCCGTCGTCACCAGCCAGGGCCAGAACATGATCTTTTACGTCTTCGCGGCGGCCGTGATCGGTGGAATCAATCTGAACGGCGGTGAGGGACGGGTGTTCGGCGCGCTCACCGGTGTCATCCTGCTTGGTATCCTGCAGAACTTGCTGATCCTCTCGGAGATCGCCGCCTTTTGGGTCGACGCCGTCTACGGCGCTATCATCCTTCTCTCGCTGATCATCGCGCGGCTCAGCGGTCAGAAGGCCCCCGCTTAGCGGGTACATGAACGGCAAAGGTTGGTCTCGATAATTGAAGGAAAATTTCGAATGTTACTGAAAGACAAGGTTGCTGTAATTTCGGGTGCCGCGAGCACCCGAGGCATCGGGATGGCAACCGCACGTCTCTTTGCCGAGCATGGTGCCAAGGTGGCGATCCTCGATCTGGACGAAGCTGCCTCGACGAAGGCGGCGCGCGACTTGGGCGAAGTCCACCGCGGCTTCGTCTGCGATGTAACGGACCGGGAGTCCACGCTCCGCGCCGCCGCCGCAGTTCTGCGGGAGTTCGGAAAGGTCGATGTCCTTCTCAACAACGCTGGCGTCACACAGCCGCTTAAAGTCATGGACATCGAGCCTCAGAGCTATGACTTCGTTCTCGACGTCAGTCTCCGCGGCACGCTTTACTTAAGCCAAGCCTTCATTCCGCACATGCGCGAACGTAAACAAGGCTCGATCGTGTGCATGTCCTCGGTTTCAGCGCAAAGGGGCGGCGGAATTTTCGGCGGCCCCCACTACTCGGCTGCGAAGGCAGGCGTCGCGGGCCTTGCGCGGGCGATGGCACGCGAGCTTGGGCCCGACGGCATCAGGGTCAACAGCGTTGCACCCGGCCTTATTCAAACTGACATCACGGCAGACAAACTTACGGACTCAATGCAGACGGAAATCATAAAAGGCATCCCTCTCTCACGCTTAGGAGACGCCCGCGATGTGGCCGGTGCTTTCCTGTTCTTGGCGGCGGACATTTCCTGCTACATCACCGGCGCCACAATCGATGTGAACGGCGGCATGTTAATTCACGGATAATCTGCGGGCCGCACTACAGCTGGGGGAAGATCAGATGACACAAACTGAGCCCGAACAGAGAGTTTCGTCGCAGCCGGTCTTGTCGGCCGTTGTGGCAAGTGTCTGGATCAAAGGTCATTGCTTGAGAATTGTCACAGACAGGGTCCCAAGAGGAGCGACACACACATGAGTATCACGAGGTTAGGCGTCGGACCTCGCCTGTCGCGGGTGGTCGTTCACGGCGACACAATTTATCTCACCGGATGCATTGCTGATCAGACGAAGGGCCAGAGCGTTCGCGAGCAGACGCGGGAGGTTCTTGCGACGATTGACCGGTTGCTGGCTGACGCGGGCTCGGACAAAACGCAACTCCTCTCTGCGCAGATATACCTCGCCAAGATCGCGACCTACGCAGAGATGAACGCCGAGTGGGACGCCTGGATTCCCGAGGGTAGTCCGCCGACCCGTGCAACCTTCGAGGCGAAGCTTCCCTTGTCGGGGACTTCGGTGATGATCGTCTGTGTCGCAGCACGCAGCTGAAACGGGGCGCGGCAAGCGACGCGTCGATTAAGAAACGGTATGACAAGCGAAGGTTGCCAGCCTAGCGGGCTCATGCAGCCAAATGACATAGGGGAACGCAATGACCGATATCATCC
Organism: Hyphomicrobiaceae bacterium; assembly: GCA_031367505.1. Lineage (GTDB taxonomy): Bacteria > Pseudomonadota > Alphaproteobacteria > Rhizobiales > Hyphomicrobiaceae > JAKFWF01. The sequence continues at coordinate 5,322 of JANLPY010000437.1, read as the reverse complement.
TGCATCACTATCCACTCTCGACTTTTTCAGAGAAGGCGCGTCTGACGTTCGGGCTAAAGAAGCTTTCCTACAAGCATGTCATCACCCCCGTCACGATGCCGAAGCCTGATCTGGTTGCCCTCACGGGTGGCTATCGGCGCGCGCCGGTGATGCAAATCGGGGCCGATATTTACTGCGATACACATCTCATCCTGCGCAAGCTAGAGGAGCTTTACCCCGAGCCGACCTTGTTTCCCAATCACACCGAGGGCGAGGCAACGGTGCTTTCCTGGTGGGCGGAACGCTACCTTTTTATGCCGGCTCTCGGCTTCATCGCCAACGTTAACGGCGACTTATACCCGCCGGAGTTCGTAGCCGAACGGAATGAGTTCGGCTACATTCTTGGCAAGGCCGAGGTAGAACCGCTCTTTCCACGTTATGTGCAACAGTTCGTCGCGCACTGTGATTGGCTTAAGTCCCTTCTGGCCGATGGCCGTCCCTATTTGCTAGGCAACCAAGTGAGCGCGGCCGATCTGGCCACGTATCCTTCGATCTGGTTTCTGAGGAAATGGGGAGGCTCCGAAACCGAGCACTGGCTCTCCGTCAAATCGCTGGTCCCTTGGGTCGAACGCGTGGCGGCCTTGGGCTACGGCAATCCCACGGAGATCACCGGAGCGGAGGCTGTGGACATCGCACGCGCATCGATCCCTGTTGTTACCAACTTTGCGGCCGATGGTGACCCCACCGGGTTGAAAGCTGGCATGAGGATCACCGTCACGCCGGACGATCTGGGCCGAGACCCGGTCGAGGGGATTCTTGTCGGGGCTGACGGACGGGAAGTGGTGGTCCGCCGCTCGGATCCGCGCGCCGGCACAGTTCACGTGCACTTCCCCCGCGCCGGCTACGACGTTGTTGCAGCATGATCAGCGGCGCGCGTCAGATGGCTTAGAAAGGGTGGCAGGATTGCGATAGATATTGCGGTTCTTGGGATTAACATGCGCAAGACGGTCAACACATAACGGCGGCGCTGGTGCCGATATGTGTTGACGCATTGAGCGTTTCAGTTTCCTGAATGTTAAGTGCCAAATTAACATTGCGGCGTCGCCCTGAAAGCCTGTCGCGGGCCGATTTCCCGCCATTACTCAAGTTGCTTTGAAAGAGTCCCGCATAAAGATCATGCTGCTTCAAAGGGAACTGGCGCATCGGCACGCAGCAGGTTTTGCGCCTTTAGGTCCGACCAAAGCTTGCTGGGGATTGGCTGTTTCATTGCCTTTACGTTTCCGTCGAGTTGGGCAAGCGAAGACATGCCGGGGATCACCGATACCACGCTTGGATGTGTGAGCGGGAACTGGAAGGCAGCCGCCGCAATCGGAATACCGTAAGTCCTACAGACCTTTTCGATGCCTTTTACACGGGCGATGATTGCGGGCGGCGGAACCTCGTAATTGTAGGTGGCACCCGTTACCGCGCCGCTTGCCAGGATGCCGGAATTGAGCGGCGCGCCGATCACCAACGAGACGCCTTCGCGTTGGCAGCGCGGCAGGAAGCTGTCCAGCGCCGCTTGTTCCAGAAGCGTGTAGCGGCCCGCAAGCAGGAAGACATCCCAGCGGCCGTGCGCCATCGCCGCCTCGCACGCCTGCCATTCGTTGACGCCAAGACCAATCGCCTTGACGTCACCGTTGCGGCGCAGCTCGTCCATGGCGCGGTACCCGCCCTCCATCGCGGTGCGAAACAACGGAGGAAGGGCGTCGCCGTGGGTTTCGGCCGAGATGTCGTGCATCAACAGAATATCGACGCGGTCGACCCCCAGCCGTTGCAAGCTGTCTTCGTAAGACCGCATCACGCCGTCATAGGAATAATCATAGTCGGGCCGGAACGGTGCGGCATCAATGAACATCTTGCGGAACGGGTGCCAACCCGCGTCAGGGCGCAAAAGGCGGCCAACTTTGGTGGACACCACGACGTCATACCGGGGCAGCGCGCGCAACGCTTCGCCAAGCCGTCGCTCGCTTAAACCGAAGCCATAAACCGGCGACGTGTCGAAATAACGAAAGCCGGCGTCCCAGGCGCCACGGATGGTTTTTGCGGCCTCGGGATCGGACATTGGTGCCATAAGATTGCCGAATGGTCCACCGCCGACCCCAAACTCGGTGACAAACACGCCAGTTCGGCCGATCTCTCGCTTTGCAAAGGTCATGGCCTGCGGTCCTTTGGTTCGGTGTTGTCGATTTTGGAAAAACGCGGAACCCTGCCCTCGATGGGGTGACGCGGGTCGTTGTAGCCGGGCGTTGATGGGTGACCGCGCGCCACCAGGCTGTCGAGAAGCCGCTCGTCTTCAAGGTCGAACGGGTAGTCGAGGCACTTGAGATACGAAACCCATTGTTCCAGCGTGCGCGGCCCGGCCAATACCGAGGTGACGAACCGGTTCGCCAACAGCCAGGCAAGCGCGAAGTCCGCAGCGGTGAAGCCGCGGCCATTTGCATGGGCCTGCAGGGATTGCGCGATGGCAAGCGACTCTGGTCGCCACTCTGTTTCCAACATACGGCTGTCAGCGGATGCGGCCCGAGATCCCGCCGGTGGCGTTTCGGCGGGATTGTACTTGGCGGTAAGCACACCGCGTGCAAGCGGACTGTAAGGCACCACGCCCATCCCGTAATAACCGCAGGCTGGTAACACCTCCGTTTCGGGCATTCGGTTCAACGCGTTGTAGTAGGGCTGGGCGACCACTGGTCGCGGCATCCCGTGGCGGTCGCAAAGATTGCAGATCTCTGCGATCCGCCAGGCGCGAAAATTGCTGACGCCAAAATGGCGAATGTGGCCAGCCGCAATCAGCCGTTCGACAGCTTCCAGCGACTCCTCAAGCGGAGTCGCGTGGTCCTCCAAATGCAGATAGAAGATGTCGATCCAGTCAGACTTCAGGCGTGCCAGGCTTTCCTCGCACGCCGTGGCCAACCAGCGTTTGCCAAGTCCGCTTCGGCCGGGGCCGTCGCCCATGGGATTGCCTGCTTTAGTCGCCAATATCCAATCGCCGCGCACTTTGCGGATGATACGTCCGACGATGTCTTCTGACGCGCCGGAATTGTAAGAATCGGCGGTGTCAATAAAGTTGACGCCAGCGCCCTTGGCATGGGCTGCAATTTCAACTGCCGCCCGCTCGTCAGTACGTCCTCCGAACATCATCGTGCCCAGGCAGATCCTTGAAACCTGCAGACCGCTGCGGCCGAGTTGCTCATAAAGCATGGTCGATGTCCTTTTCCGTCAGCATGCAGAAAGCCCGAACGACGTCGTAGCCCGCGCGCGCATCCGCCGGTCACGTGACGGCGTGCCTGTCGTGTGGTGTTGGTCAGGAAGACGCACCGATCGGCTTGTTCTTGGCCGGATCGAACGGGAACATCAGCCCTGCCGCCAAGAAACCGCCGTCCACATTCAACGTGTGCCCGGTGATGTAGGATGCATCGTCCGACGCCAGAAATACCGCCGCTGCGGCGATCTCTGACGGCTCGCCGTAGCGCCGCTGCGGGATCAGCCGATGGTAGGCGTCAACGGTTTCCTTGGTGTGCATGGCCTTGCCCGTCTCGGTCATGATCGGGCCGGGCGCGATGGCGTTGACGTTGATGCCGTGTTCGGCAAACTCGACCGCCATGATTTTGTTCAGCACTTCAAGCCCCGCCTTTGACGCGCCGTAAGCGGAACGACCGACGCCGCCCTTCTGGCCGGACAGCGAGACGATGTTGACGATCTTCCCGCCGGTGCCTTGCGCGATCATGCGCCGCGCGGCCTGTTGGCTGCACAGGAAAGCGCCGGTCAGGTTGATACGGATGATGCGCTCCCATTCCTCCAGCCCGATATCAACGACCAATCGGGCCGCACCGATGCCGGCATTGTTGACAAGGATGTCGACCCGGCCGAACGCCTTCACCGTCTGATCGAACAGCGCTTCGATATCCTCGGGTTTGGAGACATCCGCTGTAATCGCGATTGCAGCATCGCCGATCTCGCGCGCAGTTTTGATTGCCTCTGCGCCGTCACGATCTGTAATCACAACGCGGGCACCTTGGCTTGCCATGGCCTCCGCGATGGCGCGCCCGATGCCGCGTGCCGAGCCGGTCACGATTGCGACCTTGTTGTTCAGCTTCATCCTGCGTCTCTTTCCATTGTTAGGCTTGCAGACCGTTCACGCGCGGCCCGCCTTTGCTTGCGAAAAAAAGTCAGGGCCGCCCATTTGGCCGCCCTTTAGCACAACCTGCCGACCGTCAAGGGCACGGCCCGGCGCCAGCACACGGCAAAGCGGCGCGCCCGGCGTCAGCGGCGCAATCATCTCCAACGCATCAATGCCGAGCATCTTGATGGCGGTCGTCGCGGTATCGCCGCCCGCAACTACGAAGCGCGCGAGGTCTACCTGTTGCAGCACCCGCTCCAGCAGCCTACCCGCAGCGGACGCCAGGGCGCGGCCACCGTGGATCCGACCCTGCTCGGCAGACATGCCCTGACCTGCGAAATACGCCGCGACGGCGGCTTCGCGCGGGTCTTCGCCGCCCACAGAGCTATGCGCCACCACACTTTGGCCCGCTTGCAGCAAATGCACCGCCCGCGCGACGGCCGCCCGCGCATGGGGTCCGTCCTCGCCCTCGGTGATCAGCGCGACCGGATCAAGCGCCAAGTCGGCGAAGCCGGCTGCCCGTGCGGCCAGGATCTGCGCGCCGGTGGTGGGCGAGCAGCTTCCCGACACCACGAACAACCGGTCCACCGCACCGGCACTCATCACCGGCGCTTCAGCCGGCAACCGCCCGTCGGCCTTCCAGTTTGCGACCAGCGCGTATCCGACGCCGGACGAGCCAAGAACGAACAGGGGTTTTGCGCGCTGCGCCATCCGCTCCAACAGCCAACCCACGCGGCTTTCGGCACCTTCATCGGCAATATCAATCATCAGCGCATCCGGTGCGTCGCGAAGTACCGCGTCAAGCGCGGCTTCCGCGCGTTCGGCGGCCCCCGATATGGCGGGCGCGGCAAGCAGCGCGATGCGCTGCGCGGTTTGCGCCCCGATGTGACGGCGCATGTCAGCTTCGCGCATGGGTGTGGTTGGGTGCACGCTCATTGTGGGGTGCCGGTCGATGCGGTGCACCGTCCCGTCCACATTGTGGCGGGCGAAAAGCGTTCCGAACAGGGAATATCGACCGAGTTTGGGCGCGCCAACGACGATCGGGATCACGCCCGCGCCGAACATCTGCTTGGCGATATCCATCACCCGGCCGAATGAGCCGATGGTGGGCGAGGAATCGAAGGTGGAACACACCTTGTAATGCAGGATGGGCGCGCCGGTGCGACGCAGCGCGTCCAGCCCGT
>JANLPY010000402.1:0-3532 GCA_031367505.1 Hyphomicrobiaceae bacterium | reverse complement strand
CCGCGCCAAGGATGTCACCAGTGGCGATATCGAACGGTTCGCGGCGGACGTCCTGGCAGGCAAGACGGCGAAGAAAGAAAAGGTCGGCCCGCGCAAGCTTATCATCGTCAAGGGCGGCCCCGGCGCTTCACGAAAGGTCGTCCGAGATCTCTCTGCGGTGTTCAGCTTTGCCAAGCGAAGCGAGATCGTCGAACGCAATCCCGTCACGAATGCCGCGGTGCGCAAGACCGATGGCCAGAAGACCCGCTTCCTGACCCTTGAAGAAGTCGGTCGACTGGGGCGCGCGCTCGACGAGCTGGAGACCGAGGGTACAAACATGAAGGCACTCAACATTGCCCGGCTCTGGGCACTGACCGGCTGCCGCCGGAATGAAATTGCCGGCCTCAAATGGACCGAGGTCGATTTCGAGAGCGGGATGCTGGTTCTGGAAGACAGCAAGACCGGGCATTCGGTGCGGCCTCTCGGAACAGCAGCCCTGACCCTGCTCCAGCAGATCGAGCGGGTTGAGGAGTCGGAGTTCATATTCCCGGCAGATACCGGCGACGGCTATTTTCAGGGCACCAAAACACCATGGGCGCGGGCGATCAGGAAAGCAGAACTGCCCGGCGTAACACCGCACACGCTTCGCCACACGATCGGTTCGACCGCGATATCTACGGGTGAAGCGATTGCATTGACCGGGGCGATCCTGGGCCACTCCAACCCACGCTCGACCGCGATCTATGCTCACATTCAGCACGAGCCATCGCGCAGGGCGGCCAACCGGGTCAGCAAGAAGATTGCCGCAGCCCTCTCCCCCAAGTCAGCGCTCACCGGGCCGCTCTCGCTCGAGGATCAGAAACTGCTTCAGGCGCTGAAGACCCGGTTCGGCAAGACGGAGACCAGCGCGAGGAAGCTGCGCGAGGCGGTGGTCGCACTTGTCGAGCAGAGCGCTTCCCTCCCGGGTGCCGCCGATGCGGCCTAGACTCAAGGTAACGCATATGTTACCAATGGCGGTGCAATGTGATTGTTGAGGAATATATTCGCGAAGACGGTTCCTGCCCGTTCCGGGGCTGGTTCGACGATCTCGATGTTCAGGCTGCGGCCAAGGTGGCGACGTCCATCGTCCGACTGGAACTGGGCAACCTGTCGAACGTCAAATGGATCGGCGGTGGGCTTGGCGAATACCGGATCGACTGGGGGCCGGGATACCGGCTCTATCTCGCCCAGGACGGGGATGAACTGATCATCCTCTTCGTGGGTGGGACCAAGAAGCGGCAACAGGCCGATATCAAATACGCGGGCATGCTGCTCGACGAATACAAGGGCCGCAAGGCCAAGGCGGCGAAAGCCAGGAGATAACAAAGTGGTTCTGACCCGCGATTTCAAGGAGACGGTGAAGGAGCGCGCCGCGCGCGATCCTGCCTTCGCCAAGGCCATGCTCGACGAAGCAGCAACTTCCTTTCTCAATGGCGAGCCCCATGTTGCACGGCTGATCCTGCGCGATCTGGTCAATGCCTCGGTCGGGTTCGAGGCCCTTGCCTCCGAGACCAACCGCCCGAGCAAGAGCCTCCACCGAATGCTCTCGGAGAATGGCAATCCGAGCATGGACAATCTCGCCGCGATCTTTGGGGCAGTTCGCAAGCGCTTGGGCGTCGCGTTCGAGACACACGCCGTCGAAGCCGCGTAATTCTGGTCGTCGATAAACGGAGATCCTGACGGCGCCCTGAGGTTATTGACTTCCGTTGAGAATTGACCCGGGAGAGGTATAAATTTCCACCGAAAAGTATCCCATGTTCTTACCTTCCCCCTGACTGAGCGGGGGATACAGGTGGCGCATATCAAGCTTTCGCATTCCCACCAGCCAATGCCGTACTTCAGCTCGCGTTCCTCAGTTAGATACCCGAAAACAAGAATTTTGTTGTAAATTCCGCCACTTCAACCGCTCCGTCGCTCCCCATGCAACGTCAATTGGATCGGCCACTAAGGTGTTTTGCCCAATCGACGCGGGTGAAACCAACCAGCAGAACTATCATGGCGACCTGCAGTGCAATCCCGAACGGACTGGTGATTGCATGGCGGAACGCATCGCCGACGTTCGTACTTTCGATGCTTTTCGTCGTGAGAAGGTAAATCGAGTATGAAATTGTGCGTCCCACGAAAAAGGCAGCCGTGAAACCAAGCAGCGGAACTTTGGCAAGGCCAGCAGCTTCGAAGAGTGGCGCGGAAGGCACGGGTGAAAGGGCGAACAAGCCGAGCGCGATCATCGAATTTCGTTTCTTGCGTTCAAACGCGGCCCGGGCAGCGGCGACGTTTCGCTTGGTCTTTTCCGATACATGCCGGGCCAGCAAGCGGAAGGCATGTGCCAGCAGGAACCGGCCTGACGCCGCCGCGGACGCAGCGACCAGGACAAGCGGCACCGCCGACATTTTGGTATTGATGCCGAACACTACGATCACGGACCAGGTCGGAGGACCGAAAGCTGGCATCAGGTTCACGCCAAGAACGATGGCGAACAGGATCAGATAAGCCGCCATCCTCGTGCCTTTTCGTTCCTCGTAGAGAGGGCGCGCGTACTCCGATCAATTGAGATTGGTCTATCTCGCGCAAGGCCCGAAAGCGGTTGGCCAGCGCCTGATGTGCAAACTGCGGCTACCCACCAAGCGCATAAAGTACTCACATTTCGTGGCCATCGCCTGTCGCAAACTTGATCCGCACGAAGAGCTTAAGCCCGCCAGGATTAGAGCCATAGTCAGGCTTGAATGCCGAAGGTATGAAGTCCCTGGTGTATGAGCCGCCGGCCCGGAACGAGAGGCCATGTTGCTGAAACAGGGTCCGCTCGTAACCGACGGTCAGTGCCTTTACCCACCTCGGATCGGTCGACGCGCCGACCGTCGCGACATCAAGTTGCTCGGGCGTAATTTGCAACATTTCGGCCCTGCCGAAGAATGCGTTCGGTCCTCGCTGATAGACCCCTTCGGCAAGAAGGCTGGTTTGCGAAACGCTGTGATCATCTCGCCTCCTTGCCCAGACAAGCGAGGAGCGCAGTGTGCCAGATCCGATCTGATGCGATGTTGCCAGCCAGGCCGACATGAAATGACTGTGTCGTTCAACGCCTGCGTCGTCCGGCGAAAGCACGTCACCGTAAGACGCTCCCACTTTGACGTGCTCGTCAATGTCCTGGGTGAGGCGGAAGGCGAAGGAATCCGGGCTGTGCAGCGGCAGCGGCCAGCTCACAGCCGCGCCGCTGAATGCGGTCGCTTCAATTGTGGTTCGTGCAAAATGATATTCGATGCCCAGAACAGTCGAGGCGTCATGGAACCCATCCTGCAACCCGTGTCCGAGTGGCGCATCGGGATTTCCCTCTGCGGACTGACGATGCATGAACGGGACAGGGCCAATCGCAGCGGCACCGCGAGGGGCAAACAGCAAGGTCAGTTGCTGGTCGCCGCCCGAGCCAATCGAGATAACGTCCCGGAACTCAAGCGCCATGATCGTATCATGGGCATGCATGTTGTCGATATTCTCGGTCTGCAGGAGTTGCGGCGTCCCC
>JANLPY010000375.1:0-3332 GCA_031367505.1 Hyphomicrobiaceae bacterium | reverse complement strand
CCATCGACTGCGTCCGCGCTTCATTCCATAAATAAAACCGCCCGCTCGATGATCGCGTTGCGTCGCAATCCAGTCACTTCGCTCAGGTGTTGCAACTCCTGCAAAAAATCAACTGGCAGGTTTGTGGTGACTGAAACGCGTTTTTCTTTATGAAAAATAGTATTGGTCATCCCCGCATTATACCCCCCACTTTTCGGAAAGCAAAATCGCCGCGTCCACAATCGAGCACTGCTCGATTGCTGCGATGAGATCGAGGACATTACCGCCGCGCTTGCAGGCGCCGTGGCAGTACCACGCACGCCCGTCGGCGCTGATTCGGAATGCGCGCTTGTTGTTCCCGTCGTGGATCGGGCAGCTGGTCGCGTACCCGGTGTTCTCGCGCTTCAGCGGGTGCTTCAGGTAACTTGCGATTGCCTGCGTCACCAGCACCTGGGTTTTCATGTGCGCGATATCGATCCGTTTTCTTTGCATGGGCTCACTCCCGTCCGTTCATCAGCGATCATCAGCCCCGAGCCGGCTCGACGGCCGACAGTCAAGGCGACTTTCCCGGACTTATGTGGGCTCAGGCCTTGACGGGCGGCCGTGCCGGCTAACCTTGGAAGCGCTGCGGAGGCCGGTCTCTCGGGGCTTGTGAGTGTCCTGGTATTGCCGAGGACTGTCTTGCGAGCACCCCACGTTCGGGCGTCCGAACTCGCTGAATTGCTCGGCGATGTCTTGCTGGAATTGGAGCGTCGCACCCATCGGCGCAACCCACAGATGTCCACGGGCTCGAATGGATTGTCCGTGGCGTGGGTGTAGACTGGAGGCAATGCACCAAAAACGCGGCAAGCGGTTCGAGCGGGCAAGCAAAGTTGACGTGATGGCACTGCGCACGCACTTTCAACGCACCCCACGTGACGAGGACATCATCCGCCGCGTCGGTGAATTCCGGTTCGTCAACTCCGAACAGATCTTGCGATTGGTGCCCGCCATCGGCGGCGAGACCGCCAAGCAGATTCCGGAACGACTGAAGCGGCTGTGGCAATTGCACTACCTCGACCGCCCCCGCGCACAGCTGCAGTACTTCCGGCAAGGCGGCGGCAGCGCCAAAATGGTCTACGCGCTTGGCCAGCAAGGCGCCAAGCTCTTGAGCGAACGCGATGGCACACCCATCCACAAGCTCAATTGGACGCTGAAGAACAACCGCGTCGGTCAGCTCAACATCCTGCACACCGTGGAGATTGCCGAGTTCCTGAGCAAGCTCGAAGCCGAATGCGGGGCGGCGAAGACCGTGGCGCTGATCAAGGGCGACGCGATCGTCAGGGAAAGTCCACCCACAACCCACAAAATGGAAAAGCCGCACAAGATCGCGGCGCAACCGAGCCTGGCTGGCCGGTCGTTCCGGCTGGCGATCCATCCCGACGCCGTCTTCGCACTCGACCGCGGAAACGGCAGGCAGGCCAACTTCTTCCTCGAAGTCGACCGCGGCACCATGCCGGTCGCGCGCAAACTTTCCAGCATGAAAGCCGATGTGCGCCAGCGCTCGGTCTTGGTAAAATTCATGTGCTACGCACAGGCCTGGAAAGATGGACACGCCGAACGGCGTTACGGCTGGCAGCACTTCCGCGTCATCTTCGTGACGACCAGTGCCGAGCGCGTCGCGCGCATGGTGGATGTCGTCGAGGAAATGGCCAAAGACCAGGACATGCGCGGCTGCAAGGGGCTGTTCCTGTTCGCCGATGCCAAGAGCCTGCGGAACACGCCGCTGCTCGACCACAAATTCACCAACGGCAAGGGCGAACGGGTCGGACTTCTCGATTGAAGTTGGCCGCACTCCCAAGAAAAAAGCCGCGAGCTTTCGACACGGGGCTTTTGAGTGTCCTCTCCACCGGAGAGGCTGTCCGTCACGTCCTCGATCGCGGCCGCTCGTGGTAGAGCGTTGCGAACAGGGCGAGCAGATCCAAGAGGTCGCCGATGATCTGATCATCGGAGCGTTGGGTCGTGGTCGGGCTCCCCGGACGGAAGATCGCGATGATCTTGCCGTACAAATTGCGCCGGCTGATCAGGCTCGCTTGGGCTCCCATGAGCCCGTGCAGCAGCCGTTCGGCTTCCGCGCGTTTTCCGTCGAGCCGCTTCAATTCGTCGTGATCGCTGCGTTTGGCAAAGTGACCGTCGATGATGGTCGTCATCAGAAGCTCCTGTTGACAGGACAGGAACGCACGGGATTGCGCGCTCCTCACTGTCGCGGAGGTTCCGTGGACTGAATTATAAATCGACCAAGGTCGGTTTGCCAGCCACGCGATTGCATAAGCACGTCGGCGTGCTGCGATCGAGGCGATCGTGGGCCGTTTGAGTTAAATTTTCCCGTCCGTTTTTAGGACCTGCAAAGCATTCCGACCGATTCCAGATGCGAGCTCGCAGCTGGCAAGTTAGATTTGTCCCACAGCGACCTTCGCCCGAGTTCGCTGACGCCTCGGCGCTTCGTCTTGCCCCCGCCTCCCGGCAACGAGTCGCAGCGCCGAGGCATGTTCTGCGATCCATCGCCGCTTATTGTGCCGTGCTTTCGTGGTACCCACTTTCGACTTGCCCGATTACGGCTTCTTCGGCGTCTTGCCGACGGCGCGTGTAATGCCGCCGGCTTTGCTCGACGACTTTGTGCGCGCGTTGCCCGGATGCTGGATTTGGTGGAAGCGTATCGAGATGCTCGGTCTCAGCGCGGTTCGGCGACTTCACCCACGCCTCGAACGGCGCCAACTCCACGATATGCTGGAACTGGATCGGATAGAGTTCGCGCTCCAGATGCTCGCGCACATCGATCGCGCTCGGCCGGAACACCACCAGCGTACCGGCATTGCCCAGAATGGCGGCGCGAACGGCCGGTGAAAGCTGCTCCAGATACTGGTTGGCGAGCACCAAACTCAACCGGTACTTCCTCGCTTCCGCCAGCGAGGATGCGAACGTGTCCGTCGAGAAGGTGTGGAACTCGTCGACATAGAGCGTGAAGTCGATGCGGTCTTCTTCTTTCTGATCGGCGCGGCTCATGGCGGTCTGGTGGATTTTGGTGACCAGCAACGATCCCAGCAGGTTGGCTGCCTCCTCGCCGATGATGCCCTTGGAGAAATTGGCGATGAGCACGCGCCGGTTGTCCATGACGTACCGGACATCGAACGTGGACTTCGGATGCCCGACGATGTTGGCGATCACGGGATAGACGAGGAACGCTTCCAGCTTGTTCAACACTGGCCCCATCGCCTCCCGCTTATAGTTCTCCGGGTAATCGGCGTACTCCTTCTCCCAGAACTGACGCACGAACGGGTTCTGCACATGCCGCAGCACGTAATCGCGATAGTCGG
>JANLPY010000373.1:0-4001 GCA_031367505.1 Hyphomicrobiaceae bacterium | reverse complement strand
AGCTCGGCGCGACGCATGTGATCAACCCAACGACCACGCCGGATGTGCTCGCCAGGATCCGCGAACTGTGTGGCGGGGTGAACTTCGCGTTCGATACCACGGGCATTCCCGCAGTGATTGGTGTCGCCGTTGAAGCTCTCTTGCCAGGTGGCGTGCTCGGCATGGTGGGAGGGCCGCCGCCCGACGCGATGATGCCGGCCAATCTCATGAGCATGCTCGAGCGGGGCATTACCACCAAGTACATCATCGAAGGCGACTCGGATCCGCAAACCTTCATTCCGAAAATGCTCGACTGGTACCGCGCCGGGAAATTCCCCTTCGACAAGCTGATCAAGAAATTCCCCTTCGACAGCATCAACGAAGCCGCCCACGCCGCCGAGACGGGTGCCGTGATCAAGCCGGTTCTGACGTTCTGAAGCCGTCGCACACCAGAAACTGGATTGATGACCATGCATGAAAACGAGCTGCGCCGGCATCCCTCGGCCGAGTCGATCGCCAAGCTACGGGCGCGCTATCCCGTGGAGCGAACCGTTGACCAGACGCTCACCAAGAAAATGCAGCGCCGTGCCAGCGGAGCGGCGTCGCCGGCCGATCTGGGCGATATCAAAAAACGGCTCGATGCCTTTCTGAAAAAACGAATCCAGGGCGACTTCGAACTCCGCAATCTCGCCGCACTGACCGGTGGCGCCTCGAAGGAGCAGTTCTCGTTCCGGCTCGACTGGAACTGCGATGGCGAGCGACGGAAGGGCGAAAGAATGGTTTTGCGGCGCGAACCTTCCGAATCGGTCGTCGAAACAAATCGCCTGCGCGAGTTTCAATTGATCACCGCCGCCCAGGAGATCGTTCCGGTACCAAAGACCTACTGGCTCGATGAGAGCGGCGCAGAGCTCGGCAGGCCGGCGATGATTTACGGCTTTATCGATGGCGTGCAAAAGCCGACCAACGGCACCTCCAACGTAACGGGGGTGGGTATCCAGTTCAGCGCCAGCCAGCGCGGCGTGATAGGTCCTCAATTCATCGCTTACCTGGCCAGGATCCATAACTACGTGCCGGGCAAGGCCGATCTTTCCGCTTTCGACATGCCACGCGTCGGCACAACGGACGATGTCGACTGGCAGCTCAACTGGTGGGCTCGCGTCTGGCACGAGGACATGTTCGAGGACGTTCCGCTGCTGGCACTGGCCGAACAGTGGCTGCGCGCCAATCGTCAGCCACTCGACCATCTGTCGATGGTGCATTCGGATTACCGCACCGGCAATTACCTGTTCGACGACGACACGCTGCAGATCACTGCCATTCTCGATTGGGAACTTGGCTATTTCGGCGATCGCCACCATGACCTCGCCTGGATTCTGATGCCCTCGTTCGAAACGCCTGCCGAGGACGGAAGCAGTCTTTCTTCGTCCCTGTTCAAGCGCGACGAGTTCATCGCTGCCTACGAGAAAGCATGCGGTCTCAAGGTCTCCCACCAACGCCTGCGCTATTACACGATCTTCGTGCTCTGGAAAGGCGCGATCATGACGCTCGGCACGGCATTGCGCGCCGCCGACGGCTCGAAGTCGCATCAGGACGTCGTGCTGACCTGGTTCGCCGGGCTCGGCTACACCCTGATGGAATCGCTCAGGCAGGAACTCGTTAAAGCCGTAGCCAAATAAGAACGTCATCGACAAGAACTCAAGGAGCAGGACGACATGCAACCCGGAATAGATCTTCGCATGCGTGCGATGGCAAAGGCCTTGGCGGAAGTGGTGATGCCCGCAGTGGATGCGACCAACAGGACGGCGATCGAACAGGGCCACATCGTGATGGGTTCGCTCGAGATCATTCGCCAGCAGGTTGAATACGCGCACTGGTACGCAGTCGCCGACCTGCTGTCGCTGTGCAAGCTCGCCAGCGACCTCGCCAGCATTGATGGATTGGATGCCGACGACAAGCTTCGGGATGCCGCTGCGGCAGGCGATGCGATGGCGAAACGCTGGGACATTCCCCTGTCGCAACTGAGCCAGCCGAACTCCACCCTGCGTGACGTGATCAGCACAACCGTGGAAAAAGCATTTGCCGCCGACAAGGCCGATGCGCGGGACAAGGTCCAGGCTCTGGTGCTGGCCCACAGCGAGGAACAACTCGGACGCGAGCGTGCCTACGTTGCCGGCACCCGTTGGGATATCTATCCGGAGACGTTGCAGACGATCGAAGCATCCTTGACACGAGCCAAATAGCATCACGTCTGACACAGACCATCCTTTCGGATGGACTTGCAGGACAGTCCTCCCAATACACTGCGTCAAAAAATGATGCATGAAAATGCCGTTTCGCATGGAGGAAAAACAAATGGCAATTGATCTTTCCGATCCGCTTGTATTGCCTTGCGGTGCAGCCTTGCCGAATCGTTTCGTCAAAGCAGCCTTGACCGAAGGCCTGTCCAACGCCATGAACCATGCGACCGAGCGCCATGTGCGGCTCTATCGCAGATGGTCCGAAGGCGGCGCCGGACTGCTGGTCACCGGCAATGTTCAGGTCGACCGCACCCATCTGGAGCGGCCGAACAACATCGTCATCGACAACAATGGCGGCTTCGACGAGCTGCGTGCACTCGCAAAGGCGGGAACTGTTGGCGGCAATCACTTCTGGATGCAGATCAACCAGCCCGGGCGGCAGACGCCGGCCAACATCAACCCGACGCCACTCGCGCCGTCGGCAGTTGCCGTCAACGCTGCCGATACCGCCTGCGGCAAGCCGGTGGCAATGACCGAGACGCAGATTCTCGACGTCATCCGGCGCTTTGTCCACGCAGCCACAGTCGCCCGCGAATGCGGTTTCACCGGCGTACAGGTTCATGCCGCACACGGCTACCTGATGTCGCAGTTCCTCAGCCCGCTGTCGAACCAGCGCACCGATGCCTGGGGCGGCCCACTGGAGAATCGCGCCCGCGTTCTTCTTGAAATAGTGCGGCAGATCCGCAAGACGGTCGGCGCGGACTTCCCGATCTCGGTCAAGCTCAATTCGGCCGACTTCCAGAAAGGCGGCTTCAGCGAGGACGAATCGATGGAGGTCGTGCGCTGGCTCGGCGAAGAAAAAATCGATCTGCTCGAAATTTCCGGCGGCAATTATGAAAATGTCGAGCAAATGATGCGCCGCTCCGATGGCAGCAACGGTGAAAAAACCGAAGCCAACACAAAACGCGTGGCGGAAAGCACGCGCCGCCGCGAAGCGTATTTCCTCGCCTATGCGGACAAGGTACGCCCTGTCTTCAAACAGCCGCTGATGATCACCGGCGGCTTCCGCTCACGCGAGGTCATGGTCGGCGCACTGCAGGCGGGTGAAGTGGACGTTATCGGTCTCGGCCGTCCGTTCTGCGTGATGCCTGATGTGTGCAGGCGATTGCTGAAAAGCGAGCTGGACAGCGCACCAGCACCCGAACGGATCCAGTCACTGGAGCGGGATGCGCTCGGCCCGGGCATTGACGACAAGATGTTTCATGCGCTGGAAACCTGGAGCCAGGTCGCCTGGTCCTGCATGCAGCTGGTGCGGATGGGTGATGGTAAGGATCCGGATCTTGACATGACGTTGATGGAGGCGCTGGGTGGTTTTGATGCACACGAACGTGCCGCCCTCGAGGCATGGCAACTGACGAACTAAAGTAGTCCTGCACCGCCCGTGCATTAAAAGCGGCTTTTTAAATTGATCCCATCACGCCGCAATCAGGAAATATGGGCTTCGATCCAGCCGCTCATGTCAGCGAAGACGCGAGCCCGGTCGGCCGGGAATTCGTTGAATATCTCGTGATAAAAGTCATCGTAGAGCTTGATGGTCTTGTCCTGACTGCGGACCGAGCGATACACCATTTCACTGCCGCCACACCCCGCCAGTTTGTCCTCCTTGCCGTGCATCAGCAGGATGGGCAACGTCACCTGCGGCAGCCTTGCCGGCAATCCCTCGACAAAACGCACGATCTCGCCCATCGTCCGCGCCGGTGCCTTGCCATGGAAGTTCAGCGGGTC
>JANLPY010000345.1:0-15911 GCA_031367505.1 Hyphomicrobiaceae bacterium | reverse complement strand
ACGCTATCGAACTGAGTCATTGCGTCGCAAGACATGGGCACATTACAAGAGCGCCCGAACGGCAATCTGCATCGAAAACCCGTGCGCCATGCGGCTTTCGTCAAGACATGCCCGCTATTCGGTCCGGGAACTTCGGATTAGCGCCGTCGCCATCATAGGCAACGTGCCCCGGTTGCGTCGCATAGGCGATCAATGTGCCTGCGACGACTTTCTGTTCCGCAAGGCCCTCGACAATGCCAGCTGATCGAGCGTCGCCAAGTCCCATAGCCCGCGCCAAATTGCGCGCCAGCGGGTTGTTCCGGCATGCGTCGAGCAGCACGATGCTCGTGCGGTTAGGCCGTTCCATCTGGTTGAGGATGTACTGCAGCTCGAACAGCTCCGAACCGACGTCGGCTTCGTAAGCAAGCGCAGCATCGACCGGCACCAGATAGTTGCGGCCGCCGACCTGGAGCGCGTGCCCCGCGAAGAATAGGAGCGTCGTCGCCACCTCGCCGCCTTCGCGCAATTTGCGGCCGAAGTCTCGCAGGCGCGCGGCCATGGTGCCATAGTCGAGATCGACGCCGTCACGGTCACCGCCGACAACCTCGAAGCCGAGCCCTTTGAGCGTCGATGCCATTGCCTTCGCATCATTGGCTGGGTTCTTCAGGGGCGACGCATGGCGGTAGCCGCCATTGCCAATCACGAGCGCGACGCGGCGTCCACCAGCGTTGGCCTGCCCGAGGTCAGATGGCAGATCATCATGAAATTCGCGGTTCATCTGGGACCGTTCCGGCAATGCTGATCCAACAATCGTCGACCTTACCGATCACGCCACGGGCTATCAACCGGAGCCACGATGTCTCCTTCCAGCCAAAGCGGATGTGGCTGAACAACTTCTGAGTTACAGCCGTTGTTGGCCCATTGCGGTATCGTTCCTTATATGTTCCATGGACGGACGGTCTTGAGGCTTCCGCGGAAGCGTCCAAACCTTCGGAGGCGGCGTCCTGACGGGCGTTTCAGCCCTTACCTGGTAATTGTTTCGCTCGCCGCCCACCTCCCCGCTTGATGCCGAAAATTGCTGTCACTCGGCATCGCGTTCTTCCGAGATTGCACGCAGCCAATCCTGGACGTTCTGCTCGGGTGCCTCTCGCCCCACGAATGACGATGCCTTTGAAGTTGCGCTCCGTGCTTCCGCCTCGCGCTGCTCACAGCCAGGGCACCGGTGGTGCCACTGGGGCCGGAATGTTCGAAGGATCGCCAACGCTGCACGCCAATCTTTGAGAGAAGCCACGTGGACTCGGTCCTGGAGTTCATCGAGCCCAACCTCCCGCGCCTCTCGCCACGCGCGGGCGAATGCGATATCGCGCTCGGCCCAAGCATACACGGTTGCTCGCGACAGACCCGCGCGCCGGGCTGCACCCCCAACGCTCAACCCGCGTTCCAGCGCGGCGATGAATTTGGTCTTGCCATCGATCTGGCGAGCGTCCCGACGGGTGGCCGTGGGGCCTGAAACTGACAATATGGACATCCTCTACGCGCGCACGCGCGAGCGCATTTCCATTCGCCGCATCCTTTGGTTCGCTCGTATTGGCGTCACAGTGCAAAGGCGGCAGTTTCGCGATCGTGGCGGTCATGGCGGTGTCCCCGTGGATTGGTTGCATAGCTCAACTCGGCACAGACTCGACGTTGCGCGTGGGCTTGCGTTTTATCTGACGGCTAGGTAGGTGCTGCCGTATTTAAAAAGGCCGCCATCAATCAAAAATGGGGCGTCTTTCGCTATTTGGCGAGCGGAGCGGGCTGCCTCCCTCATGCGACGGCCTTTCGTTGTTCGAAGGACACCGTTTTCACCTCGAGATAATTCGGGTTCTTGGCGCTGGGAGCGACTCGAATTGCCGTCGGCTTCGGCAATTCGCCAGTCCGCCCTATCGCATCGGCAGTGGTCTCGGGGGGCTGGGTTCCGGCGCGATTACGCCACTTGGCGCGAGCAATGCGGCAGGCGGTTTCGTTGGGACCCTCGAAAGCCAGCCATTCCGAAATCGGTATTGTTCGATTGGAAACGAGATAGTTGATCTGGAAAATCGCCGGCCTGCCATCACGTTCATGCCGCTTGTAGGTGCCGCCGAGCACCTCACGCCAATCCCCGGTAGGGATTTCGGCGTCGGTGGATAGGAGGCGAGCTGCATGGGGCGAGGTCGTGAGCTTGGTCTCCTTCGGTTCGAATTGGAAGGTGAAGCCACAGTCCGGGCAAACACGCGTCGCCGTTGCGACGATGGTCGAGCAGGCCGGACAAGCTTTGGCCGGTGCCTCGCCCCCGCCTCGCGATTTTCCGAGGTCACTTCCGTCGATGAGATCGAGAGGGCCGTGCCGCAGGCAATTGCGGGCGAAGTCGAGCACCAAGCAGTCGATCTTGCCGGTGGCCGGCGAGAGGCGCGTGCCGCGGCCGATCATCTGGACATGAAGGCCGGGCGACAACGTCGGCCTGCAGAGTGCGATCAGATCCACGGCGGGCGCGTCGAAGCCGGTTGTGAGCACGTTCATGCTGACCAGGGCCCGCAGCTCGCCGAGCTTGAAGGCAGCGATCGTGGCCTCGCGCTCGGAAGGCGGCATGGTGCCATCGATCGCGGCCACCGTGACACCGGCCTCGCGAAGCCGCTCCGCGAGGTTGCGCGCATGCTGGACGCCGGTCGCGAATACGAGCCAAGCCCGTCGGTCCCGCCCCCGTTCGATGATCTCGGCAACGATGGCACGGTTGATGGCGTCGACGTCGATGGCGGCCTGCAACTCACCGGCACCATACTCGCCCTGGCGGACGGACACGCCCTCAGCCTCAAGGCAAATGCTGGTCGCTTTCGCGATCGGGCGGCAGACGTAGTCGTCGCTGATCAGGTCGCGAATGCCGATTTCATGCACGATATTCTCGAACAACGGCGGGTTGCCGCGCCAGGGCCGGTCAAGCCGACCTGACGTGAGCCGCCAGGGGGTTGCCGTCAAGCCGATCAGCGGCGCCGGCCCTCCCAGCGCAGCGAGGCCGTCGAGCAGCTGGCGGTACATGCCGCAGCCGGCCTCCGGGCTGATGAGGTGGGCCTCATCGATCACCACGAGATCTTGCCGGCCGAGGCGCTGGGCTTGGCGGAACACCGACTGGATGCTGGCGACGGTGACGGGGCGATCGGCTTGGCGTTGTCCGAGACCGGACGAGTAGATCCCGACTTGTGGCGCACCGACCATGCGAGCCACGGCGGCCGCATTTTGGCCGATCAGCTCGCCGACATGAGCGAGGATCAGGGTTCGACCGCCGGCCGCGAGCGTCCGCTGGGCGAGGGTGGCCAGCAGAACACTCTTGCCGGCGCCTGTGGGCCACACGGCCAGCCCGGCACACCCACCGGCGTCGAGGTAGGCGCTTACGGCCTCGATGCCGATAGACTGGTAGGGACGGAGATTGAAGGCCGGCTGCTTGCCAGGGACGGAGTTGCTCTTTCTCGCTGCTTCTGGCTCGCGGAGGGTTGGCACAGCCTGCCGGGGTTCCAACCCCGGTGTTGGCTGTCCCAACACCTGGGGGGTATAAGGGGGGTGGTTGGAAGCAGACGTTGGAAGGCGTTGGAAGGGGGGTGGTAGGTCGTTGGAAGCCCGCGTTGGAAGATGTGCTTTCATGGCGAACCTCCGGTCGCGATAACGAGACTGCTGCGCTCCCGGCTCGGTGGGCCGCTTGTCACTTTTTTTATCCTGTTGGCGGTCAGCAGCCGTTTCATCGCAGCCTTGAAATCGTGCTTTGTGAATCCGTCTCCCAGCAGGTGATCTGCAAAAATGGTGGGCGCGAACGTTGCGCAAGGCACATCCGTGACGTTGCGGCCCTTCCGCATTAGCGTCGCCAAGATCTCCAGAAATTTAGCGTCGCAGCGCGCCTCCCTTTCGGCCGCCTCGGCGGCAATGGCTGCGCCGTCCACCGACACGAATGCACCCTTGCGCCAACAGATCGAGATCGACGTGTTGCCGCGGCCGTAGTTCGATTTCTTCGTCGACAGGGTTCTGCTGTCGCTCGGGCTCGCGGCCGGAGCCCCGGGCAGTTCATCCATTTCGCCAGCGAGGTACAGACGGCTTCGCACACTGTTCGACCAGCCGGTGCTGCCAGACGCGCCTGTTCCGGATCGCATCCCTTCAAGGCTCGGATGAGCGAGCAAAATGATCGAAAGCTTGTGGTTCTTGCATAGTTGCTTGAGCAAGCCGACGAACTGGCGTGCCTGCAGCCGATCAATCTCCGACCCCGCGAATCGAATGGCCAGAAGCTTGTCAAGGCTTGCAAAGAGAGGTTGAGGCTTGATCGACTTGGTTTTCTGGTCCAGCCCGCCGAGGGTTGCGTCCAATCCAACGCGGTCGATCAGAGTGAGATCGCCAAGGTCCGACATCGGCACGTCATAATGCTTGGCAATGTGGTGCACGCGACGATGCAATTCGTCGGCATCGTCCTCAGCGGAGAGGTAGACCGTTGTGCCCGGTCGTGTGTCAAAGCCGAGCCATCGCCGTCCCGTGGCTCGCGCTACCGCCAACTGAAGGAGCAGCGTCGACTTGCCGGCACCGCCGTCGCCCGTGAGCATCGTCACGGTTTCAGCCGGGACATATTCAGGTACGATCCAGTGCCGCACCGGCGGCGGTATTCCTTCCCAGACGGTCGGAGAGATCGGCACCAGGTCGCCAAGGTCCGGTAAGATTTCCTCGGCCTTTTCGAGCGACGCGCGCACACCGTCCGGCCCGTCGATACCGTCGGCGCAGCACTGGTCGTCGATGTCGTCAAATCCCTCCGCGGGGAATGCGCACCAGACGGGGCGGCCGAATTCTTCGGCGCACTTGCGGGCCGCCTCGCGTGCGGTGTCTCGGTCCCGCTGGTTTTTACTGTCACTGACGATCGTGCGCCTGCAGCCGCCTGGCAATGCACACTTCCCAAGTCGGCCCGATCCGAGCGTCGCGATCACGACGGCGCTGGGAAACGCCGCCTTGATAGCCAAAGCTTTCTCGATACCCTCCGCCTCGTAGACGTGCGAGCCCGGCGAAAATTGCCCAAGGATGACAGCGCCATCCTTGCCGAAGGCACCCAGCGCTCTTTTTGGGCTCTCTATATCGGCCTTGCCCGTGCCGGTGGCCTGGAGAAAAGTCCTCTGAATACTCCCCGTTGGCTCGCCGGTCATCGTGTCGGTCAGGATTCCGATAAGCGCCGGCAAACATTCGCCGTCAGGTTCGTTGTGGTTGGTCGGGCATCGCGGATGAAATCTGATGTTCGAGAACGCGTCAGGTGGTAGACGCGAGTAAGCGTCATTGCCGATCCTGGCACGAATGTAGACCGCTGCCGGATCGGTTTCGTTCGTCGGGTCGACCTGACTGCATTCGCGAACGATGCGCTGGGCGACCTCAAGTTTGACAGCCCCGTCAAGCGCGTGTTCATCAGCCTTCCGCGTCGGCCCGTTCGTTTTTCGATGACCGCGGCTATCCGGCGGACTGCCATTGCGTCGACGCTGCTGGCGAGACGCATCACTGCCGAGTGCAGCGTGCAGATCACGTGGCTCGCGAAGCCCGGCGTCGAGGCCGCTTCTGATTGTCGATTTTGCCCGTGCTGCACCTCGCCGTTTGACGTACCCGGCATTGACTGTCGTGTTGAAGAGTAGGTGCTCGGCTTCGTTGCGGGAAGGCGCCGGCGTCCCTTCCATTTGGGCGGCGGCGATAAGCTGGCCGATCGCGAAGGAGCTATCGTTCAGCTTCGGATTGTAGCCGTCGCCCGAATCATGAGCGATGGCCTGGAGGCAGGCTTCGATGCCGCTTCTCACATAGGATTCGGCGCGCCCGTTGAGTCCGTGCTCGCTCATGGCTGGCCTCCCTGCCACCGCGCGGGCAGAGTCAGGCGGTACCGGTTGCGCATGGTCGCACCTGACGGTGCTGTCTGTGGGATGCGTGTGAGGATTCCGTCGGCCTCGAGCCGGCGCAGGGCGCGCTTTACGCTGCTCCGGCTGGCTGCGGCGACCAAGATCAGATTGTCGATCGGTGCTGTGGCTTCACCTCTGCTGTCCGAAGCCGCTAGCAACTCCAATGCGACATGGTACGCTGTCGGATTGCCGATGCGATCTACAGTTTCCACACAGAGCTGGGCGTCGAACGACAATGCCGGTCGTGCGCAGCCAAGGTCGTCGGCAGGGTCAGGTGAGTGATAAGGATTCGTTGGGATCATGGCGGCGCTGCCCCGATGAGAAATGCAGGGAACGCGCAGCCGCGACCTTGACGAGATCGCAAGTAACTCTTACAGTAAGAGCTGCAGAGAAAACGATTTTGATTACAGAGTCTCGCCGTGCTGGGATGGCGATCCCGCGCGGCGTTTCGTTTTTTGAGGGGGCTGCTGAGAGGCGCATCAGGCGGCCTCGCACTGGACGCGCGTAAGGCGCTCGAGTTCGCTACGAGGGACCACCGTTCGTCCGGCGATCTTCAGAAGCTTGATCTCGCCGCGTTTTGCCATTTCGTAGATCGATGTCCGACCCACCCCTAAAGCGGTGCACGCGTCTGGAATATTGAATGCGAAACGCCAAGAATGTCAGCGATCGACGGCTTTGCGCCGGCGCCCAATTGGGCTTGGCTTGCCGCCAGCAATGCGGCTTTGCTCGTTTCGGTCTTCATTGCGTTCTCCATCAAGCGGGAAGATTGGCTCGATGGGTTCGTATGTATTCAGGGCTGTTCGATTCGTCGGCCGGCAAAGGTCGATAAAGGCCGGCAATTCAATTTCCAGCCTTTTGCATTCTGTGCTCAACCAACCAGCCTTTGACACGTTCGCGAACCACGCTTTCGGAAAAGTACTCTTCTTTCGACCCCATCCAGTTACTGACCCAGCGCTCGGCGTCGGCGAGTAATCGCCATCCATGATCTGCCTGCTCAGTCGGATGACCTCTCTCATCCAACAATGCGAAGAAGTCGTCTTTACATGGCTCCCAGTTCGGGTTGCTCTTTCGTCCGCGCTTGTAGACTGGGTCCGATCCGTCTCGGGTGTCGCTCATTTCCTTTCAGAATAGACAGCAAAACACGATCCACTTCCCGCTGATTGAGTATTGGCCCGTGCCAGGGAGGAACGTCGGTGTCGAGCCGCTCGTCGAAGACCGAGCGCATATCTGGGAGTTCAATCGCGATTGACGCCGAGATCGCGTCGAACGACCGTGGAAGAGTAAAATACCCGGCCGGTATTGCTTCGAGTGCCGCGCTTGCCGCCTGCCGTGCCTGCAATACGATCATGCCCCGTTCCGCTGCCTGAAACACGACGGTCTCTGCCTTCAGCCACGCGCCGCGAAGAGTAGAGACCGCATGTGCCGCAGACCGCAACGGCCCGCTGCTGTCCGGAAGACCAACGGTTCGATCTAGGAATGCGAGCCACATCTCTGTATCCAGCGAGTGCCCAGCGACGGGATCGTCGAGGCCTTCCACTGCAAGACAATTTTTGAGCGGCCAAGCATCGCGCAGGAACGCGGAGATACAGCGCTGCCATTCGTCGGCGATTGCCGCATGATACGTTGAGTCGGCCAAGCGGTAGTCTCGCTTTAAAGCCGATGCGGCAAGCCAGAGGACCTCTTGCAACGGGACGTGTTGAAGGCCAATGGCATCGAGCCGACGTCGCAATTGCAACAGCAGAGTGTCATTATTCAAATGGCATCTCCCGGCCGACGAAGTGGCAACTTGTTGTCCGCATTGAAGGCACGCGCAATGCAGAACCTCGGCCTTGGCGATGGCCTCGTCTGGCGTCCGCCCTTTGGGGGGAGTCCGCACGGCAATTCCGGCACTTCGGCAATCCAAGGGCCGTCGGCTTCCTGTTCGGTCTCGATGCTCACGTGTATGGCTGCTCCTGCTACAGAACTGCCCGCTTGCAGCCGGGTAAGCTATACTCGTCGAACACATGCTCTACGACTGCGTAGGGCGGCCCGTTGAACCAAGACGGGTCATCTCGATGCTCCGACAGGCAGATCGCAACGACGACGCGGGAACCCACGTCAGTGCAGCGCCAATGCTTGTCGCCGCAGGTGAACTCCATGCCGATCCTGAATTCGAAATAGGTCATGACGCCAATTCGCGCTTTCGTGCGCGCGTCGGCGCAACGCGGATCGATGGGCGTCCCCGCTTACTGGCTGGCGCTCCAATGTCGATCGTCACCGTCTGGCCCAGAGCCACGAGGCACTGCATCAGGCGTTCGAGCGAGATTGGCCGGAACTGGCCGCGCAGCATTTTCGACACATCCGGTTGCGATAGCCCCATGCGCTCCGCGGCGTCTGCCTGCGTCAGTTTCTCGGCGTCAATCAGCAGCCCGATCCGGCGCACCAGTTCCGCCTTGATCAGATGCGTCTCGGCGTCCGGCACGCCGATGTCGGCAAAGACGTTGCCACTGCCGCGCGTGATCTCAGTCATTGGCATTGTCCTTTGCGTCCTCGGCCGCCTGCAGCAGGCGCCGCTTGATCAGATCCATGTCGGCTTGCGGTGTCGCGATGCCGCGCTTCGATTTCTTTTGAAAGACGTGCAGCACGTAGACGGTATTTGCGAACTTGACCGTGTAGACGGCCCTGTAGGTGTCGCCATCGTGGTTCTCGACGACTTCGAGAACGCCCGCGCCCTTGAAGCCTGTGAGCGGCTTTGCGTCCGCATGCTTGCCACCCATTTGCGCGAGATAAAGCGCATAGCCGATGTCATCCTGCACTTGTTCGGGCATCGTTCTCATGTCTTTGCGGCTCGATCCGATCCAGCGCACCGGCTTCATGCCGCCTCCGATTCCAATACGTGGATTATATGGCAATTATGCCATTGACGCAAGTTTGATTAGCCAGCGCTGGGCTTGGAACGTCGCATCGGCACCACGTTGCCAGTGGCAGACGGCTCGCAGAACTTGGCCCAGGCTTCCATCAACTCGCGGCGCCGTTCCAGAAGATCGCCCCGGCGATAGGCGGCCTCGACCTTGCTCTTGATCGTATGCGCCAGCGCCATCTCGACCACCTCGGATGGGAAGCTGGTCGTCGCGCTGGCCCAATCCCGGAACGAGCTGCGGAAGCCGTGCACACTGGCCCGTCCACGATCGATCTTCATGCGCCGGAGCACGGCTGAAAGCGTCATGTCGGACAGCGGCGCACCGCGTTTGGTACCCGGAAACACGAGGCGGTCGTCACGCCTCAACGGCTCAACGGTTGCGAGAATGGCAAGCACGCGTTCCGTCAGCGGCACGCGGTGCTCACACTCGGCCTTCATCCGCTCGGCCGGGATGGTCCAGACCTTCGACGCGACGTCGATTTCGGACCACCGGGATTCTCGAACCTCGCCTGAACGCCCGGCCGTCAACACGGTGAACTCGACCGCCAACGCTGCAAGCCCATGACGCTGTCGAAGCGCGCCCATGAACTCGGGCACGTCCGAGAACGGCAATGCCGGATGGTGGCCGCGAGACAGCTTGGTGCAGCGTGGCAGCAGGTTTTCCAGATGGCCACGCCATGCGGCCGGGTTCTCACCGTCGCGATAACCTTGCGCCTTGGCGGCGTTCAAGACGCGCTCGATCCGCCCTCGAAGGCGGGCAGCGGTTTCAGGCCGCTGCTCCCAATGCTGTTTCAGAACCGCCAGCACATCCTCGACGGTGATTTCGTTCACGGGCAGAGCCCGCAACGGTTTGGCGTGCTCGGCCAAGGTCATCTGCCATTGCGCCCTGTGCTTCTCATTCTTCCAGCTCTTGGCCATGGCGGCTATGAAGCGATCGGCCATCTCTCCGAACGTCGGGACCGATGTTTGCGACTTGGCGCGAGCGGCCAGCGGGCTCCTGCCGGCAGCAACGATAGCTCGCGCCTTGGCGGCCGTGTCCCGGGCCTCGGCCAACGACACGGACGTGAGCGAGCCCAAGCCGATCTCGGTCCGCTTGGTTTTGCCCGTTGCCCTGTTTTTCTGGTTGGCAATAAAGACCCAGGATTTGGCCCCGGTCGCACCCACACGTAGATAGAGGCCACCACCGTCGGCGAGCAGCGCCGGCCCGATGGCCGTAGCAACTGCCCGCGCACTTAACCGATTCAGTTTCTGCACAAGCGCCCCCTCCGGCCCAACGCACATCCCTAACGTCTTCCCTAATGTAGTTCGCGGTTTGTAGCGGATAGTGGCGAACGTAGGCAACCTGAGAAGGTCGGTAAGTGCACTGTTTGGTTGAGGTTTTCTGGGCGTGGGCGGATATGTGCGAACTCCAGTTATACGGCTATCGTCTCCGCCAACTTAAGTTGCAAGACATTGATTTTATTGAAATTATTGATCATATTTGAAGCGTGGCCTATCTATCCCACATCTTATCCCACAATGATCGTCGATCACCCGTCCCTCGCGCGCGCGCGGGCAATGGTCTAAAGTCGTCTCGAGCAAGAAAACTGGTGGCTGACTGATCTAGACCGCCAGTCACCGGCATGGCATCTTCAACCGGGTATCTGACCCGAAGGCGACAAATTCGATTTTACTTTCTGTACTTCCGCAGCGGGAACGAGCGGAAACAATTGCTACTACGTTTCTCGCAGCACAATTCCTGATCGAAGGCTTGCTAACCCGCGATACGGATGACAAGGCGGCAACTTGGCAGGTTGCACTTGTAGCAAGTGCCAGTTCAACACGGCAGTCGAAACGCGTGGCGGCGGCTGACACGTTTGGCGCCCAAGGCAGCGAAGCCTATATGGCGAATTGGATCCCGCGGAAGCCAATGAATCGAGGCTGGATAGCTCTGCAACTGAGGCTATCGAACGAATTGCAAAGTCTAGTGCGAGGTTTCGAATGCCGGAATCGAACCAAAAGCACCGTTCCCGTTGGTTGGGGCGACGGCCCTGCGTGCCAGTTCTGTTCGTGGCGATGCTTTGCTCAATTTGGGCTTTTGTTCACGCGGAAGCTGGCGAACTGCCGCGGAACGAGCCGCACCGGCTGGCAGCATTGTTGGCGGAAGCGCAATCACTCAAGAAACTTACCATCGATCAGGCCGGTCTGCCTGGCGCCAAGTCGTCCTGGTCGCACGACAGCATTGCGCAGATTCGAGCGTTGAAGGACGCCATAGACGCTAGTCGTTCGGGGGACGAGCGGGTTGAGATGCAACGGGCCGATGCCTTGATGGACTTGGCCGAAGTCACTGGCCGAATTGCATCGAGCGACCCGGCATGGCGGCGCGAACGTGTCGCGCTCGCGATGGCGGCAGCGGAAATCCTGAGGCCGATTGCAACCAGGGAGAACGTCAGCAAGGACAACGATATTCGCACGCGCTGGACGCGCGTGAATTCCTTGCTCGGCATGGCCTGGGCCGCCCGTTACCAAGAGGACGACGGCAAGACTGCGCTCGAATACTATGACCTCGCGCTCGAAGCCGCCGAGACCTATTCTGAAGGAACGCCGCAGAGCCAATTCGAGAGTTTTACTTGGATTCCGACTGTGCTGGCGCAAAAAGCCCTTCTGCTACAAACGATCGGCGGTTGGGATGAAGCGCACGATGCGATCAGCGACGCGATCGAGCGCGCCAACCGCCAAAGCGGGTCGGCTCGAACTCCTCAAGCGTTCGAGCAACTCGGCTTCATCTATGCCAATGCCGCCGAGATCTATAGGCGCCAGTCGAAGCATGCCAAGGAGTTGTTGGCCGCCGAGACAGGGATCGCGCGATTTATCAGGGTTAAAGAACTCGGCGGCTCCGAAACGCCGTATTTCCTGAGCGTCAAGGCGGCATTGTATATGGCGGTCGGAACCGCAACTCGGAACAAGAACAAGGCACAACTCAGCCGGGAGGAGAAACGCAGCAACCTGGCCAGGGCCTTGAAAGAATATACAGCAGCACGAGAGATCTGGACGACGCTGCATGCGGCAAGCCCGGCACATCGGTTCTACGGCGAGCGTGTCGGTTTCCTGAATGCGGCAGTGGCCGAGGTCGAACTCCTGCTCGGCGGCCCCGAGATGCTGGCACGCAGCAGCGACAGCTATGCCAATGCATTGCGGCAGTTCGCGGCGTTGCATCGCGCCGAGCCGGCGTTTGGGCAGGGGCTCGAGGGGCCGCGCCTTTCGATCCGTGGAACAAGCTATCTGTTCGGGCTCATCGCGCCGAACCAGACGCTTCGCTTGATGGCGCTGCGAAATCAGATGAGTGCCTACATCGCGCCAGGGCGCTCCAAGGCGATCAGTCAATTTGTCATCGAGTATTCGATGTGTCTGCGTCTGATCGATCCAATCCTGGCGCAGGCGACGGCTGAATATGTGGCCACAAGCCTCATCCATCTGCGGCTTGTCGGCGGTCCCTGGCTCTCGGCGGATGCGCAATTGACACTTGAGCAGATGATAGCTGATCGCCGTAGCCTCGGCCGCGAACGCCGACGCCGCGCGGTTGTAGCGGCCCACCCACCAGAAGGCGATGCGCAGAATGGCGGGCGCACGCGCGTCCTCGACTGGTGCCGGCGCTCGGGCAAGCCTACAGGCTGCGACGCTATCCCGGATCGTTTGCCCGGCCTAGATTGACAGCCTCGCATTCGGTCATATCAGTTGGCGGCTGCATCCTTCTGCCCTACGCCGACTGTCGATGACCATGTCGATGACCAGGCCTGTGTGAGCAACTGCAGCCAGTAGCTGGACGACAGTGGGCCGAGGCGCGCGCACGGATCGACATCGGCGAGCCCCGTCAGGATCGGGTCGTTGGTGTCTTCGATCGAGAACGTCCTCGCGCCGCGCAGTTTGTGCGCGCAAACAAGATTGCGCAATTCCGGGCCGCTCGATTTGGTCGCCCAACTCACGTCCCAAATCCGTACTGTCGTATCGGCGGACCGGCTCAACAGTCGCTTACCGTCGGAGAAGAACTTGGCTCCCAGTACTTCCCCAAGATGCCCCCGCAGTACTGCCAGTTCCTGGCCGCGCCGTCCGTCCCAGATCCGCAAAGTTGCATCGGACGAGTGCGATACGATCAGAATGGAGTCCGGGCTGAAGGTTGCCCACATCCATCCTGTGTGACCGGACAGTGTCGCGAGCTCCGCCCCCGTCCGGCCGTGCCATAGTCGGGCGGTCTTGTCGGACGAACTCGTGAGGATGCTCGATCCGTCCTTGCTGAATTCCGCAGCCCAGACGCGTCCGGTATGGCCGCGCAGCACCGCTATTTCCTGCCCATCTTGACCATTCCATAGCTTGACGGACTCGTCCTGCGAGTATGTCAGCAGTCGGCTTCCATCGGCATTGAAGATCGCGAAGGTGCGAAATTTGTGTCCGCCGAGCACGGAAATCGCGGCCCCTGTTGCACCATCCCACAGCTGCACGATGCCTTGATCTGATGACGTGACGAGACGGCTACCGTCGGCACTGAAAATCAAATCCATCATCGTGCCTTTGGCATCGCGCATCTCGGCGATTTGCTTGCCGGTCTGGCTATCCCAGAGCCTTGCGGTCTTGTCGAGCGCGCGCGTTGCAACCCGCGTCCCGTCCGGACTAAAGATGGCGCCGGTGACATCGCCGCTGTGCCCGTCCAACACCGCAGCCAACTTGCCGTCGAGAGCATTGAACAGGCGCGCCTTGCGATCGGAGGCCCGTGTCAAGACGAGTTGTCCATTCGGGCTGAACGCCGCGCTTAGAACATGGCCATCGTGCCCCGCGAGCAAGGCCTGCTGCTTGCCAGTGGCGCTGTCCCAGATACGCGCGCTGCCATCCGATGAGCTGGTCAGGGCACGTTTGCCGTCGCTGCTGAAGATCGCATCGATCACCCACCCGGTGTGGCCCGTCAAAACCGATGTGAGGTGTCCGGCCATTCCATCCCACAAGCGGACCGTTTCGTCCGCCGAGCGCGTCATGATGCGCGACCCGTCGGCATTAAAGACCGCGCTGAGGATGGTCCGATCGCTGCTGGTCAGGATGGCGATTCGATTACCGCTAGCGCTATCCCAGAGCCGCGCGGTCCGGTCGGAGGATCGCGTCAGCACCCGCGTGCCGTCCGGGCTGACGTTCGCATCATTGACCCAGGCCGCATGCTCCTGCAGCGTCGCTGTGTTCCCACCCTGGTCGACGTTCCATATCCGGATCGTGAGGTCGGTCGAGCGGGTCAGGATCTTCGATCCGTCGTTGCTGAAGTGTGCGTCCAGAACAGGCCGCGAGTGCCCCTTCAGAGTTCCGATCTCGGCTCCCTGCCGGGCATCCCATAGCCGCGCCGTGCCATCGTCCGACGCAGTGACGATGCGGCTGCCGTCGGTATTGAAGCGCGCGGTGTAGATGCCGAGGCTGTGACCGCGCAGCATGGTGATGTTGGCTCCGGTGTGCCCCTCGAACAGGCCGACGATGCGATCAGTACCGCGCGTCAGGATCCTCGATCCGTCATTGTTGAAATCGACGCTGAAGATCTCGCCCTGGTGACCGGCAAGGTTAGCGATTTCCGCTCCTGTTCGGCCATTCCAAACGCGCGCGCCACCATCAGTCGACAGTGTGACGATGCGGCTTCCGTCAGAGTTGAAGCGCACGAATAGAACGGTCCCGGTGTGGCCGCGCAAGACTGCGATCTCGCGCCCGTCGGATGCAGCCCAAAGACGAGCAGTCTTGTCCTCTGAGCCGGTCAAGATGCGCTCGCCGTCCGGACTAAACGCCATGTTCTTGATTGGGCCGTTATGGCCGCGCAGAACAGTGATGGCGGTGCCGTTGTGCAGATCCCAAAGCCTTGCGGTCGGATCGGAGGAATGGGTTACAACCCTTCTCGCCACAACATTCAGTGTGCTGCCCCATACTGGACCTTCGTGCCCTCCCAGGACCGCGATCAGGCCGCCCGTGGCCCCGTCCCAGAGTCGCGCGGTCTTGTCGTGCGAACGCGTCAAGATCCTCGTGCCGTCAGTTGCAATATTGGCGTCGTAGATCGGTCCGGTATGCCCGCGCAGTACGCCGATCGGCTGGCCATCCACACTGTTCCACAATCGTACCGTGCGGTCCGACGACCGCGTAACGATGACAGTTCCTGCCGGGTTGAACTGGCCGTCTAAGACGGCTGCAGAATGCCCAGTCAATGTTGCTATCAGTTGACCGCTGCGACCATCCCAGAGCTGAATGGAATAGATTGCTGGCCGGCCCCATTCCTCGACCACCGACAGCGACAACAATCGATCGCCAGTGCCGTTGAACGTGGCCCAGGTCCTGGCCGGACGCCCACTGAAGCTGGAGAGCGATTTGACGAGTTCACCGTTCTCCATATTCCACAGACGGACCGTTCCATCGATCGATGTGCTGACGGCACGGTTACCGTCGGGACTGAAGCTCGCACTTGAAATGCTACCGGTGTGCCCCCGCAATTGTGAGTGCAGCCGGCTTGCCACGGCGGCCCCGATAAGCCGGCCTTCGAGTGCTGGAACTCGCGGCGTGAGCCACGTGAGATCGCTTTCCGCCGGCAGCCCGTGCACGGCGATCCGGAGCGCACGGTCATGATAGCCGTTTTCGCTCTCGCGACTGGCAAGGCTCGCCATCACCTGGGCACGACGCTCAGCCGCCGTGCCTATCAGATAGGCGCCCAGCCCGATTGCGCACAATGCGAGTCCAAGCAGCGCAAAGAGGGCACGGCGCGCACTGCGCTGCGCCTTCTCGCGCGCGAGGAACTGCGCTTCGCGCTCTTGTCGAATGGCAACCTCGTTGGTCTGGCAAGCTTCGAGGTATGCCCTGTCAGTTGGTGTAAGATGACGCGCCAGATCGTTCCGCGCGTAGAGCAGCATCGCATTCGACAGCCGTCCGCCGGAATGTAACAGCCACTCGCCGACCTGGCCCTTGGTGCTCCATTCGCGCGAGGCACGCTTGACACCTTCGAGGTTCGCCAACGCCTCGGAATCTTCCTCGAGCCAACCTTGCAACACGCCCCACTGCCGCAACAGCGCCTCGTGCGCGGCCTCGATAGTGACCTCGTTCGTTTCCTTGATCGTGTCCGTCGATAGCAAGCGCTCCTCGAC
>JANLPY010000329.1:0-51612 GCA_031367505.1 Hyphomicrobiaceae bacterium | reverse complement strand
GATCAACGCCTCGCACTGCACGACCGATAAATCACCCAATTGCGATACAAGTGCCTGAAATCCCCGGCTGTTCATGCCATCCTCCTGAGTGTCGAATCACACACTCAGAATGCCTCAACTTAATGGCGGAACAGAGCCGTTACGATTAAGCTCAGGGCTTCTTCGGTGCCGGCGTGGCAGGCGGTGTGGTCGAAGGCGCTGGTGTCACGGCTTCCTTTGCCTTCTCAGCGGCACCCTTGATGGCATCTCCAGCTTTGGTCGCGGCACCCTTGGTCGCTTCGACGGCCTTGCCGGCAGCAGCCTTGGTCGCATCGAGTGCCTTGGTGCCTGCAGCCTTTGCCTTCTCTTTCAGCGCTTGCGCTGCCATCGCGATCTTCACCGAGCGCGGGATCATCACCGTATCGACCACGTGAATGATGCCGTTTGAAGCCTTGATATCGGTCTTGGTGACCGTCGCACCAGAGACCACAACACCCTTGGTCAGGTCGACGTTGACGTTCGATCCTTGCGCCGACTTGATGCCGAATTTCTTCACTTTTGGCTTGGTGATCCGCGCCGCATCATAGGTGCCGGCGAGCACGTGATAGTTCAGAATCGAGGCCAGCTGTTTCTTGTTCTCTGGCTTCAAGAGATTTTCCAGGGTGCCGGCCGGCAGCTTCTTGAACGCTTCGTCGGTCGGCGCGAACACCGTGAAAGGGCCCTTGCCCTTCAAAGTGGCGACCAGATCGGCCGCTTTGACAGCGGTAACAAGGGTTGAGAGAGTTTTATCGGCAGTAGCGGTATCCACGATGTCGCTCTGCGCGAATGCTGGGACGGCGCCAAGTGCCAAAGGGGCCGCCAAGCTTATAGCCAGTGCGGCGCGACGGAAGATGCTCATGTGTTGCTCCAAGTGATTGACACAGTTCGGTTTCAGTCCGAGCGCAAGTTGCGCACTCGGATCGTTACGTAGTTCAGCAAGCCGAATTAATCGAGCGGATTCAAGCCGGCCACATTAACAGATTGTTATTTATGGTGATTATCTAAAATCGCGCAGCGAAAGTATGGGTGCGTAGGTGTAACCAGCCTGCCGGATGATTTCGGCGGCCCCCTCCTCCCGGTCGACGATCGTGATGATGCGCACGACGATACCGCCCTCTGCTTGAACGGCGATTGCGGCTTTGAGCGGAGATCCCCCGGTTGTTGTCGTATCTTCAAGGATGACGACCCGCTTACCCTTCAGGCTATCACCTTTCACCAAGCCTTCGACGAGCGATTTGGTGCCATGTTCTTTCACGGCTTTTCGCACGAAGAACGCCGGCAAAGGACGGCCCCTTGCAAAGCTTGCGGCGGCGGCTGCCACGGCGATCGGGATCGCACCCACTTCGAGACCGCCGATCGCATCGACTTCGATGCCCTCCAACGCATCGACCAGCACATGACCAATCAGATGCGCGCCTTCCGGGTCGAGCATCGTCGGCTTCAGGTTGAAATAGAAATTCGACATGCGCCCCGATGCGAGCTTGATCTCGACGCCGCTCATGTACGAGCGCGCCTTGATGATCTCAATCAGCCGCCGGCGATCGGCGGCCGGTGAACGGGTTGTCGAAGCCATCAAGCGTCTCCCGTTGGCTTACGCTGCAGATCCTTGAGCTCGCGAAGCATATCCATGATTTTGGCCTCCCCATCCGCTTTTGTGCGCACGGGTTGTTCACCGACGACGGTACCTGTCTCGTCGGTGATGATCGCCATGAACGGAAAATCATCATCGGTCGTCTCGATGACATTGCCGGTAAAGTCAGGCATAGCGCGCTCCTCGCAATCGATCAGCATTGGGCAGTGGTCTGGACCATCACTTCCACTTCATTTCCCAGAAGCGCGGAAGTTCGTCCGGATAGGCCTTGAATTCAAGTTCCTTAGCCGAAACGTAATACGTGGTCAGCGCATACAGCGGCACAGTATAAGCCCGCTCCGCAATCAATGATAAAGCCTGTTTGTATGCGGTCTTGCGAGCGGCGACGTCGACAGTTTTGTCGCCCGTTTCCAGCAGTGCGATGATCTCTGGGTCTTTCACGACATCATCGTCGATGCCCTTGAAGTAAACCGACACCGACGCCGATACGTCGTTCAAGCTGAATGAGCCCCACGTTTGATGCGTCATCGGCGCCTTGTTGGCGCGGTTTTGTTCGCGCATCGCGGCGTATTGCATGAACTTGAGGTTGGCTTTGATACCAACCGCGCGCAGGTAGTTGACCATCGCTTCGGTTTGGTTGCGATCGCGATACGCGTACAGATCAAGCTCGAAGCCGTCTTTGAATCCGGCTTCAGCCAGTAGAGCCTTCGCCTTCGCCGGGTCATAGGCGTATTTCTTGGCGCCCTCGTCGGTGCAGCCGAATTGCGAGGGGAAACAGATCGTCGTAATCGGGATCACACCTTCACCGATCAACTGCTTTGCCATCGTATCGCGGTCGATCGCGTGATTGATTGCTTGGCGCACGCGGATGTCGCGCAGCGCCGGGAGTGGCGTCTCGGGCGTCGCATTCATGTGCAGGAACACGATGCGCATGGTCGCGCCGACCGCAACAGAAAGGTTCGGCACCGCCTTCATCTGGTCGGCCTGTTCGACGGCAACATTCATGATCAGATCGAGGCCGCCCGACAGCATTTCCGCCATCTGGGTCTGGCGGTCCGGGATCATCCGGATCTCCAGCTTCTCGATCGCGGGTTTTGGCTTTTGCGAGCCGGCCCAATACTCGTTATTGCGCTCGAGCTTGATCACCTTGCCGATCACATTCTCGGTGACCTTGTAGGGACCGGTGCCGACCGGCTTCTCATTCATGCCCTTGGGACCAACCTTGGCGTGATACTCGTTCGGGTAGATCGCGATCGGCCCGGTCAGGTACTCGATCGCGGCCGGGAACGGCTGCTTGGTCTTGATGCGGACCGTGAATTTGTCGATCTTTTCGGCCTTATCAACCCAGTTGACGTTTTGCTGGGCGACGACCTTGTTGGCGGCGTTACCGATGAAGTTCATCGTGTAGACGACGTCGTCGGCGTCGAACTCCTCGCCGTTATGGAATTTCACGCCCTCACGCAGTTTGAGTTCGAGCGTCTTGTCGTCGATCCATTTCCACTCGGTGGCCAGCTGCGGCTTGTACTCGTTTGTCACGGGATCGCGATAAATCAGCGTGTCCCACACCGAGTGGCTCGCCATCACGCCGAGCCGCACGTTGTTGAAGTACGGGTCGATGTTTTCGAGCACCTGATCGTAGGCAAAGCGGATCGTGTTGTCTTTTTTGGCGGCGTGTGCCGGTATCGACATCGCCACCGATGCCGCCGCAAGCACTGCTGCCGACAACCTGCCACGTGCGGATTTCATAACATCCAACATCACTCTACCCCTCCAACCGACGGTTTTCCGTTCTGCCGGGATCACAGCACGAGCGGCCCCCATCGCGTCAAGCGGTTTGAAGTTTTGGGCGCGAGCGGCTATTGCCTCAACTCCAAATGATTTGGACCTGAAGGAATGCCGCGATGACTTCGCCAACGCCTGCGCCTGAGACCCGTGATTGGGGCAAGACGCTCAATCTGCCCGAGACGGCGTTCCCGATGCGCGCTGGGCTACCGCAGATGGAGCCGAAGCTGATCGAGCGCTGGGCGCGGATCGAGCTCTACAAAAAACTGCGCGAAGCCTCGAAGGGCCGCGACAAATTCGTGCTCCACGATGGCCCGCCCTACGCCAACGGCAACATCCATATCGGGCATGCGCTCAACAAGATCCTCAAGGATCTCGTCACTCGCACCCAGCAGATGGCGGGCTTTGATTCGAACTACGTGCCGGGTTGGGACTGCCACGGCTTGCCGATCGAGTGGAAGATCGAGGAAGAGTACGTCAAGAAGGGCAAGCCGAAGCCGAACTTCGCCGATCCGGTGGCGATGCAGGCATTCCGCAAAGAGTGCCGCACGTTCGCCGAACACTGGGTCGATGTGCAGCGCGAGGAGTTCAAGCGCCTCGGCATCGAGGGCGACTGGGCGCATCCGTATCTGACGATGACGTATCCGGCCGAAGCGCAGATCGCGCGCGAGCTGATGAAGTTCTCGACCAGCGGTCAGCTGTATCGCGGCTCGAAGCCGGTGATGTGGAGCGTCGTCGAAAAAACCGCGCTCGCCGAAGCCGAGATCGAGTACCAGGATTATCAAAGCGATATGGTCTGGGTGAAGTTTCCGGTGGTGAAGGTGCCTGGCCCTCCGCACCTATCGACCTATGAGACGCTCGCTTTGAGCGATGCGAACGTACTAATCTGGACTACAACTCCTTGGACGCTGCCTGGCAACCGTGCGATCTCATATCGATCTGGCATCGAATACGGCCTGTTTGAAGTTACCAAAGCACCCGAAGACAATTGGGCTAAGGTCGGCGACAAATACATCCTGGCCGAAAAGCTCGCTTCCGACGTGATGAAAGTGGCGAAGGTCGAACATTACAAGAAGCTTTTCTCCGTCGATGCTCACGAGCTAGCAAATATCACTTGCGCCCACCCGCTCGCCGCCCTCGGCTACACCTTCGAAGTCCCCCTGCTCGACGGTGATCATGTCACTGACGACGCGGGCACGGGCTTCGTGCACACCGCGCCCGGCCATGGCCGGGAGGACTTCGATATCTGGACGGCGGCCGCCACCCAGCAAATGCTGCGTGCACGTAATATCCCGACCGAGATCCCCTACACCGTCGATGCCGACAGCCTCTACACCAAGGATGCTCCCGGCTTCGAGGGTAAGCGCGTGCTCAAGGCCAACGGCGACAAAGGCGATGCCAACGATGCCGTGATCAAGGCGCTGTCCGATGCCGGCATGATCATCGCGCGGGCGCGCCTCAAGCATCAGTATCCGCACTCGTGGCGTTCGAAGAAGCCGGTGATCTTCCGCAACACGCCGCAGTGGTTCATCTACATGGACAAGGTAATCGAGGCTCTTCCCCTCTCCCCGACATTACGGGGAGAGGGCGCAGGCATGGCCGCAGGCCAGGCCGGGGGTGAGGGGCAGCCGCTTGCCCATTCGTCCGTGCTCGCCGCTGCCCCTCACCCTAACCCACTCCCCGTCAAAACGGGGAGAGGGGATAATAGCGCGCCTTCCGGCCGGCTCCCCGGAGGGGAGTCGGAAGGCGCCACAAAAAGCAACGCGCGTACTCTCAGAGAACTTGCCCTTAAATCCATCCGCGAAACCGAGTGGGTCCCCGCATCGGGGCAGAACCGCATCACCGGCATGATCGAGGCCAAGCCCGACTGGGTGATCTCGCGGCAGCGCGCCTGGGGGGTGCCGATCACGGTGTTCGTCAAGAAGGGCACACACGATGTGCTCGTCGATGCCAAGGTCAACGAACGCATCTACGACGCGATGACGAAGGAAGGCGCCGACGCCTGGTTCAAGGATGCCGATGGCGCGCGCTTCTTGCAACCGGATTACGACCCCGCTAGTTACGAAAAAATCAACGACGTGCTCGATGTCTGGTTTGATTCCGGCTCGACCCACACCTACGTGCTGGAAGATCCGATACACTTCCCCGGCCTCGCTGGCATCCACCGCAAGGTCGATGGCGGTCGCGATACGGTGATGTACCTCGAAGGCTCGGACCAGCATCGCGGCTGGTTCCATTCCTCGCTGATCGAGAGCGCCGGAACGCGCGGTCGCGCGCCGTTCGACGTGGTGCTGACGCACGGCTTCTGCCTCGACGAGAAGGGGCAGAAGATGTCGAAGTCGGTCGGCAACGTGACCGCGCCGCAAGATGTGATCAAGACCTCCGGCGCCGATATCCTGCGGCTGTGGGTGGCGGCATCCGACTACTCCGACGACCTGCGCATCGGCCCCGAGATCATGAAGGGCTTCAGCGACGCCTACCGCAAAATGCGCAACACGCTCAGGTGGATGTTGGGCACGCTATCGCATTACCCCGTCGCATCCTCTTTAGTTGTCGCTTCCGACTCCCCTGCCGGGGAGCCGGCCGGAAGCGACGGGACACCTGAGCTCGAACGGCTCATGCTGCATCAACTCGCAGAACTCGATGTCGTGATCCGCCGCGCTTACGCCGAGTACGACTACAAGAAGGTCGTTGCCGTATTGGCGCAGTTCATGAACACCGAGCTGTCGGCGTTCTATTTCGACATCCGCAAGGACGCGCTGTATTGCGAAGCACCCTCTAGCAAGAAGCGGCTGGCGGCGCTCGCGACCGTCGAACAGATCTTCCGCTGCGTGACAGTTTGGCTCGCGCCGATCCTCGTCTTCACGGCCGAGGAAGCCTGGCTGCAACGCTACGGCGACAGCGACGGCAACTCGGTGCACCTCGAACAGTTCCCGGTGATCCCGGCGTCCTGGCGCGACGATGCGTTGAGCGCCAAGTGGGATCAAATCCGCCGGGTCCGCAGCGGCGTGACCGGCGCCCTCGAACTGGAACGCGCGGCCAAGCGCATCGGATCGAGCTTGGAGGCAGCACCGATCGTGCACGTCGCCGATGCCGAATTGCGCGTGTTGCTGGCGACAGTCGATCTGGCCGAAATCTGCATCACGTCGGACATCACGGTTACGGACGCTGCCCCACCCGCCGATGCGTTCATCGTCGCCGATATCTCGGGCGTCAGCGTCGTGCCAGCGCGCGCCGTCGGCAAAAAGTGCGCCCGCTCGTGGCGCATCACCACCGATGTCGGCTCCGATCCGGCCTACCCCGACCTCTCCGCCCGCGACGCAGCCGCCATGCGCGAGATCGACGGCAAGGTTGTGTGATTGTGCGATAGCAGGAAATGCACTACACTGTAGTGCATGAGCAAAACCGAGGTCTATAGCTGGCGCGTCGATCCAACTCTCAAGCGAGAGTTGGAAGCCGCCGCGCGCGCCGAGAAGACGAGCGTGAGCGCGGTGCTCGATCGTGCTTGCCGGTCCTGGCTCGATCAGTCCGGCAAAGCAAGAGCCGGCGAAAGCCAAACGGCGCGCCGCCGCCGCGTGATGCAAGAGATTGTGAGCTCGGCCCGTGCACTGGATGTCGATAGCGCTGCCACGCCTTCGGCAACGAATGCCAATGTGCGCAAAGCATTCGACCAGAAGCTGAAATCCGATCGGAAACGGAGAACCCGTCCTGCTGGTTGATACGGGCGTACTCCTGGCGGCGATCTCCCCGCGTGACAAATGGCATGGCCGGTGCGCAACACTTCTAACCGAAGCCAATGTGCCATTGGTGACAACGGTCGCGGTTTTGACGGAGCTGTTCTATTTCGTCCACCAAGACCCAATGCGCACGGATCTCATCTGGCGTTTCTTTTCGGGTGGCGTGGTCGAGTTGGCGTCGATCAAGGTGAAAGATTTGCCAGAAATTAATCGGCTCATGCGTCAGTACGCTGACCGGCCGATGGATTTTGCGGACGCAACGTTGGTGCACGTGGCTAGCCGGGAGGGAATCGCCGAAATTCTAACTATCGATCATGATGATTTCGAAACGTATCGGTTCGGCCGTAATCGTCGATTTCGGATCAACCCGCCGCGTTGAACGTACCAGACCTTGCCCGGCTGGCCGCGAGCCGATAGACGAGCACGAATGATTCAAATGACGCAAAAATCGTGGGTGTGGGGGCAGTGGTCGCGGCTGGGACTGGCGGTCGCGCTCGCCACTTGCCTGCTCGACCAAGCCAATAAATGGTGGATGCTCGGTGTTTATCGCATCCAGGACAAAGGTCGCGTCCCGATCACGCCGTTTCTCGATTTCGTCTACGCCAAGAACGTCGGCATCAGCTACGGCATGATGCCGGGCTGGCTCGGGCCATGGGTGTTGTTCACTTTCGCCGTCGCAACCTCGATCGGCCTTTACGTGTGGCTGGTGCGTGGCCCGACTACCCGGCTCGTCGCCTGGAGCCTCGGACTGGTAATCGGAGGCGCCATCGGCAACGCTATTGACCGGCTCGTGCTTGGCGGTGTTGCGGATTTCTATTCGTTGCACGCATTTGGCTTCTACTGGTACGTGTTCAATTTGGCCGATGTGGCCATCGTTGCAGGTGTTGCCGGGCTGTTGTACGATTCGATCTGGGGCAGTTGAGTCGCAAAGACGCCGTATTACCAAGCTAGTCGCGCTCAAGACCGCCGGAGAGACGCCGATGACCGAAATGAACCGTATGCGAGGACTTGTCACAGCCGCTGTGTTCGTCGTGGCAGCAGTGCTGGGCGGATGCTCGGCAGGTGATGTGGAACTCAACGGTTCGGTGTTCGACACGTTGGGGCTCGGTGCCAAATCGGCGAATGCGAACACCGCGAAAGTGCCGGAACGTCAAGGGCTTGTGCTACCGCCAAACCTTGAACGACTGCCTGAGCCAGGTTCGGGTGCGCTCGCCGCCCAGCAAGGCAATGACGGTCTGCCTGTCGATCCAGAGCAAAAACGAGTCGCCAATGCAACTCAGTCCCAAGCCAAGCACAACGAGTATTGTGAGAAAGCACTACAAAAAGCTCGCATCATGAAGGATTTGAGCCCGGTTAATGGTCCGCTCGGGCGCTGCGACAAATCGATTTTCGATCAAGTGAACGTGCAGGGCCCAGTGTCCATGAGCAACGGCTCGACAGAGTCCAAGGGCCTGCCGCGCTGAAGTTATCCACGGTTTCTCAGCCCGTGGTATATTACCCCATCGTAATTTGACTTGAGAGCGCACTCGCCCAACACTGATCTGGTCGAGAGTTCGCCGTATTGCGCCGGCACACAAAAACGTGCGTGCCGGCGTGTTCGCCTGACGAAGCTTAGGAATTGATCCATGTCAGTTCGCGTTTCCCAGCTTAAACTCGCAACCCTTCTGGTGGCACCCCTCCTCATGCTCGCATCCGTACAAGACGCCCTGTTCGCGCAACCGGCATCCCGTGTCGGTGAGTTCACGCTCGCCAACGGCATGCGTGGCGTCGTCATCCCTGATAATCGCGCACCCGTGATCACCCACATGGTGTGGTATCGCGTGGGTGCTGCCGACGAGCCGCGTGGCGTATCGGGCATCGCGCACTTCCTCGAGCATCTGATGTTCAAGGCGACAGACAAAATCGCGGCCGGCGAGTTCTCGAAAATCGTGTCGCGTCTCGGCGGTCAGGACAACGCCTTCACCGGCCACGATGCCACGGCCTATTTTCAACGCGTATCGAAAGATCGTCTGCCGACCGTCATGAAGATGGAAGCCGACCGGATGGTGAACCTCAAGCTCACCGAGAAAGAAGTCTTGACCGAGCGTGATGTCATTCTCGAGGAGCGCCGCAGCCGGATCGAGAATAGCCCAGCGGCAATCCTCGACGAACAGATGTCGGCAGCGCTCTATCAATCGCACCCCTACAAGATCCCGGTAATCGGTTGGGAGCATGAGATGGCGCAGCTGAGCCCGCAGGATGCGTTGTCGTTTTACAAGCTGCATTATGCGCCCAACAACGCGATCCTCGTCGTATCCGGCGATGTCTCCGTCGACGAAGTGAAAAAGATGGCTGAAGCCGCATTCGGTGGCATCCCCGCCAATCCGGCGATCATGCCGCGCAAACGCCCGACTGAACCTGAGCATCGCGCGCCACGCCGGGTGGATTACAAGGACTCGCGCGCGGGCAAGCCGACCCTGTCTCGAGCCTACTACGCGCCATGCTACGTCACCGCCAAGCCGGGTGAAGCCGAGGCTCTCGATTTGCTGATGAAGATTGTCGGGTCAGGCGCGACGAGCCGGATCTATCAGAAGCTCGTATCGGAACAGAAAATCGCGTCGAGCGCTGGCGGTTATTACTCCGGCTCGGGGCTCGATTCCGGTAAGATCGGCGTCTACGGTGTGCCAGCCGAGGGCCAGACCTTGGAAGCCATCGAGGCCGGCATCGATGCCGTGATCTCGGAGGTCAAGGAAAAGGGCGTGACGGAGGCCGAACTGGCTCGTGCCAAGACCGGTTACATGGCCGAGTACATCTACGAGAGCGACAATCAGACGACGCTTGCGCGCCGCTATGGCTGGGGCCTCGTTGTCGGACGGACTGTCGCCGAGATTGAAGCGTGGCCGGCCATGATCGCCAAGGTCACCTTGGACGACGTCAAGAAGGCCGCCGAGAAGTATCTCGACATTCGCAAATCGGTCACCGGCCGGTTGATCCCGGTGGCTGACAGCAAAGCGCCCGTTCCCGGCCGCACGTGAATAGCGTAGCAGAGAGATGATACACATGTTCACGTTGCGTCGCAGTTTGTCTGTTGTCATCGCCGCGATGGCGGTTTCGCTTTTCGCTTTCACCGCGCCCGAGGCACGAGCCATGAAAATCCAATCCGTCAAAAGCCCTGGCGGCATCGAAGCGTGGTTGGTCGAGGAGCACAGTGTGCCGCTGTTCGCTCTGCGCTTTGCCTTTGAAAGCGGCAATGCCCAGGATCCCGTTGGCAAGGATGGGCTGGCGAACTTCATGACCGGCATGATGGACGAGGGGGCCGGCGACCTCAATGCGCAGAAGTTCCAGGAAAGCATGGAAGAGATCGCCATGCGGATGGGCTTCGAAGACAGCCGCGACTACCTGTACGGTAGCCTTGAAACGCTGAGCGTCAATCGCGACAAGTCCGTCGAGTTGCTGCGCTTGGCGCTGAACAAGCCACGGTTCGATGCGGACGCCGTGGAGCGAGTGAAGGCGCAACTTCTGGCCGGGCTGTCATTTGCAGCAAAGAGTCCCGATCAAGTTGCGGCGAAAGAATTTTCGGCGCTGATGTTCCCGAATCATCCATACGGCCGGCCGGCTAACGGTACGCCCGAGAGTGTTGCCAGTGTCACCGGTGCGGATCTCCAAACCTTTCGCAAACGCGTGTTCGCACGGAACAACGTGAAGATCGTGGCGGTTGGCG
The DNA here is from genome assembly GCA_031367505.1 of Hyphomicrobiaceae bacterium. Taxonomy (GTDB): domain Bacteria; phylum Pseudomonadota; class Alphaproteobacteria; order Rhizobiales; family Hyphomicrobiaceae; genus JAKFWF01. Next base: position 40,784 of record JANLPY010000329.1, on the reverse strand, counting down.
ACGTCGATGCCAAGACGCTCGGGCTGATCTTGGATAAGGTGTTCGGCGAATTGCCGGCCAAGGCTGAACTCACACCGGTTCCGAAGATCGCGCCGCCGACCGGTGGCGTTCAAAAGGTCTTGGAAATGAACGTACCACAGTCGGTCGCGACGTTCGGCAGCAACGGCATCGATCGCAAAGACCCGGACTACATACCAGCGTTCGTGCTGAACCAGATCATGGGTGGTGGTGGTTTTGCATCGCGGCTGATGGAGGAAGTTCGCGAGAAGCGCGGGCTCGCGTATTCGGTCTATAGCTACCTTCAGCCGATGCGGAGCGCGTCACTGTTTGCCGGTGGCGTTGCGACCAAGAACGAGGAGATGGCACAGTCGCTCGATGTCATCCGCGCTGAATTGAAGCGCATGGCCGATGAAGGTCCGACCAATGCCGAGTGGGAGAATTCGCGGTCGTTTTTGACCGGCTCATACGCGCTCCGTTTCGACACCAACTCGAAGATCGCCAATCAGCTTTTGGCCATCCAGCAGGACGACCTGGGCATCGACTACATCGACAAGCGCAATGCGCAAATCGAGGCGGTGACGATCGACGATCTGAAACGCGTCGCAAAACGCATCTTGAAAACGGACGATCTCGTCATCATGGTGGTCGGCAAGCCGAAGAACCTGAATAGCAAAAGCTAGAGACGATCATGGCCGCGCGTGATGATGCAAAGCCGGCACCTGTTGCGCCGCGCTTGCCTTATGTCCAATCGATTGCTGGCTGTTTGCCGGGAGCGATTGGCGAGCATGGTCTGAACGAGACGGAGCTTGCGTCCTGGCTCACCAAGCTCGCGCCCCACTTGTCGCGCATGGCCGACGACGATGCGCTCAACCGCTTGCCATTGTTGATGGTGCCGGAAGAAACCGCGGATATCGATCGTGCGACGGCGGCTCTGGCCAAGCTGTCCGAGGGCGCGAAGACGATCGTGTTCTTCGGCACCGGCGGATCGAGTCTTGGTGGCCAAACGCTGGCGCAACTTGCCGGCTGGAATATTCCAGGTGGCGCAGATGCCGCGCAAAAGAAGCGCCCCCGTACACGGTTTTATGACAATCTCGATCCGGCAACACTTGAAGCTGGTCTTGCTGGTCTCGATCTGCCAACGACGCGATTTGTCGTGACATCAAAATCGGGCAACACCCCCGAGACGCTGGTGCAGGCGATCGCGGCGCTCGATGCCTTCGCCAAGGCCGGACTGAAGGATCGGATTTCGGCATCATTCCTGGGCGTGACAGAACCCGCAACTGCTGGTCGCAAGAATGGTCTACGGCAGTTGTTCGAGGGGATGAGCATTCCGCTGCTCGAACATCACACCGGCATTGGTGGCCGTTATTCGGCGCTGACCAACGTCGGGCTGCTTCCGGCGTTAGCGCGCGGCCTCGATGTCCACGCGATCCGTCGCGGCGCCAAGATGGTTGCCGATGGCTTGCGGGCACGGCCGTTACCGATGGCCTATCCACCGGCGTTGGGTGCGGCGTTGGCCGTCGGTCTATCGAAGTCGCGCGGCATTCGCGTGCAGGTGATGATGCCGTACTCGGATCGCCTGGGACGACTGGCGCATTGGTTCGTGCAGCTGTGGGCCGAGAGCCTCGGCAAGAAGGGCGAGGGCACGACGCCGATCGCCTGTCTCGGACCGCTCGATCAGCATAGCCAGCTGCAACTGTTCATGGATGGCCCGCGCGAGCATCTGATGACGGTGCTGCGGCTCGAGACGTCAGGCAAAGGCAATCGGATCGATCCCGCGCTTGCCGCCAGTGCTGGTCTCGACGAGATGGCCGGCCGCACGATCGGCGATCTCGTTGCCGCGCAATCCCAAGGCGTGCCGGAAGCGCTGGCTCAGGCTGGCCGTCCGGTGCGGACGTTCGACATTGCCCGGCTGGATGAAGAGGCGATCGGTGCGCTGATGATGCACTTCATGATCGAAACCATCCTCGCCGGCCGAATGCTCGGCATCGATCCGTTCGACCAACCCGCCGTCGAACTCGCCAAGGTGCTGTCGCGTGAGCGGTTGGTGAAGTGACTGAGGGGGCGGTAGACTAGAGATTGTTGTCCTGCACCGAGGTTGGACATGGCCTTTGGGATCAGCATAAATGCACGCGGCGAAGACGCTCAGCTGCTGCGCAATTTTTGGAACCTGTTCAGTCGCTTCGAACACAGCCCCTCAATGGCTCAGTTGAATTATCCGCCTCATCTTACGCTCGCTGCCTATGACACCATCGATGAACTGCAACTCCGACGCACACTAGAGGCTGCATTTTCTGGACAAAGTACGTTTCAACTGAGGTTTGAGCGGATAGGCATTTTTACGGAACCTCAGCTGGTGTTTTGGGCCGATCCCGCGCCCTCGATTGCACTGCAACGTGCCCACATGGCCATCCACGAGTTGATTGATCCCGCATTGTGCCGGGAGCATTATCGGCCAGGAATTTGGGTGCCGCATAGCACGATCGCTTTGCAAGTCAGGGCGGAAAATCGCGAACAGGCTACGGCGTTGGCGGCTTGCGAATTTGCGCCGTTTGACGTTGTTTTTGATACTGTCTGCTGCGCTGAATTCTTGCCCGTCCGAGTGATCGAAGAGTACCGGTTGTCGAAGTGACACTTGCCGTGCATGTTGAGTGGGGGCGGGTACAGTCCCTCGACACCTGCTTGGTCGCCTACCCATAACAGTTGGCCCCGCTTTTGGCGTGCATGCTTCGATGTGGTAATCAAAGCGGATCGTGATTGATCGCGCGATTCGCATTGCATGCATCCGGAGCCGCCACCCTTGATCATTCGCCAACTATCGCCGGAGACCATCAACCGCATCGCTGCTGGCGAAGTGGTTGAGCGGCCGGCGAGCGTGGTCAAGGAATTGGTCGAGAACGCGATCGACGCCGGCGCGCGCGAAATCGATGTCGTAACGGCTGGCGGCGGGATCTCACTCATTCGGGTGACCGACGATGGCCACGGCATGGGGCCGGACGATCTCGCTCTAGCCGTCGAGCGCCACGCGACGTCGAAGCTTTCCGATGACGATCTGTTCAACATCCGCACCATGGGCTTTCGCGGTGAGGCACTACCGTCGATCGGCTCGATCGCGTTGCTGACCATCCAATCACGAGCGCGGGGCGCCGTCGATGCACATGAGATCGCGGTCTCACGCGGCGCCAAAAGCGGTTTGAAACCGGCGGCGCTCAATGCCGGGACGCGCATCGAAGTGCGGGAGTTATTCTCGGCGACGCCCGCTCGTCTCAAGTTTCTGAAATCCGAGCGTGCTGAGAACATGGCGACAGGCGAAGTCGTCAAGCGCTTGGCGATGGCCAATCCGCAAATCGGGTTTACGGTGACGACGGGGGAGCGTGCCGGTTTGCGGTTGCCCGCGTGCGCTCCCGGTGCGGATGGTCACTTGGCGCGCCTCGGTCGCATCATGGGGCCGGAATTTATGGCCGACGCGCTGCATCTTGCTGGCGAGCGCGAAGGCGTGCGGGTCGCTGGGTTCGCCGGACTGCCGACGCTCAACCGGCCGGACACAACGTTGCAATTTTTGTTCGTCAATGGACGGCCGGTTCGCGACAAGCTGCTGGTCGGTGCGGTTCATGCCGCCTATGGCGACCTCATTCCCAAGGGGCGTCATCCGTTGTTGGCGCTGTTTGTCGATCTTGATCCGCGCGAGGTCGATGTCAACGTGCATCCGGCGAAAGTCGAAGTGCGGTTTCGCGATGCGGCGCGTGTGCGCAGCTTGATCATCGGCGGAGTGCGCAGCGTGCTCGACGCAGCCGGTCATCGGGCGAGTGCGGCGGGTGGGATCGCGACGGTCGAGGCATTTGTGCAGCAGATGGGCGCGGTTCCGGCCGGCGGTGCCAGCGGCGCGTATACCTACGAGCGTCGCCCCACGCAGATGTCGCCGGGCTTTGCCGAGATGATGCAGGCGCCGCTTACCGGGCTCGATGGGACGAGTGCGAACACGGCTGGGTTCACCGAAGCGCCATCGCCTGAGTTGCTCGATCGGCCGCTTGGTGCGGCGCGTGCGCAGCTGCACGAAACCTACATCGTGGCGCAGACACAAAACTCGGTCATCATCGTCGATCAGCATGCAGCCCACGAACGTCTCGTCTATGAGCGCATGAAGGCCATGCTCGCTAACGGCGGCGTCAGGCGGCAGGGATTGTTGATCCCCGAGATCGTCGAAGTCGGCGATGATGAAGCGGCAGCACTCTCGGAACAAGCGGATCAATTAGCCGAACTCGGTCTCGTGCTGGAAGCGTTCGGCTCTGGCGCCGTGGCGGTGCGGGAAGTGCCAGCGTTACTCGGCGATACCGACGTGCAAGGGCTGGTGCGCGATCTCGCCGCCGATCTGTTGCACGAAGGCCAATCGCTGCGGCTGCGCGAACGGCTTGAGGCGGTGTGCTCGACCATGGCCTGTCACGGCAGTGTGCGGGCGGGACGCCGCCTCACCGCACAAGAAATGAATGCGCTGCTGCGCGAAATGGAAGCAGTACCGTATTCAGGCCAGTGCAATCACGGCCGCCCGACCTATGTCGAGCTGAAGCTGTCCGATATCGAGCGGCTGTTCGGGCGGCGTTGAATGTTTCTGGAGTAAGCATGTCATGTCGTTGAAATGGGCGGCCGTTGGCATCGCGTTGCTGGGCATCGGCATTGTCGCCTACGGCACGTGGATGCGATACCAGCATCCGGTTCGCGTGATCTCTGAAGGTTCGGTCGACGTTGTTCTGCGCGGCACCGATACAGGCAAGGTTCGCTTGCCGACACGCAAGCTCGCGACCGGTGGCGTCACACTGGAGGAAGTGAAACTCACCAACGGCACTTGGATCGACTGCGGTGGCGATTGCGCAAACGCCGTTCGCAAAGTTGGTCCTGATTTTTGGGACGAGGAGCTCAAGCGTTGACAGCCTCCCGGCGGCACGAACGCTCAGCAGTCCTGCCAATTTTTCAATTGCGTTCTCAATGAGCTAGGCCGTAGCCTGAGCCGCCGTGGTGTCGCGGTCGCGTGGGAGGTCTAAAGATGAAGCGTTTTGTGACGGCCGGTTTGGCCTTGCTGGCAATGGCTTTGAACGTGCCATCAAGTGGGGCGCAGGAGAAAGTCCTGAAGGTTGGCTCGACGCCAACGGGCGTGCCCTTCACCTTCCTCGATACCAAAACCAATACGATCACCGGCGCCTTGGTCGATCTCGTCAACGAGGTGGGCAAGGAAATCGGATACAAGGTCGAGATCGAGACCATGCAGTTTTCGGCGCTGATCGCAGCACTGACCGCCAACAAGGTCGATCTCATTTCGGCCGCCATGTACATTACGCCAGCGCGTTCTGAAGTGGTGACGTTCTCGACACCGATCTATTCGTATGGTGAGGCTTTGCTGGTGCCGACCACGGATACCCGCGAGCACGTAACGTTGGACGCCTTCAAGGGAGAGGCGATCGGCGCCCAGGTCGGGACCGTGTACGTCGAGCCACTGCAGAAGACTGGCTTGTTCACGGAGGTCAAAGTTTACAAGACGATCCAGGACATTCTGGCCGACATCAACAACGGCCGTCTCAAGGCGGGCGTCGCCGATTATCCGATTGCCGCCTACAACCTGACGCAGGGGTTGTTCCCGAACGTCCGGCTGGTGAAGTCCTACAAGACCACGATTCCGGGCTCGATCGGCATGTCGGTACGCAAGGGTGACGACGCGTTGCTGGCCAGGGTCAATGCTGCGCTCGACAAGCTTTCCAAGGACGGCACCACCAAGAAGATCCTCGTTAAGTGGGGATTAGAATAATCGGCCGGGTGAAATCGCGCCCATGACCGGTTTCTGGAAGGACGCGCCCGAATATCTGCCGATATTGTTGCAAGGTGTGAAGCTCACGGTGATTGTCGCACTGGGCTCGCTCGCTTTGTCGACGGTGCTCGGCATCATGTGGGCGATGATGCGGGTGTCCGGCATTTGGATCTTGGAGACAACGGCCAAGGTCGTCATCAATACGATCCGCGGCATCCCGATCCTGATCCAGTTGTTCTATATCTACTTCGTGCTGCCGGAGTTCGGCATCAGGCTGACCGCAATGCAAGCCTCGATCATCGGACTCGGCATTGCGTATTCGGCCTATCAGGCGGAGAACTTCCGCGCCGGCATCGAGGCGATCGACCACGGGCAGACCGAGGCCGCGCAGTCGATCGGCATGAGTTGGGCTATGATGATGCGCCGGGTGATCCTGCCGCAAGCCATCAAGATCATGATCCCACCCTACGGCAACGTGATGATCATGATGCTGAAAGACTCGTCGCAAGCTTCGACCATCACCGTCGCGGAACTGGCCCTGCAAGGCCAGATCATCGCATCCTCGACGTTCAAGAACACAACGGTGTTTACGCTCGTCGCGCTGCTCTACCTGTGCATGAGCGTGCCGCTCATTATTCTGGTCGGGTGGTTGGAGCGTCGCCTCGGCACGCAGCGGAGATGATGCGGTGATCGATCTTCGTGACGTGCACAAACGATTTGGCGCCAACGAGGTGCTGCGCGGGATCGACGCCCGCGTGACCCAGGGTGAGGTCGTCTGTATTATTGGGCCATCAGGCTCGGGCAAGTCGACCATCCTGCGCTGTATCAACGGATTGGAAGGCTACGAGCAGGGCGACATAATGGTCGATGGTGTGCGCGTCGATCGCACCAAACCGTCAATCAAAACGATCCGCACCAACATCGCGATGGTGTTCCAGCGGTTCAATTTGTTTCCGCATCGAACGGCGCTGGAGAACGTCGTCGAGGGGCCGATCTATGTGAAGGGTGAACCGGTGGCTGAGGCACGCGAGCGCGGCCGGGCGTTGCTGGCGCGTGTCGGGCTCGCCGACAAGACCGATGCTTATCCCGCGCAACTGTCGGGTGGACAGATGCAACGGGTGGCGATCGCCCGCGCGCTTGCGATGCAGCCGAAGGCGATCCTGTTCGATGAGCCGACATCGTCGCTCGACCCGGAGCTCGTTGGCGAAGTGTTGGGTGCGATGCGTCAATTGGCCGAAGACGGCATGACGATGGTTGTGGTCACCCACGAGATGGGCTTCGCGCGCGAGGTCGCCGACCGCGTGCTGTTTCTCGATGGCGGTCTGATCGTCGAGGAAGGCAGCGCCAAGGCGGTTCTAAGTGCGCCGAAGCATCCCCGCACGCAGGATTTTCTGGCCCGCGTGCTGCACCCGATTTGAGGCAAAACGAACATGGCCGAGCCCTTCCCGCTTGAACCCTCGCTATGGGCTGCGACCGCGCCGCCGCCCGTGCCGGCGCCGCCCTTGCAGGAAAGCACCACGACCGATGTTTGCGTCGTCGGTGGCGGGTATGCCGGCCTGTCGACGGCGTTGCATCTGGCGGAAGCTGGCACATCCGTGGTCGTGCTCGAGGCGCGCGAGCCGGGTTGGGGCGCCTCAGGCCGCAACGGCGGGCAAGTCATTCCGGGGCTCAAGTACGATCCCGACGAGTTGATCGCGAAGTTCGGCGAGGAGCGCGGGCGGCGTTTGGTGACGTTTGCCGCCAGCACCGCGGATGCCGTTTTCGATTTGATCGACAAGCACGCGATGGATGTGCCGCGCATCCGGGCAGGCTGGATCCAGGGTGCACACACGGCAGAGGGAATGGCCCAAGTCGAGCGGCGCGCTGCGCAATGGAGCCGGCTGGGTGTGACGGGTGCGCGCTCATTCGGCAGGTCAGAATCCGAACGGCTGGTTGGTACCGGCAAATATTTCGGCGGCTGGCTCGATCCGCGCGGTGGTGGCATTCAGCCATTGGCTTACATGCGTGCGTTGTGTGCGTCAGCCATCAAGTCCGGTGCGAAAGTGCACGGCCGGAGCCCGGTCGTCAGCTTGAAGCGTGAGGGTTCCAAATGGGTCGTCACGACGTCAGGCGGCGCGCGCGTGTTGGCCTCCCGAGTGGTGCTGGCGACCAACGGTTATACCGGCGATCTGCTGCCGGGTTTGCGCAAAAGCATCATCGCGCCGAATTCATATCAGATCGCGACCGCGCCGCTGTCGCACAATCTGCGCCGCACGATTCTACCGGAAGGGTAGGTGACGTCCGACACGCGCAACCTGCTGTTCTATTTCCGGCTCGACCACGAAGGGCGCTTGCTGATGGGTGGACGCGGACCGTTTCGCGAGCCGAAGTCGAATGACGATTGGGGCCACCTGGAGCGTGTGGCCGTCAAGATGTTTCCGCAGTTGCGCGACGTCGAAATCGCGCATCGGTGGTGCGGGCGCGTCGCGATCACCCGCGATTTTTTGCCTCATTTGCACGAGCCGGCGCCAGGGTTGCTGGTCGATATCGGCTGCATGGGGCGTGGCATCGGCCTGCAGACCGCGATGGGGCAGGCGATGGCGGACTATATCGCGACGGGCAACCCCGATGCGCTGCCGGTGCCGCTGACGCCGGTGAAGGCGTTACCGCTGCATACATTCCATCGCGCCTATCTGTCGGCGATCATTACGTATTACCGCTTGCAGGATGGTGGCATCGCCTAAGGGGTTCCGTGGCCCGCCCTGACGCGCTAGCTTAACCGCGGTTCGAATGTTTGGATGGGCGCGTCATGATCGAAGATCCCGGCGGTCTGATCGATTACGATGAAACCGGTGCAGGCCCGACGATCGTGCTGGTTCCCGGCTCATGCAGCACTGGCGCTGCGTGGCGGCCGATCGCTGCAACCTGGAATGGCCAGTTTCGCCGCGTGACGACGAGCTTACTCGGCTATGGCGGCACGGCTGAGCGTCGCACCGCGCGCGACCCCTCGATCGATCATGAGGCTGAGATTGTCGAAGCGGTGATCGCCAAGGCCGGCGGCGGTGTGCACTTGGTTGGCCACTCGTTCGGCGCGTTGATTTCGCTCGCCGTAGCGGTGCGTAATCGCGTCTCGCTGAAAAGCCTGGTGATCGTCGAAGCGCCAGCGGTCGAAATCCTGCGTGACCGGGGGGAGTTCGAGCACTATCGCGGATTCCAGCAAATGACCGACCAGTATTTCGCCGCGTTTAAGGCCGGGCAAGCCGACGCCATAGGCTTGATGATCGACTTTTATGGCGGGCTTGGCACGTTCGCGTCATGGCCGCCGAAAGTGCGCAACTATGCGATGGAGACGACCGCCGTCAATCTCATCGATTGGGTAAGCGCTTACGGTTTTGCACCATAGGCTGCGGTGTTAGGTGCGATCGATATTCCGGTCTTGGTGATTACTGGCAGCACCAGCAATCCGGTGGCGCAACGGGCGAACGAGCTGTTGGCGTCAAGCATCAAGGGCGCGCAGTTCGTGGTGATCGAAGGCGCCGCCCACTTCATGATCGCCACCCACGCAGCGGAAGTCGGGCGGCTGATCGCGCAGCATATCGGGCGGGTGGAGGGGTGAGGTGGGACAGAAATTTCCGGGCAGCAATTGACAGGTAAAGATCCCGGACAAGCTCGCAAGTGCGGCCTTTCCGGGAACGCGCGGGAGGGAGTGGTGTTGGTGGTGACACGTCCGTCGGATCGTCTGAATTTCGACTTTAGGATCGCCTTGCCTCCCTCAACCGCGTTCCCGGAAGCCGCGCCTCGGTCTCGCAGTTTGTTCGAATATTTGACGCGCGGCTGTCCGGGATCTTTACCGGCCTGAATTGTCCGCTAGTCTGGCGGCATGTCAGATCGTCCGACAAAGGCTTTTTTTGTCTACATAACCGCTAGCGTACCACGAGGCGTGCTTTACGTCGGCGTGACCAGCGATCTTCCAGGCCGGTCATGGGAGCACCGCGAACGCGTCCTCGATGGTTTCACCAAGCGATAATGGGCGGGTCGCCTCGTGTATTTCGAAGAACATGACTGTGCCGAATCAGCGTTGCGCCGTGAGCGTTAGATGAAGCGATGGCGAAGGGATTGGAAGATCCTGTTGGTCGAGTCTATGAATCCAACCTGGGCTGACCTTTTCGGTGCGGCTGTTCGGCAGGAAGGTTTCGAGTATTAAGCAGTCGCGCCTCACCTCGACAGGTAGAGATCCCGGACAAGCCCGCAAGCGCGTCCTTTCCGGGAACGCGCGGGGAGAAAATAATCAAGTCTGTCGAAAAGCGGGCGGCATCCTCATCTCGACACCCACCTGAGGACAACGCGCCACACCGGGTTGAGCTGCAACCCAGGGCGCGCTAACACCGGCTCATGAACAACAAACCGATTCCACCAAACTCCGGCTCGTCGAACGGCGGGAATGTCGAAGGCATCGACCTCAAGGATGCGATCGAGGAGCGCTACCTCGCGTATGCGCTGTCGACCATCATGCATCGCGCGCTGCCCGACGTGCGCGACGGCTTGAAACCTGTTCATCGGCGTATTCTCTTTACGATGCAGCGGCTTAACCTCGAGCCGCCGTCGAATTACATGAAATGCGCCCGCATCGTCGGCGAGGCGATGGGCAAATACCATCCGCACGGCAATCTGGCGCTGTACGAGGCACTGGTGCGGCTCGCGCAGGATTTTTCCGTGCGCTATCCCCTGGTCGATGGTCAGGGCAACTTCGGCAACATCGACGGCGATAATGCCGCTGCCGACCGGTATACCGAAGCCCGCCTCAGCGGCACGTCGGTCGAAATCCTCGATGGTCTCGATGAGGACGCAGTTGATTTCAGGCCCAACTACGATGGCAAGGAAAACGAGCCGGTCGTATTGCCGGCAGCGTTCCCGAACGTGCTGGCGAACGGTTCGTCGGGCATCGCGGTCGGCATGGCGACAAATATCGCGCCGCACAACGTCGATGAGCTGTGCGCGGCGCTGTTGCACCTGATCAAGCACCCGAACGCCACCATCGAGAAGCTCGTCGAGTTCGTGCCGGGGCCAGATTTCCCAACCGGCGGTGTGCTGGTCGAACCGCGCGAAAGCATTATCGAGACGTATCGCACGGGGCGTGGCGGCTTCCGTCTGCGCGCCAAGTGGGAGAAGGAGGATACCGGCCGCGGCGGCTATCAGATCGTCATCACCGAGATCCCCTATCAAGTGCAGAAGGGCAAGCTGGTCGAGAAGCTTGCCGATCTGATTGCCGAGAAGAAGTTGCCGCTTGTTGGCGACGTGCGCGATGAAAGCGCCGAAATCGTGCGTCTGGTCATCGAGCCGAAGTCCCGCACGGTCGATCCGGTCGTGATGATGGAGAGCCTGTTCCGCGTGTCGGAATTGGAGATTCGTTTCGGCCTCAACATGAACGTGCTGTCGGCCGGACAGATACCGAACGTGCTGTCCCTGAAGGAAGTTCTTGGCCAGTGGCTGGAACATCGCGTCGAAGTGCTGGTGCGGCGGACGAACTTCCGGCTGGCCAAGATCGCGCATCGTCTCGAAGTGCTCGATGGCTATCTGATCGCCTTCCTCAATCTCGATGAGGTGATCCGCATCGTCCGTTACGAGGACGAGCCGAAGCAGGTCCTGATCAGCACATTCACGCTCAGCGATGTGCAGGCCGAGGCGATCCTCAACTTACGCCTGCGGTCGTTGTCGAAGCTCGAAGAGCACGAGATTCGCGCCGAGCACGACAAGTTGTCGGCCGAGCAGCGCGCGTTGAAGCAGTTGTTGGCATCCGACGACGAACAGTGGGACCGGATCTCGACCGAGATCAAGGCGACGCGCGAGCGCTATTCGAAGAAGACCGAGCTTGGTGCCCGCCGGACTCAGTTCGAAATCGCGCCCGAAATCACCATCGATCTAGAAACCGCGTTCATCGAGAAGGAGCCGATCACCGTAATTCTGTCCGAGAAGGGCTGGATCCGGGCAATGAAAGGCCACCAGGACGATCTATCGAAGCTCGAATTCAAACAAGGCGACGAACTCAAGCGAGCGGTGAAAGCGTTCACGACCGACAAGTTGATCATCTTCGCAACCAACGGTCGCTTCTATACGCTGGCCGGCGATCAACTGCCAGGCGGCCGTGGTCACGGCGAGCCGGTGCGCTTGATGGTCGATGTCGAGGAGAACCACGCCTTCCTCGAAATGTTCGTGCACGAGCCGGGCCGCAAGCTGCTGGTGGCCTCTACGTCGGGTTATGGGTTCATCGTACCGGAAGACGAGGTTTTGGCGTCGACCCGCAAGGGTAAACAAGTGCTTAATGTCTCCGAGCCGGACGAAGCCAAGGTCTGCGTACCAGCCAGCGGCGACATGATCGCCGTGGTTGGCGAGAACCGCAAGATGATCATCTTCACCCGTGAAGAGCTGAGTGAAATGACGCGCGGCAAGGGCGTCATCCTGCAGCGCTACAAGGACGGCGGCATCTCGGACGTGCGCGTGTTCGTGAAGAAGGAAGGACTGACGTGGCTCGACGGTGCCAATCGTACCTTCACGCTGCCAATCTCGGACTTGAAGGATTGGGTCGGCGCTCGCGCGCAGGCCGGATTGCTGGTGCCCAAGGGCTTCCCGCGTTCGAACAAGTTCGGGCCGAGTTTTGGCTGAGCAAGCTCAATTGTAGGCTGGTGCTGAGGCCGATGGGCCGAAGCCCAGCTTTGCCAGTCTACCGTCGCCTCGCTAAAGCGCAGCGCTAGCCTGCAAATCAAGACAGCCGCTCGTTAAACATCCAAGCAACAGCATAATTTTTCTGCGCGCCGCTCAATTTATGGGCGGTTATTGCGCTTGCGGAAAATCAATGCGACCCTCAAGGTTCGATTTTGCAAAAGGGCGTGCTCAGGGAGGTTCACTTGACGGTCAATCGTAGAACAGCGCTTAAGGGTATCGGTGGAGCGGGTCTCATAGGATTGGGCGGGTTCCCAATGCCGGCGCTCTCGCAAGGTGCGGCAGCAAAAACTCTGAAATTCGTGCCGCAAGCCAACCTTGCCAACTTCGATCCGATCTGGGGCACGCAGTACGTCGTGCGCAATGCGTCGGCGATGGTTTGGGACATGCTCTATGGTGTCGACAACAATTTATCGCCAAAGCGTCAGATGGCCGAGAGTGAGGAAGTCTCCGCCGATGGTCTGACCTGGACCTTCAAGTTGCGTGATGGCCTTAAGTGGCACGACGGCGAGAAAGTTACGGCGAAGGACTGCGTTGCAAGTCTCGCACGCTGGGCCAAGCGCGATCCGATGGGCACGTTGATCCTCGCGATTCAGAAGGAACTGACGGTCATCGACGACCGTTCGTTCAAGTGGGTATTGTCGAAGCCGTTCCCGAAGATGCTGCTGGCGCTCGGCAAGAACAACACGCCGTGTGCGTTCATCATGCCGGAGCGTATTGCCAAGACCGACGCGTTCCAGCAGATCACCGAATATGTCGGCTCCGGCCCGATGAAGTTCAACAAGAGTGAGTGGGTGCCCGGCGCCAAGGCGGTGTTCGAGAAGAACATGGACTATGTGCCGCGCTCCGAGCCGTCGAACTGGCTATCGGGTGGCAAGAAAATCTACATCGACCGGCTCGAGTGGATCATCATGCCAGATGCGGCAACGGCGTCGGCCGCACTGCAGAACGGCGAAGTCGATTGGTGGGAAATCGCGCCGACCGACCTCGCACCAGTGCTCAAGAAGAACAAGAACTTGATGGTCGATGTGGCCGATCCACTCGGCAATATCGGATCCTTCCGGTTCAACCATCTGCACGCGCCCTTCAACAACGTGAAGGCGCGGCTGGCGGTTCTCACCGCACTGAGCCAGGAAGACTACATGCGCGCGTTGATCGGTGACGACACCGCGATGTGGAAAACGATGCCGAGCTTCTTTACGCCCGGCACGCCGCTATACTCGGAAGAAGGTGGTGACATTCTCAAGGGGCCGCGCAATATCGAAGCGGCGAAAAAGTTGCTGGCGGAGAGCGGCTATAAAGGTGAGCCGGTGACGTGCCTCGTCGCTCAGGATCAGGCAATCACCAAGGCACTTGGCGATGTGACAGCCGACCTGCTGAAGAAGATTGGCATGACGGTCGACTTCGTGGCGACCGACTGGGGTACTGTCGGTTCAAGGCGCGCCAAGAAGGAACCGCCAGGTGCCGCCGGTGGCTGGAACATGTTCCACACCTGGCATGCCGGCGCCGATTGCGTGAACCCGGCGGTGTACTCCGCAATTCGTGCGAACGGCGATAAAGCATGGTTCGGCTGGCCAAATGTTCCCTCGGTCGAGCAGGAAGTCGGCGCCTGGTTCGACGCTAAGAATCTCGACGAGGAAAAGGCGGCCGTCGCTCGTTTGAACAAGGAAGCGTTCGCGAATGGCGTTTACGCGCCAACCGGCTTCTTCCAAGTTTATCAGGCGTGGCGGACCAACATCACTGGAATTGTGAAGGGCCCGTTGCCATTCATCTGGGACGTCAAGAAGGCTTGAGGCGCGTAGGTTGGGTTAGGCCGCACGCGCGGCTGTAACCCAACAACTATGCTCGCGGAAAAATGTTGGGTTAGGCTGCGCACATAGCGCGCTAACCCAACAACTTGGGGTCGTTCTGAAGTGTTGAGTTATGCGCGCAAGCGAGCGCGCTAACCTAACCTACAAGGGATGGGTTTATTATAGAGGCTCTCGCCCTTATGAGCCTCGCAGACGCTACCTGTAAGGCACTACCCGGCATGCTGACCTACATCCTGAGACGCATCCTGGCGACGATCCCCGTAGTGGCGATCGTCGCTCTGATCGTGTTCTCGCTGATCTATCTCGACCCGTCCGACCCGGCAGCTGGCAACGCCGGTGATCAAGCAACCGCTGAAGACATTGCCCGCATCCGCACGGCGATGGGCCTGGATCGGCCGTTTCATATTCGCTTCGGTGAGTGGACCTGGGGCATCCTGCACGGTGATCTGGGCACGTCGATCCTGACCAAGCTGCCAGTGTCGGGCATGATCGCTCAACGGATCGAACCTACGTTATCGTTGATGTTGCTGACCTTGGTTTTGGCGATTTCAATAGCCGTGCCGATGGGCGTGATCGCGGCGTGGAAGCGCGGCACCTGGATCGATAGCGCGATTATGGCAACGGCGGTCGTCGGTTTTTCCGCGCCGGTGTTCGTTATCGGTTACGTGATGATCTATGTTTTCGCTCTGCAACTCGATTGGTTCCCGGTTCAGGGCTACACCCCATTGAGCAAGGGCGTCGGGCCGTGGCTCAATAACCTGGTCCTGCCGTCGGTTGCGCTCGGTTTCATTTATATCGCTTTGATTGCGCGCATCACCCGTGCGTCAATGCTGGAAATTTTGAGCCAGGATTATATCCGCACCGCGCACGCCAAGGGCGTCGGCCGATACCAGATATTATTCCTGCATGCCCTAAAGAACGCCGCTGTGCCGATCGTCACCGTGATCGGCATTGGCATGGCATTGCTGATCGGCGGTGCCGTCGTCACCGAAAGCGTGTTCGCGATTCCGGGCCTCGGGCGACTGACATTGGACTCGATTTTGCGGCGTGATTATCCAGTGATCCAAGGCGTCGTGCTGCTGTTCTCGTTCGTCTACGTGCTGGTCAATCTGTTGATCGATCTGCTCTATACCGTACTCGACCCGAGGATCAGATATTGAATACGGTGCCGCAAACCTCGCAGTTCAAGGGTGCTCAGGGCGCGCCCATCGGCGACGTTTATCCGCCCACGAAGAAGCGTGGCCGGGTGATGGGTTTCGTCGTCCATCACCCCAACATCGTAATCGGTGGAACGCTATTGCTAATCCTGCTCGGTATCGCGATTTTTGCGCCGTTGCTGACGCCGGTTGACCCGACCGCGATCGCGCCGGCCAAACGCAACCGTGCGCCGTCGGCCGAGTACTGGTTCGGCACCGACCAGATCGGCCGCGATCTCTATTCTCGCGTACTGTATGGCACCCGCGTGTCGCTGCTCGTTGGCTTTTCGGTGGCGATTTTGGCCTCGATCGTCGGTCTGCTGATCGGACTGTTTTCCGGGTTCTCGCGTTTCGCTGATGCGATTGTCATGCGGATCATGGACGGCTTAATGTCGATCCCGCCGATCCTGCTCGCCATCGCCATGATGGCGTTCAGCGGCGCCAGCGTGAAGAACGTGATTCTCGCGATTGCGGTCGCCGAGGTGCCACGTGTCGCCCGGCTCGTTCGCGGTGTGGTGCTGACACTGCGCGAGCAGCCGTACGTGGATGCGGCGATCGCATCCGGCACCCGCATGCCGATGATCATCTGGCGGCACATTTTGCCGAATACCATTGCGCCGATGACGGTGCAGGCGACATACATTTGTGCGTCGGCCATGATCGTCGAGGCGATCTTGTCTTTCATCGGTGCGGGCACGCCGCCGACAATCCCATCGTGGGGCAACATCATGGCCGAGGGCCGCGCGGTGTGGGAAGTAAAGCCCTACATCGTCATGATCCCGGCGCTGTTTCTATCAGTCACCGTGCTGGCGGTGAACCTGCTCGGCGATGGACTACGCGATGCGTTCGATCCGCGCGCGCAGAAGGGGCACTGAGCGATGGCCCTACTCGAAGTCGAAAATCTACGCACCCATTTTCGCACGTCCGGTGGCATCGTTCGCGCGGTCGATGGTATCTCGTTTCATGTGAACGAAGGCGAGGTTCTAGCCATTGTCGGCGAGAGCGGTTGCGGCAAGTCGGTCACCGCAATGTCGATCCTGCGACTGATCCCGGACCCGCCCGGACGTAGCGTCGGTCGCGTGATGTTCGGTGGAAAAAATCTCATCGACGTGTCCGAAGCCGACATGCGCAAGATCCGCGGCAACGATATCTCGATGATTTTCCAGGAGCCGATGACTTCGCTCAATCCGGTGCTGACAATCGGCCATCAGATCAGCGAAGCGTTGATATTGCATCAAAGGCTCGACACCGGTCAGGCGACCAAACGAGCCGTCGATAGCCTGAAGCTCGTCGGTATTCCCGAGCCGGAGCGGCGCGTGCGCCAGTATCCGCACGAGTTGTCCGGCGGCATGCGTCAGCGCGTAATGATCGCGATGGCGCTCGCCTGTTCGCCAAAGCTGCTGATTGCCGACGAGCCGACGACCGCGCTCGACGTGACAGTGCAGGCGCAGATCCTCGATCTGATGCGGCAACTGAACGAGAAGACCGGATCGGCGATCATTCTCATCACGCATGATTTAGGCGTCGTTGCCGAGATGGCGCAGCGCGTGGTCGTGATGTACGGCGGACGCAAGGTTGAGGAAGCGCCGGTCGCTACGTTGTTTGCGACGCCGCGTCATCCATACACGCGCGCGCTGCTCGGATCAGTCCCGAGGCTGGCGGGTGTTGATGCGACCAAGATTCGCCTCGCCGAAATTCCGGGTGTCGTCCCATCTTTGCGAGAAGCGATACCCGGTTGTATTTTTGCGCCGCGCTGCAGTTACGCGACCGAGCAGTGCCGCACGTCCTATCCGCTTTTGGAGGACAAGGGCGGCGGGCATACCGTTGCTTGTTGGGAATCCGATCGTCTCATTGCAGGTGCCGCATGAACGACGCTAGTTCAAACGTGGCAACGCCGGTTCTCGAGGTCACCAATCTCAAGAAGCATTTCGCAATCCGCAAAGGTTTTCTTGGGTTATCTGGCGGCGCGGTCAAAGCCGTCGATGGCGTGAGCTTCGCGATCGGACCTGCAGAAACGTTGGGTCTGGTCGGTGAATCCGGTTGCGGTAAATCGACGGCCGGTAAGCTCATCCTGCGTCTGATCGAGCCGACCGAGGGGCAAATCACACTTGCCGGCAAGCGCATAGACGCGCTGACGCGCCGCGAAATGCGGGCCGAGCGGCGCGGTCTGCAGGTGGTGTTCCAGGATCCGTATTCCTCGCTCAATCCGCGGATGCGGGCGGTCGATATCGTCGGCGAACCGCTGCGGAATTTCGAGCATTGGCCGGCCGCCAAAATTGCTGATCGCGTCGCCTGGTTGTTTCAGAAAGTGGGCTTGCGTCCGGATCAACTCAGCCGTTATCCGCACGAATTTTCCGGCGGTCAGCGACAGCGTCTCGTGATTGCCCGCGCGCTGGCGCTCAATCCGAAGGTGATCGTGTGTGACGAGCCGGTGTCGGCACTCGACGTGTCGGTGCAGGCGCAGGTGATCAACCTGTTGATCGATTTGCAAGCCGAGTTCGGGCTGTCCTACCTGTTCATTGCGCACGATCTGGCTGTGGTGCAGCACATCTCGCATCGCGTTGCCGTGATGTACCTCGGGCGCATCGTCGAAATCGCCGAGAAGAAGGCGCTGTTTTCCAAGCCGCAGCATCCTTATACGGAAGCGCTGTTGTCGGCGGTCCCGGTGCCCGATCCGACGATAAAGTCGAAGCGCATCATTCTGCAAGGTGATGTGCCGAGCCCGATCAATCCGCCGAACGGGTGTCATTTCCATACGCGCTGTCCGTACGCCTTTGCGCGGTGTTTTGTCGAAGCACCGCCGCTGAAGGAGGTGATGCTGGGTCACTTCGCATCGTGTCATCTGCGGGGGTAAAGCTCATCCCCTCTCCCCCTAGCGTAGGGGGAGAGGGCAAATGCCGTGGAGTATCTGCATGCCTGACACTAAGACCGACCTTGTTCGCGTTGCCTTGAACAGCAGCGCAGTCGATCGTCAGTTGCGCTACCCTGGCGATCTCGACCGGGTGCTGCCGGCCTCCGGCTTCGATGCGGCTTACGCCGAGATATCGAGCTGGCCGGGTTACGCGCCGACGCCTCTGGTGTCGTTGCCGGGGCTCGCTCGCGAGTTCGGCATTGGCGAACTCCTTTACAAAGAGGAGCGGCATCGCTTTGGTCTCAACAGCTTCAAGGCGCTTGGTGGTGCCTACGCCGTGATGCGGGTGCTGGCGAAGGAACTCGCCCGTCGCGGCGTGACAACGCCGATAACATCGAAGGATCTGGCGACCGGTCGCTGGCGCGAAATCACCAGAGGTATCACCGTCGCCTCGGCAACGGATGGCAATCACGGGCGCTCGGTGGCGTGGGGCGCACGCACGTTCGGTTGCCGCTGCGTGATCTTCATCCACGAGACGGTGAGCGAAGCGCGCGGGCAGGCAATTGCCGCCTATGGCGCACAGGTGATCCGGGTCGGTGGCGGATATGATGACAGCGTTCGGCATACGTTTTCTGAAGCGGCCAAGAGCGGTTGGTTCGTGGTGCAGGACACCGGCACGCCGGATTACGAAGATGTGCCGCGCGACATCACCAGCGGTTATGCTGTCATTGCGCGTGAAGTTTTGGCGCAGTCGAGCGCACCCCCAACACATGTGTTCGCACCAGCTGGTGTGGGTGGGCTGGCTAGTGCGCTGTTGGCGCAATTCTGGATCAGCGCTTTTGCACTCGGCGCTCGCCCTGCGGGGAGCCGGCCGCCGGGTGAACGACCATTCTTCATCGTGCTTGAGCCAACGCGTGCCGACTGCGTGTATCGCAGCATCGAAGCGGGTGAGCGTACCGATGTTGCAATCACCGAGGAAACGGTGATGGCGGGCCTCAGCTGCGGCGAAGTCTCGACGCTGGCGTGGCCGGTGCTTCGCAATGGCGCGTCGGCAGCGATCGCGATCGACGATCAATTTGCGCTTGAGGGTATGCGCCGGTTCGCGTCACCGGTTGCCGGTGATCGAGCGATAGTCGCCGGTGAGTGCAGCGGTGGCGGCCTGGGGGCGATGCTGGCGCTGCGTGATCGCCCAGATCTTAGCGCGGCACTTCAACTCGATGGAACGTCGCGCGTGCTCTTGATCGGCACCGAGGGCGATACCGACGCTGGCATTTATGAAAGCGTGGTTGGAAAATCCGCGCAGGAGGTTTTGGGATCATGAGCCGTATCATCACCGTCGGTGCCGCCCAACTAGGGCCGATCCAACGCAGTCACTCGCGCGCCGATGTTGTCGAACGTTTGCTCGTTCTGTTGCGTGAGGCGGCCCGTCACGGCTGTACGCTCGTGGTGTTTCCCGAGTTGGCACTCACAACGTTCTTCCCGCGCTGGTTCATGGAAGACCAGGCTGAGATCGACAGCTTTTTCGAAACCGAAATGCCGTCGAATGTTACCGCGCCGCTTTTCAACGAAGCCAAACGGCTCGGCATCGGATTTTATCTCGGCTTCGCGGAGTTGGAGCGTATCGGCGCGGAAACCCACCGCTACAACACGTCGATCCTCGTCGATGGCACCGGCAAACTCATCGCCCGGTACCGCAAGATCCATCTACCGGGCCATGCCGAGCATGAGCCGTGGCGCGCTTTCCAGCATCTGGAGAAGCGTTATTTCGAGGTCGGCAACCTATCGTGGCCGGTGTGGAAGGCGTTCGGCGGTAATATGGGCATGGCGATCTGCAACGATCGGCGTTGGCCGGAGACCTACCGCGTCATGGGCCTGCAGGGCGTCGAGATGGTCCTGCTCGGCTACAACACGCCGCGGCACAATCCGCCCGCGCCCGATCACGATCGGCTGTCCGAATTCCACAATCAACTGTGCATGCAGGGCGGCGCATATGCCAACGGAACCTGGGTCGTCGGCGTCGCCAAGTGCGGCGTCGAGGAAGGTTGCGAGATGATCGGCGGGTCATCGATCATCGCGCCATCCGGGGTGATCGTGGCGCAAGCACTGAGCCAAGCCGATGAGCTGGTTGTTGCCCGCTGCGACCTCGACGAGTGCAATAGCTACAAGGCTTCGACCTTCAATTTCGCGCGTCATCGCGAGCCCGAGCAATATCGCATGATTGTCGAGCGCAAGGGCGCGATACCACCGGCTTGAACTGAAGGCGCCGGTCGGGCTAAGCAACCCTGGCCCAATTCACACCGCTCAGGAGCGCCTCATGTTCAATCCAGAAAAGCCACCCGGGCTGCAAGTCGAAAAGTGGGTCAACACCAAGTCGCCGCTCACGCTCGAAATGCTGCGTGGGCGCGTAGTCGTGGTGCTGGCGTTCCAGATGTTGTGTCCCGGGTGCGTGTCCCATGCGCTGCCGCAGGCCAAGAAGCTGACCGAACGGTTCAATTTCGCCGAGGTCGCGGTGATCGGCTTGCACACGGTGTTCGAGCATCACGATGCGATGACGGTAGCAGCGCTCGAAGCGTTCGTGCACGAATACCGTTGGCCGTTTCCGATCGCGGCGGACAAACCAAACGGTCACGGATTACCGGTGACAATGGAAGCCTACGAGATGCGTGGCACGCCGACGCTGCTGCTGTTCGATCGCCAGGGTCGGTTGCGTCGCCACTATCTGGGGCAAGTCGATGATATTCGACTGGCGTCAGAAATCATGTGCCTTGCGATCGAAGCGCCCGATGCAACGCGCGACGCTTCGATCGCCATTGAGCGTACAATGGCGGCGGTGCTGATCGATCCGCAAGCCGAAGCGCACGTGCATGGCCCCGGTTGCAATCATGATCATGGGCATGATGATGGCCACGATCATCATCACGAACACGGGCCCGATTGCGGGCATAGCCATGATCATGCGTCGGCGGCCGCTGCTAAGAAGCCCGCTGAAAAGTCATCAAAGTCGAAACGCTGATTGCTGCCGCCTTCAGCTCTTCTTGAGCCGGGGCAACTCGGCTTGGATCAGGTCGCACATCAAATCGCCCATGGCGGAAAAGTCTTGGCCACCGTAACCGCGTGCGCGGGCGGTCGAGAACATTTCGCGGGCGGCGGCGGCCACCGGCAAAGGTACGCGGGCAGCGTTGGCAGCGCCCATGATCAGCGACAAATCCTTATGCGCGAGGTCGATCGTGAACCCGGGTGATGTGTCACCGGCGAGCACCTTGTTTGGCCAATTGATCTTGAGCTGTCCGTTGGTCGCGGTGGTGCCGTGGATGACGTCGAGCGTCGTCGCGAGGTCCAAGCCGAAACGCTGCGACAATGCCAGCGCCTCGGCGTTCAACTGGCACGAGATGATCGCGAGATAATTGTTGATCAGCTTGGTGCGCGTGCCGGTGCCGGCAGCGCCGCAATGGTGGATCGTCGTGCCCATCGCTTCGAGCAGGGGTTTGACGATCTCGAAATCAGCCGGTGCGGCGCCAACCATGAATAGGCTTTCGCCGCGATCGGCATGCCATGCCAAACGTCCGATCGGTGCATCGACGGCCTTCAACCCCAAGCGCTTGGCCTCGGCGTGCATCTTGTCTGTCGTCTCGGGATCGATGGTCGATAAATCCATCACCAGTGTACCAGGCTTGGCGTGCGCAAATATGCCATCCGCGCCCATCACGATCTGGTCGACTTCGCGTCCCGTCGGCAACACGGTGATGATGATCGAGCAAGACTTTGCAACTTCGGCAACCGACTTCGCGGCCGTCGCCCCAAGCTTCACGAGGCCGGCGACCGGCTCCGGCTTGATGTCGAATACGACGAGCTTGAAGTCTTTCTTCACGCAGTTCGACGCCATGCCGCGTCCCATGGCGCCAAGGCCGATAAAGCCGATGGTCTGATCTTTGGTGGCCATAGTGGCTGTCCCTTCCAATTACGATGTCCGGCGGCCAATCTTCTGGCGGGCGATGATCATCTTCATAATTTGCGCGGTGCCGTCGCCGATCTCCAGTCCCATCACATCGCGTAGGCGCTGCTGATGCGGCAGGTCCATCGACCAGCCGTAATGGCCGTTGGTGATCAGGCATTGGTGGATGACATCGACGGCGGTCTTCGGGCCGAGCCATTTGCACATGGCGGCTTCCGAGGTATGCGGCAGGCCGGTATCCTTCAGGCGTAAGGTATGTAGACAAAGCTGCCGGATCGCGGCCAGCATCGACTCGGCTTCGGCGAGCGGGAACGTAACGCCCTGGTTTTTCGCGATAGGTGCGCCGAATGCTTGGCGTTCCTGAACATAGGCCCAGGTTTCATCGAGCGAGGCTTGCGCGGCTCCGATCACCTGCAATCCGATCAAGGCGCGGCTGAAGTCGAAGCCTTGCATCACCTGTACAAATCCGGCGCCCTCGGCTGCGAGCCGATTTTCGACTGGGATGCGAACGTCGTCGAAGAAGATCGAGCAGCGGCCGATCGCGTGACTGCCGAGGTCGCGGTAGCGTTGCGTGGTGATGCCCGGCGTATCCATCGGTACCAGAAAGGCGCTGACGCCGCGCGCGCCATCTTCCGGCCGGCCGGTTCGGGCAAACAACACGCAAGCATCGGCCTGATCGGCCATGCTGATCGACGATTTTTCACCTTTGAGAATGTAGCTATTGCCATCGCGCCGTGCCGACAATACGAGGTTCGCCGCATCCGATCCGCCGCGTGGTTCGGTGAGACCGATGCAGACGATCGACTGGCCCGAGATAATGCGGCCAATCCAATGTTTCGCGAGATCTGGATTGGCGTGCTCAGCGATAATCTTGCCGTTGAGCGAACCGAGGATCTGCAAATAAGAAACGTTGATGTCGGCATAGCCAATGGCTTCGGCGATAAGACCGCTGGCGAGGCTCGGCAAGTCCAAACCACCGTGCGCTTCGGGTAGCTCCGGTGCGATCAATCCAAGCTCGCCCATTTCGCGGACCAGGGATTTCTCGACGCGCGCTTCCTTCTCGCGGGACATGTACCGCGGTGCGATTTTCTCGCGGGCAAAGCGTGTCGCCGTTTCCTGCAATGCGCGCAGATCGTCATTGAGGGTTGGATCGATCGCCGTCATGCTCACGCGTCCTCGAAGCCGAGGAACGTGGTGAAGTCTGACACTGCGATCTTTTCAGGTTTCAATTTGTTCTCTGGCGCGTTTGGATCTGCATAGCCAAGCGCGATGCCACAGGCCAGCAACTCCCCGTCGTCCATTGGCAAATGACGGCGGATTACTTTGTGATACCAATTGAAAGCGGCCTGACCGCAGGTGTCCAGTCCCTCGCCGCGCGCACCGATCAAAATGTTCTCGATGAACATGCCGACGTCCATGAAGGTGCCGGTGGCGAGACGGCGGTCGAAGGTGACAAACAGGCCGACGGGCGCGTCGAAGAACTTGAAGTTCTCGAGCATCTGCTGTTCGCGCCGCACCTTGTCGTCGCGACCGATCCCAAGCATCGCATACAATTCGTGGCCAAGTTTGCGGCGGCGGCCGATGTAGGGTTCGACCCAGTTGACGGGATAGTAGTCGAACTCGGGCTGATGGTCGGAGGCCGGATCGTTGGCTGCCGCTTTCAAAATGTCAGCCGAGATTTCGTTCTTCGCGGCACCGGCAACCGCATACACTTTCCACGGCTGAATGTTGTGGCCGGAGGGCGCCATCGCAGCCCCCTCCAAGATCCGCATCAAGCTCGGGCGGGGAACAGGGGTGGCGAGGAACCGGCGTACCGACCGGCGGGACATGATGGCGTCGTGGGCGTGCATGTGGATGTCGGTCCTAAAAGCGAACTACTTCAGCGGCTGAGTGCGCTCGATTACTTCGCGAACTTGCGGAAGTTGGGCTTGCGCTTCTCATTGAAGGCGTTGACGCCTTCGCGGCTTTCCTCGCCGTCGTAGTAGAGCTTGAGTGTCTGCATGCCCATGGTGCCGATACCACGGATGTTCTCGCTGTCGGCATTGAACGAGCGCTTGGCGATCGAGATCGCCGTGGGGCTTTTTTCCATGATTTCGGCGCACCACTTGGTGACTTCGGCATCGAGCTGATCGTGCGGGACAACGGCGTTGACGAGTCCCATGGCGAGCGCTTCCGCGGCCGTATAGCGGCGGCATAGGTACCAGATCTCGCGTGCCTTTTTCTCACCAACGACGCGCGCGAGATAGGCCGTGCCGAATCCAGGATCGACCGATCCCATTTTGGGGCCAACCTGGCCGAAGATCGCTTTTTCCGATGCGATCGTTAAGTCACACATGGTCGCCAGCACATTGCCACCGCCAATGGCGTAACCCTGTACGCGGCAGATCACCGGCTTTGGCACGTCTCGGATCAGCGATTGGACTTCCTCGATCGGTAGTCCGATGGTGCCGCGTCCATCGTATTGTCCTTCGTGCGCGCTCTGGTCGCCGCCGGTGCAAAAGGCGCGATCACCTGAGCCGCCTAGCACGATGACGCCGATGTTCTTGTCCCAGCCGGCTTTTTGGAATGCGTGGATCAACTCTTCGCAAGTCTTGCCGCGAAACGCGTTCATTACCTTCGGACGATTGATGGTGATGTGGGCCGCGCCATCGCGCACGTCATAGAGGAGGTCTTCATAGGTCATGGTGTTACTCGCAATTGGTTGGGTGTGTGTCAGAGCCAGCGCTTGCGCCGGCGGAACGATTTCAGGTTCTTGAAACTCTTGCGCGTGTGGCCGCCACCGCCGAGGTAGAATTCCTTGACGTCTTCGTTGCTTGCAAGTTCGGCACCCGTACCGTCGAGCACGATCTTGCCCGACTCCATGATGTAGCCGTAGTCGGCAACGCTTAGCGCCATGTTTGCGTTTTGCTCGACCAACAACATCGTGATTCCCAGGTCCTTGTTGAGCCTCTGAATGATTGCGAACACCTCCTGCACGAGGAGTGGTGCCAACCCCATGCTGGGCTCATCGAGCAGCATCATTTTTGGCCGAGCCATCATCGCGCGGCCGATCGCCAGCATTTGCTGCTCGCCGCCGGAGAGGTAACCGGCCAGCCCCGTGCGTTCCTTGAGGCGAGGAAAATAGGAATAAACGAGTTCGATGTCGTCGGCGACGCCTTTGTCACGCCGGGTGAAGGCACCAACTTTAAGATTTTCCAGAACGGTCATGTCGCCGATGATGCGGCGTCCCTCCATCACCTGGAAGATGCCGCCACGAACGATCTTGTCGGGCGCTTTATGGGCGATGCTCTCGCCGTCGAATTTGATGTCGCCGGCGATGATCTCGCCGTTTTCGGACTTGAGCAGCCCCGAAATGGCTTTGAGTGTCGTCGATTTGCCGGCGCCGTTAGGACCGAGCAAGGTGACGATTTTTCCCTTGGGCACGCTGAGGCTGATGCCCCGTAAGACCAGTACGACGTCGTCGTAGGCAACCTCGACATTCTCGATTTTGAGAAGATCGGGCGCAATGCTGGCAGAGGCTTTGGGCGGGATCGCCAAAGGGACGGTCGAGACTGACAATCACTTACTCCGGATGCTGTGGAAGCGGGACATTTGCCCCGCCTCCATGTTGCTCAGGCGCCGATCAATAACCCTGCCAGCCGGGCTTGCGCTCAACCTTGATGGTGGTGACGGTTTCATACTTGATCACGCCTTTATCAACGAGATCGCCGACCTCTCCCTGTTCGGTCTCGCCGCCAACTTTGGCGCGGCCGATCGTGACCTTATCGACAGAGCGATGATCAGTCGGTGTCCAGGTCGCGGCGGCGCACATGCCATCGGTTCCGAACGGTACGAAATCCTTCATGTTCTCAAGCGCCTCCTTGATGCCAGGGCCATTGAGCTTGCCAGCCTTATCGGCAATCTTCATGGCTTCGGCAAGAACCAGCACGTGGCAGGCACCCGTCGCATAGGGGAGTGGCCGATACGCTTTGCCGGTCGGGTCTGACATGTTGGAGATTGCGCGGAACACTTTCATTCCCGGCACGTCAGAGCCCCACTGGGCCTGACCGAGAACCTGAACCAACCCGTCGGCGGCCTTGCCGGCGGCCTTCATGCCGGCTTCGTCCATGCCCCAAATGTTGGCCATGAACTGCACGTTGACGCCGACCGTCGCGCAGGAACGCAGCAGCGCGATGTTAGCGCCTGTCGTGTTGGCCAAGAACGCGTAGTTCGCGCCTGACGATTGCAGCGCTAAACACTGGGCTTTGAAATCGCCACCGGCAAGAGCGTACTGAATCGAGGGTACGACATCGAAGCCGCTTTCCTTGGCAAGCTCCTCACCGGCTTCCTTCGGTGCCAGCGGATAAGGATGATTGTCGCCGAGATGGATATACTTCGGTTTGCCAGCCCCACCCTTTTTCTTCCAGTCCTGGGCGGCCCACAGGATCAGCGCGCGGTTGCCGTCGGAGTAGGACGGCGCAATGAAGAAGTTATAGGGCGCGACTTTGATCTTGCCGTCTTTTGCCTTCGGGCTAATGCCTGACGGGTCGGTCAAATGACCGGAGAAGGACATCGAGAAGTACGGGATCTTATCCTCGGCGATGAAGCCGACCATGGCTTCCGTATCGTTGGTGCCATAGCCCTGGATGGCGATGACGCCCTCGTCCTTCCACTTCTTGTACTGCTGAATGGCGCGCTGAGTCTGGTAGCTGTAGTCGACGGAATCGACGTCGATCATTTTGCCGTTGATGCCACCGTTGGCATTGACCCAGGCGAAGGCGTCAATCTTGCCCGGACCGGAAATCTTGCCGGTACTGGATGTTGGCCCGGTGAGATCCAGCAGGTTCCCGACTTTGATTTTCTGCTGCGCCATCGCCGGCGCCGCGACGAGCGCTCCGGCCATCAGTGAGGTCAATAGGATCGTTTTTGTTTTCATTGGACATTCCTCCGAAGTTTCAAAGACACGACTAATACGAGAACGGGTAGAGCTTCCAGTAGGCCTTGATCTTGCGCCAGCGGGCGGCCAACCCGTCCGGCTCGAACACCAGGAACAACACGATGGCGAGACCGATCGCCATCTCCTTCATGTAGGCGAGCCCCTCATTGAAGGCCGCGCTCTGGCCGATCCCCAGGCCCTGTATGAACTTGACGATGCCTTGCATGAACTCGGGCAGGAACATGATGAAGGCGGTGCCCATCAGGCTACCCATTACCGAGCCTAATCCACCGATGATCGCCATCGCGAGGAAATTGATCGAGAGCAACAGGTCGAACGCCTCAGCCGACACGAAGCCGGTGTAATGCGCCATCAGCGCTCCGGCGACGCCCGCATATAGCGATGAAATGCCGAATGCGAGTAACCGGTAATACGTGAGGTTGATGCCCATGATCTCGGCCGAGAGATAGTGATCGCGGACTGCGATCATGGCGCGGCCATCGCGCGTGCGCATCAGGTTGGCCGCAAACACATACATGAGCACAAGATAGAAGATCACGACGTAGTAGTACTTGCGATCGCCACTCAGCGTCATTCCAAGGAGCGAGAATGAGTCTGCGTTAGCGCCAGCAGCGCCACCAGTGAACCACGTCGCGCGACTGAAAAAGTCCTGTAAGACGAATTGCGAGGCAAGCGTCGCGATCGCAAGATACAACCCCTTCAGTCGAGCGGCCGGCATGCCGACGATCACGCCCAGCAAGCCGGTCGCCAAACCGGCAAGTGGAATACTGAGCGCGACGGGTACGCCGTGCTTGCCGGATAGGTAGGCGGACGTGAACGCGCCGAAGCCAAAGAAGGCGGCGTGACCCAGTGAAATTTGTCCGGTGAATCCGACGAGAATGTTGAGGCCAAGCGCCGCGATGCCATAGATCGCGATCTGAATAATCATCGCCAGCCAATACGACGCAACAATCGATTGACCGCCAATCTGCATTGGCAAAATACACAGCAGTGTGAGACCGAGACAGAAGGCGATTAACGATCCGCGCGTCGGGAAGATCGTCTTGTCGGCTTGATATGTTGTGCGGAAGTCGCCCGCCCGGCGCATCGAAATTGCCATCTTCGATTACACCCGTTCGATCGTTTTGGTGCCGAACAAACCGTATGGTTTGATCAGTAAAATGATGAGCATGGCGTAGAACGGTGCAATCGTAATCAGGTTGCCGAAGTGTAGGTATTCGCTGTCGACGAACTGCGCGATACCCTCCAACAATCCGATAATCAAGCCGCCCAGTACCGCGCCGATAATGCTTTCCAGTCCGCCGACGATCACTGCCGGGAATACCTTAACGCCGACGGTTGCGACGGACGCCGAGACGCCCGACACCAAGCCGACCACGACGCCAGCCAACGCCGACACGACTGACGAGATTGCCCACGCCGTCGCAAATACGCGCCGCACTGATACGCCCATGCTTTGGGCTGCTTGCTGATCGAAGGCGGTGGCGCGCATGGCGAGACCCATCTTCGAGAATTTGAAGAAGTAGGCAAAGCCCACCATGATGACGAGCGATATCGCCAAACTCATCAGGTATGCGCTTTCGACGTTGAGCCCAAGGATCTGCACGCTCTGCGTCGTAAACACTTGCGGAAACGGCTGGACGAATACTCCGAACATCCACTTCAACAATGCCTGGAAGAAAATCGACAGACCGATCGTCACCATCACAATCGAGATCACGGGTTCGCCGATCAGCGGTCGCAATACCACGGTCTGAACTAAAATTCCGAGCAGCGCCATGAAGACGAGGCACACCGGAAAGCCAACCCAGAATGGCAACTTGAGGGTGGCGACCAGCCACCAGCAGGCCCAAGCGCCGATCAAGACAAATTCGCCTTGCGCGAAATTCACGACTTGGCTGGCTTTGTAAATCAGCACGAAACACATCGCGACGACGCCATAAAGCGCCCCGACAATCATGCCGTTGACGAGGAGCTGCGTGAGAAGCGTTGTGTTCATGCCGACTTCGCCTGTGATTGCGTTGCGGCCAATGAAGCAACCGGCATCGTGGTGCGGATGCGTTGCTTCGATCCATCCTGGAAAGCGATCTCGGTATCGACCTTGACCTCGTTTGCGCCCGAGTAGATCGCATCAATAATCGTCGCGTACTTCTCCGCAATCACGCTGCGCCGAACCTTGCGCGTGCGTGTCAACTCGCCATCGTCGGCGTCGAGCTCTTTGTACAAGAGCACGAATTTCCGCAGTTGTTGGGCTGCCGGCAGCGATAAGTTCACGCGCTCGATCTCTCCCGAGATCAGGTTGTAGATTTCCTTGCGGCTCGACAGGTCCGAGTAGGTGGTGAAGGCCATGCGCTGTTGTTCGGCCCACTTGGAGACGATGTCGAAGCGGATGCAGACGATCGCGGCGGGATATGCGCGCTGGTCGCCGAGGATCACAGCTTCACTGATGTAGGGCGAGAACTTCAACTTGTTCTCGATGTATTGTGGCGAGAACGGCTCGCCCGCCGTCGTCGAAGCCAGATCTTTCATGCGATCGATGACAACCAGCTGGCCGGATGGTTTGAAGTAACCCGCATCGCCCGTGTGCATCCAGCCATCACGCAGATCGTTATTGGCGCCGTCCGCCGCTTTGAAATAGCCCTCGAACATATAGGGATGCTGGCTGAGGATTTCGCCGACGCCACTTGGATCAGCATTGGCGATCTTGATCTTGTAGTCGTCCGTCAAGCCTTTGCCGACACCGTCGAAATCGCGATCGCCGAGCCGTTGCGTGCAGTAGATGCCGCCAAGCTCGGTCTGGCCGTAAAGCTGCATCATCGGCACGCCCATCGCCATGAAGAATTTGAACGTGTCGGGGCCGAGGGCCGCACCACCCGTGCTTGCCATGCGCAGACGGGAGAACCCAAGCCGGTCGCGCAGCGCACGCAACACGAGCTTTTGCGCCAGGCCGCTGGTGCGACCTCGATCGACGGCACGCAGGCCCAGTTTGAAAGCGATGTCGAAGAGGCGCTGCTTGAACTTGGTGGCGTCCATCATTTGAGCTCGAACGTTGGCCGCGATCTGCTCCCACACGCGCGGCGCCAGGAACATGAAGGTTGGCGCGATTTCCCGCAGGTCGGCCATCACGGTTGCCGGGTCTTCGACGAAATTGAGCCTGTGGCGGCAAACGATCGGCTGAAAGAGCGCCATGAACTGCTCGCCGATCCAGCCCATAGGCAGCAGTGAAACGTATTCGTCGTCCGGTCCTAAATCCAACAACGCGCAGTAATTGGCGACATGCTGAATGAAAGGACCGCCGGCGATGCTGACGAGTTTTGGGTTCGACGTGGTGCCGGACGTCGAGCACAACACGGCAATATCAGTGCCTTTGGTGGCATCGACAAGCCTGTCCCAGGCAGCCGGCGTATTGAGCTCGCGTTGGCGCGCGCGCTCGAAAAGCACGTCACGATGTATCAGGCGCGGATCGGTATATTTCCGCATGCCCCGAGGGTCGTTGAAAATGATGGCTTTGACCGATGATACGCCGGCTGTCACGCGCAGGATTTTGTCGACCTGCTCTTCGTTCTCGGCAACGACGATTTTTGCCTCGGCAAATGACACGAGAAAGTTTATCTCGGCATCGAGGCCGTCTTGATAGAGCCCGAGGCTCGCAGCGCGCACGGCTTGCGCACCGACCGCTGCGGCGATCCAGTGCGGTCGCGAGTCGCCGATAATCGCAATGACGTCGCCGGGGGCCACACCCAGGATTTCGAAACCGAGTGCCCAGAGTTTAACGTTCTCATTTACGTCGGACCACGTGTACGATTTCCACAGTCCGAGTTCTTTCTCGCGTTGTGCAATATCCGACCCGTGGACGCGAGCGTTGTGCCGGACGAGCTTGGGCAAGGTATCGTTGAGGCTAAGATGATCGAAGCGCTTCGCGCGCGCTGAAAAAAGCAAACTCACTGAGCAGCCTCCACCAAAGGCTGGTCGGCAAGGCCATGATCTTGGCCGAGATAGGCACGCTTCACGTCTTCGTTGGCCTTGATGGCGTCGGGTGAACCCTCGGCTATCTTGCGTCCGAAATCGAGCACCATGAGCCGGTGTGAAAGATCCATGACCACACCCATGTCGTGCTCGATCATGACGACCGTCATACCCAGCTCCTCGTTGAGATCGACAATGTAGCGCGCCATGTCCTCCTTCTCTTCGAGGTTCATGCCGGCCATCGGTTCGTCGAGAAGGATCAACTCGGGCTTTAATGCGATGGCGCGTGCCAGCTCGACGCGTTTGCGCAATCCGTATGAAAGCGTTCCGGCGTGTTCGTTGCGAATGTCCTTGATTTCGAGGAAGTCGATGATTTCCTCGACAGCGGCCCGATGCACGGTTTCCTCGCGCTGCGCGCCGCCCAACCAATACACCATGCCGCGCGCGAACCCGACATTCATCAGGTGATGGCGACCGATCAGAATATTGTCGAGGACAGTCATCCCACTGTAAAGAGCGAGGTTCTGGAAGGTCCGGCCGATGCCGAGATCGGCGCGTTTGCTCGTGCCCAGGCTGGTGATGTCGCGACCTTTGTGGAGGATGCGTCCGGAGGTCGGCCGGTAGCGCCCGGAGATGCAGTTGAGTGTGGATGTTTTGCCGGCGCCGTTCGGTCCGATGATCGAATACAGCTCGCCCGGATAGACCGTACAGCTGACATCGGTCATCGCCTTTACGCCGCCAAAGCGCAGGCTCACGGATTCAAGTTCGAGGATGGGCGTGCGCTGACTATCAGCCACCATTGATCAGCAACCCCACCGTTTGATGGAGAGCTCGCAGCTTCGCACGCTTCGGGACCGCATCGCGCGATCTTGGCACAACGGCAACATCTTCCCTCCCTACCTCTTACGGATAGCAGCGCCATCATGGACGCTACGGTGCCAACCTTCAAGCCGGTCTATTGACAAAGACGATGCGACTGATTGAATGATCAGTCAATAGACTTTGTCTGATGAGCAAAATCGCTCAGCTTTCTGTTGGCCAGGGATTCCCGGGCGATGCTTGCGCGCACAATATTCGGACCCGAGCACGATATGTTACGGGACAGCGCGCGAAAATTTTTCGAACGCGAAATCGTGCCGCATCACCGGCAGTGGGAAAAAGACGGGGTGGCGCCGCGCTCGATCTGGCGCAAAGCCGGCGAACACGGACTGCTTTGTGTCAACATTCCCGAGGTGTACGGCGGTGGTGGCGCCGACCGGTTGGCAGCAGCCGTGCTTATTGAAGAGCAAGCGCGATTAGGATTGTCCGGTCCTGGCTTCTCGACGCACTCGGATATCGTTGCACCGTATATTCTGAACTATGGCACCGAGGCGCAAAAGCAGAAATGGTTGCCGGCGATGGCGCGTGGCGAGTTGATCGGTGCCATCGTAATGACGGAGCCGGACGCCGGCAGCGATCTGCGCGCAATCCGCACCACGGCCATCCGCGAAGGCGATGAGCTTGTCATTAATGGGCAGAAAACTTTCATCACTAATGGTATCTGTGCGGATCTTCTTGTCATGGCAGCGAAGTCGGGTGCGAGCACTGGGCCCAAGGATCTAACGCTTGTCGTGGTTGATGGGGACCGGTCTGGTTTGACGCGCGGGCCACCGTTCGAAAAGATCGGCATGAAGGCGCAGGATACATGCGAGCTGTTTTTTGAGAACGTCCGTATTCCAGCGTCAAATATTCTGGGAACGGAGGGCCAAGGGTTTGCACTATTGGCAAAAGAGCTCGCCTGGGAGCGGCTGCAAATCGCGGTTGGCGCGGTCGCGACGTGCCACGCCGCACTGGAGTGGACAGTCGAATACACGCGCGAGCGCAAAGCGTTTGGCAAAGCGGTCGCTGACTTTCAAAACACCAAGTTTAGGCTCGCCGAGATCAAGACCGAGATCCAGATCGGACAGGTTTTCGTCGATCGCTGCCTGCTCGAGGTGAGCCTCGACGCGCTCGACGCCACGACGGCTGCAATGGCCAAGTACTGGTGCACGGAGTTGATGGGCCGCGTGTTGGACCAGTGCGTACAACTGCACGGCGGCTATGGATATATGTGGGACATGCCGATCGCGCGCGCCTACGCCGATGCGCGGGTGCATCGCATCTACGGCGGCTCCAACGAAATCATGCGCGAACTGATCGCGCGGACATTGTGAGGAAGGGGCGGCGGATGCGTATTCTCGTCACAGGGGCCTCCAAGGGCATCGGGCGTGCGATCGCCGAGCGGCTCGCAGCGCCCGGCGTTTCCCTCGGGGTCTGTGCATCGCGCGGCTCAGATAAACTCTCAGCCATTGCCGGGGTCTGCCAGGAGAGGGGCGCGCATACGATTGCGCTCACCGGCGATCTGGTCGACACGGCAACGCCCGCCCGTCTCGTTGCGGATGCGGTCAGCGCTTTTGGCGGGCTGGATGCGGTGATCAGCAACGCCGGTGTCGTGGCGCCGTCGCGCATCGCCGAGTTGAGCCTCGATGACTGGGATCGGATTTTCGCGATCAACACCCGCAGCGCCTTTCTGCTCGCAAGGGCAGTCCACCCTCATCTGCTCGCATCGCGCGGCTCTTTCGTCGCCGTCGCGTCGATGTCGGGTGTCGAGCCTTATCCTGGAACCGGCGCCTACAGCCCGAGCAAGGCCGCGCTGATCATGCTGGTGCGGGTGTTGGCACAAGAGTGGGCGGCCGACGGCATTCGCGTCAACGCGATCTCACCGGGTTTGATCAAGACGGCGATGACAGCGCCGATCTACGCCGATCCGGTGAAGACAGCCGCGCGCGAAGCATTGGTGCCAAAGCATCGCATCGGCGTGCCCGAGCGCGACATTGCCGGTATCGCCGCGTTTTTGATTTCTGCGGACGCGTCCTACATCACCGGACAAAACATCATTGCCGATGGTGGATTGCTCGGCTCGATCCAGGGCAATATTGCGGGCCGTCCAAAGTCGGGATCGCCGTAATGCGGTTCCCTGAACCTAGCGCCAATCGTGCCGCCGCGTATCGCCAGGCCGGTTTCTGGCGGGACGAGACGATCACGGATCTGTTCGCAACGTTTGTTGTGTTGCAGCCTGACAAGATTGCCGTGCGTGATGCTTCGGGCGCCAGCGTCACCTATACCGAAATCGAGCGCAAAGCGGCGTCGGTGGCATCGTTCCTCGTCGACCGTGGCGTTGGTCGCGGCGACATCGTAACCGTTTGCCTGCCGAACTCGTGGCAGGCAGTTGCCGTATTCCTTGGCGTGATACGCATCGGCGCGGTGCTCAATCCTGTGCCGACAACCTACGGTCGTGCCGACCTCGCATACGTGCTGGCGAAATGTCAGAGCAAGGTGTTGTTCGTTCCGGGTCACTTTCGCAGGGTTGCGTTTGCCCAGATTGTGGACCAGCTGGATTTGCAGATCCCCGTCGTGCAAGTCGGCAATGCCATCGAGCCATTCGGTATTCCATTTTCGCAGGTGCTGCGTACTCAACCAACCGATGTCGTGAGTAAATTTTCCGCCGATGACCCGGCAGCGGTTCTGTTTACATCGGGTACCGAAGCAAAGCCGAAAGGCGCGGTTCACACGCACAACACGATCTTATTTGGCGAGCGCCAGATGGCCACGGCGCTCAATTTTGGACGTGACGATGTCGCATTCATGGCCTCACCCATTTCACACGCGACCGGTTTTCTGCACGGTGTCGTGATGACACTGACGACGGGCGGGACGCTCTCATTGCTTGATGTGTTTTCTGGAGCCGCAGCGGCCAAGCAGATGCACGATCACGGGTGTACGTGGACCATGGGAGCCACGCCTTTCTTGGCTGACGTTGCCGACATACTTGAAGCCACGAAACAGCGATTGCCGCAGCTGCGTTACTTCTTGTGTGGCGGCGCGCCCGTGCCAGAAGCCGTGGCTAGGCGCGCAACGGATATGGGGCTTCGCGTTCTTTCGATTTACGGCTCGACGGAGAGCCCGCCGCATACGGTCGTCCACCCGGATGATCCGATCGAGAATGCCTGGACCACGGACGGCCGGCCGCTCGCGGGCATTGAAGTGGGTGTCGTGTCCGGCGACCGGTCACAAGTGACGATCGGGGACACGGGTGAGGAGCGATCGCGCGGGCCCAACACGTGCCTGGGCTATCTCGATGAACCGGACTTGACCGCAAAAGATTTCGATGCCGGCGGTTGGTACTACTCCGGCGATCTCGCGCGGCAATTGCCCGATGGATCGATCCGTATCGCCGGCCGTTTAAAAGATATCATCGTGCGCGGTGGGCAAAATATTTCGGCGCGCGAAGTTGAAGAATATCTGGTGGCGCATCCGGCGATCCACACGGTTGCCGTCGTTGCGATCCCGCACGCGCGTCTCGGCGAGACCGGGTGCGCGGTGGCGGTGCTGAAGCCTGGTCACGCGCTGACGCTCGTGGATCTCGTCGCATTCTTGAAAGAGAAGGGCGTCGCCCGTTTCAAGCTGCCGGAGCGGCTCGAGGTTTGGCCGAGCGTGCCGATGACAGCCAGCGGAAAGATCCAGAAATTTATGATCCGCAAGACACTCAATGAGCAGATCGGAAAACCTCTCGCATGATCACATTGAAGCATGACGGCGCAATAACCACGCTTCTGATGAGCCGGCCCCCGGTCAATGCAATCGACCCTGCATTCGTGTTGGCGTTCCACAAAGCGCTGGACCAGATCGAGCAGGCAAAACCAACGATCGTCGTGATCCGCAGCGATCAGAAATGCTTTTCGGCGGGCGCCGATCTCGCGCTGATCCAAGGGTTTTTCTCGCAAGCTGGCGGCACGGCCGGCATGGTCGCGTACGTCAAAACTCTGCACACCTTGTTCGACAGATTGGAGAAGCTGGAGGCGATCACCCTGGCGGCAATCTCCGGTCCGGCACTTGGCGGCGGATTGGAGTTGGCGCTTGCATGCGACCTGCGGATCGCCACGCACGCAGCTAAACTCGGTCTGCCGGAAACTCGCATTGGCATGATCCCGGGCGCTGGCGGCACGCAGCGTTTGCCAAGGCTGTGCGGACCTGGGATCGCGGCTCGACTAATCCTGGGGGCCGAGGTCATCGATGGTGCTGAGGCAGCACGCGTCGGCCTCGTTCAATGGGCGGTGGAGCCCGTCGAACTGGACGTCAAGATCGATGAGGTTGCGTCCCGTGTCGCTGGGCTTTCACGGCCGGCGTTGCTCGCCTCGAAGGATTGCCTCGCAGCAGCCCTTAATCCAGCGGCAGACGGTTATGCGCGTGAAATCGAGCAGCCATTGACTCTGATGGAGACGCCCGAGGCGCGAGAGCGGATCGCGGCTTTCTTTGCACCCAAACCCAACTGACCAGTTTTTCATCACACGGAGAAAATCATGCGCTTCGACAAAAAAGTCATCCTCGTTACTGGCGGCGCGTCAGGCATCGGCTTGGCAACATGCAAGGCATTTGCCGAGCTTGGCGGCCATGTCATCATGACCGACATAAATGCCGAAGGCGGAGCGAAAGCCGCGGCCGGTCTGCAAGGCGCCGGCGGCACAGTTCAATTCATGGCGCTCGACATAACGAGCCGCAATGGCGTGACCGCGATCGCAGATAAAATCAAAGCCGAGATCGGCCGGTTGGACGTGCTGGTCAACGGAGCGGGCTGGGACACCATCGAGCCCTTTATGAGTAACACGCCCGAGTATTGGGATAAGATCATTGCCATCAACTTCATGGGTCCGGTGCAGTTGACGCGCGCGTTGCTGCCGTTGCTGATCGAGTCGACCAGTGGGCGCATTGTCAATGTGGCGAGCGATGCTGGACGCGTTGGCAGCTCCGGCGAGACGGTGTATGCAGGGGCAAAGGGGGGGATTATCGCGTTCACGAAATCGCTGGCCCGCGAGGTGGTGCGCTACAAAGTTCGCGTCAACTGCGTTTGCCCCGGGCCGACTGACACGCCGCTGTTTGCCGGACAACCTGAGAAAATGCGGATCGCCCTGACTAATGCGATCCCGATGCGCCGGCTGGCGCAACCTTCCGAGATTGCGGACGCTATTGCCTTCTTCGCCAGCGATCGCACCGCTTACGTCACGGGGCAGGTGCTCAGCGTCAGCGGCGGCCTGACCATGGTCGATTGATGACAAACGAAGTCGCACATCGGCCGATTGATCTGGATGGCGGAGTATCGAGCCTCGTCGACGACCCGTTGCTGGTACAGCGGCGTCGCAGTCAGATCGTCGCCGCCGCCACCGAGCTATTCTCGACGCAAGGTTTCTACAAGACGACGATCAAGGATATCGCCAAGCTCGCGGGTATCAGTTCTGGTCTCGTTTATCAGTATGTGCGCGAGAAAGAGGATGTGCTGCTTCTCGTGCTGCTCGACGTGATCGATGCATACGCGCGTGAAATTCCAAAATCGATCGTCGGCATCGCTGATCCAATTGGGCGATTAGTGACGACGATCGATGCCTATTGCCGGGTGATCGATCGGCATCGGGCGGGAGCGGTTCTGGCGTATCGTTCAACGAAGTCGCTGTCGCCACCGCGCCGTCAATTGATCCAGCAGAAGGAGCTCGAGACCAACGCATTGTTGGCGGTCGAATTGAAAGCCTGCATGCGTGCGGGCCTCGTGCGCAAGGTGAACATGGATGTGCTGGTCTATCATATCGTGATGATCGCGCATGCCTGGGCATTGAAGAGTTGGGTGTTCAAATCGCGCCTGTCGCTTGAAGCGTACATTCGCGAGAGCACCGACATTGTGATGGTCGGTGCGCTAACGCCCTCTGGTGCCAAGAGGTAT
Source organism: Hyphomicrobiaceae bacterium (assembly GCA_031367505.1). Lineage (GTDB taxonomy): Bacteria > Pseudomonadota > Alphaproteobacteria > Rhizobiales > Hyphomicrobiaceae > JAKFWF01. The sequence goes on along the minus strand of JANLPY010000329.1, from coordinate 2,795 downwards.
GCCGCCTGGTTACGGCGAAAAAAGCAGCCGGTCACTCCTCCTGCACAAATGTGAGCCGGTTGCCAAATGGATCGGCGACCGTGAATTCGATCGAGTCCCAGGGTGTCGTTTCCGGTGCGCCAGGTTTGGCATAGCGATACGCTTTTGTGGCCAACGTGAGCGCGAACTCAGCGACGTGATGGCAAGTGATCCGCAGGTGAGCACCGGGGCAGGCGTCGCCGTGATGAGCCGATAAATGTAGCCGGCATTCAGCTAGCGAAATGCCCATGTAAAGTGGAAACTCGGCATTGTAACGATGCTCGAAATCGACCGCGAAGCCCAGGAACTCGATATAGAATTCCCGTGCCTTCGCCTCGTCAAATATGCGCAGGATCGGCGTTACGTGCCCCAACCTGGTCATGAGCGCAATTCCTCCTGCCATAGGGCGTTGAAGCCCGCAGCCTCAGTTCGGAAACCGAGGTAGTTTCGGCATCGGACGATCCGGCTCGAAACGGGCGACGTTCATTTGCATGGCGAGCAACGTGTAGTAGCCGTGGATGCCCACCAAATCGACAACGCCCTTTTTGCCAAAACGCTTGTCGGCGCGCTCGAACGTGGCGTCCGATACGCGCTTGTTGCGCAGTAACTCCATTGAGAAATCGTAGACGATTTCTTCGTCGGCGCTCATGCCAACAGGGCGGCGGCCGTCCTGGATTGCTTCGACGATTTCCTTTTTGATGCCGGCCTTTTCGGCGATCGGCGCATGAACGAGCCACTCGTAGTCTTGGCTCCACTCGCGAGCGGTGATGCAAATGACCAGCTCACTCAGCGTATTGCCGATGGCGGAATTAAAACGCAGGTAGTCGCCCATCGCGCGCGCTTGATTCATGACTTGCGGGCTGTGCATCAGCGGGATGAACGGGCCAAACGGTGGATTTTTGCGCACGGTCTCGAACTCGGCAGCGGCTTTCTTCTGCTCGTCGGAATACTTGTCGAGGGGGATCGTCGGCAGGCGCGAGTTTGGCGTCTGCGCCAAGGCAGTGGCCGTCAATCCTGAAGCCAGCATGCACGCGACTGCGAATGTTTTCACGTTCATCGATTTTTCCGTCCCCATGCACTGCCGATACAGGATTGTTCCTGGGCATTTGACGGCACGCTAACCCATTAGCACGTGCGATGTCAGTAGCGCTTGGCCTGATATTCAGCGGACAACTCACCTTGCTGCCTTGGTTTTGCCGCCCGAATCGCATGATGAGTGGTGCAGTCAACTCAGGCGGATTTTGGGGAACGACAATCATGGTCGAGCGGGTCACAACGAAGCGGCCAGCGGCGAACGACGATGTGCCCGGAGCGGGTGCGCGTAACGCTGCCAGTCGCCGCGCCGAAAAGTCAGCACCTGTCGCGAAGATCGGTTTCGACAAAAAGACGATTGCGCTCGTGTACGATTTCGACGGCACGCTGTCGCCCAAGCCGATGCAGGAATACACTGTTTTGCCCAAGCTCAATGTCGACCCGAAAGCATTTTGGGCGGAGAGTAATCGGATTGCGCGCGAGCAGGGCGCCGATCCGCTCATCACCTACATGCACCTGATGTACAAGAAGGCAAAGGAGCACAACGTCCGCATCGATCGCGAGGATCTTGTGCAGCTGGGCCGCGACGTGGAAATGTTTCCAGGTGTCGAAGAGTGGTTCGACGAAATTAATTCATATGTGAACCTTCGCGCCGAAACGCAGGGCGTGTCGGTGCGCCATTATCTCGTGTCATCTGGCCTCACCGAGATCATCGAAGGCACCTCGATTTATAAGAAGTTCCATAACGTATTTGCCTCGGAGTATTGGTTCGAAGCGTATGATTTGCCGTATCCGAAGCGGGTGATCACCGATACCGGTAAGACGCAGTATCTGTTCCGGATCAACAAGGGGATCGAGGATCTCGGCCAAAGCATCAATCATCATATGCCGGAGGATCAGCGGCCGATCCCGTTCCCGAACATGGTGTACTTCGGCGATGGCGAAACCGACGTGCCGTCGATGGCGTTGATGCGCAAGAGTGGTGGCCATGCGATCGCCGTGCATTCGCCCGGCAAGCCCAAGACAAAATGCGTCGAGCTGTTCAAGGCTGGCCGCGTCGATTTCTTTGCGGCCGCGGACTATCGGCGTGGCTCGGAGTTATTCAAACGCACCTGCCTGCTGATCGACCGCATGTTAGCCGACATCCGCGTGCGCGAGGAAATGTGGAAGATGGGGCGGTCAGTGAAGTGATGCGGGGATTGAAGTGCCTGTCGAATCCGACCGTTTCTAACGTCGCAGGGTTGTGGCGGTTGAGGGGCGGAAGCGGAAGATCGCTTAAACGCGCGCTTTGCTTCTCCGCCGCCGACGGCAAATCCCCCCGGTCAGCACGCGTTGCGTGATTTGCCAGGACACGCCCCACTTTTCTTTGCACCAACCGCAAATACTCTCCTGGCCACCATTGCCGACAATATAGCGTCGCGTCGCAATCGGAAGGCCGTAACTGCAGTGCGTCGTTAAGTAAAGAAATTATGAGTTGAATATTTCACTTCAAATCACATTGAGCTTCTATGAATTCCACTATTTTTACACTCTTGGCCAAGTAGTCGCTGGCTCTGTTCCGCCATTAAGTTGAGGCATTCTGAGTGTGTGATTCGACACTCAGTAGGATGGCATGAACAGCCGGGGATTTCAGGCACTTGTATCGCAATTGGGTGATTTATCGGTCGTGCAGTGCGAGGCGTTGATCACGGCGCTCAAACGGAAGTTGCCGATCGACGATGCCGTGCAATTGATCGACACCAAGT
>JANLPY010000321.1:0-5523 GCA_031367505.1 Hyphomicrobiaceae bacterium | reverse complement strand
CCAACTTCATGGCGCCACAAGCGCCGGCGGAGGAGCCGTCCACAGCATCAAATGCTGCCGAATGACAGACGACTGGCGGCGACATCAGCAATTTTCAAATGCGGAAGTGGCGGTCCAATCGGGCCGCCACTTCAAATCCGCGGCATCTTGTCTAGTCTCAACAGCGCTGGAACAAGGTGGTACAAAGCAAAACCGCGTACGGCGGATATCACCATTTGAGGTTTGTATCGCCCGGGGTCGTCCAGACTTGCAGCGTGCACCGTGAAGAGGTCCGGCATCGCCTCAAACGTCGGATAAACAGGAGACGTTGTTTGTGCTGCGGGGACGGAAATAGATGACATCCATGGCGTTCTCGACGTTGTTCAACACCTTCATCGACAAGTCGGCTGTCGCGAAAATGTTGAACAAGACGCGGCGGCCATTGGCGAGCTGACAAGAGCGTGTACCGCGTTCGTGGGTCACTGATCAGTGACTACGAAATCCATTACTCTGCTGCACTGCGCTGGCTACATCCTTGGTCTCGGACTTGACCTCGGCAACCGACTTCGTGACGGCGGACTGATAATGCGCCGTTACCATTTGCCAGTAGTCGGCGAACGCAGCGTGGACGTCCAATGGTGACTTTACCTCACTTAAACGCTTGGAGAGGTTCAAGTTCTCCTGCACCCGCGCGTTCATGAACGTGCTCCAATGCAGGCTGTGAGCCGCCACGCCATCCAGAGTTCGGCCGTACATTGTCGATAACGTCTCTACTACCGGCTTGGATGCGTCAATAGCCGCACCAATACCGAGGGCCAACATAGGCGTCGCGGACGTGGTCGGCGCAGTGCCGTTCGTCGTGCGTGCTTGTTCCGTCATGGCGTAACTCCTAACATCCCCAAAGTCATTAACTCGGCATCGTTGCAGGATTGCAGCGAGCGGCCGGTGGTCAGCGTCTTACGTGGCGATAGAGGGGCGGCACTGGACGTGGGGGACATCCAGTGCCGCGCCATTGGGCCGCTGATTGAAGCGATGTCGGTGGGGGTCTATCCCGGGACAGGCCGCAGCCCCGAATGTGCCGCCCGGAGGGTGACAGATGGGCACGAAGGTTTAACTTCACCGGTGGTAGAAGGTTCCCGTGTTGCAAATGGCATCGACGGTCAGGCTCTGATCCTTCGCTACGGTTTGGTCGAGTAGTGCGCCGCAATTGTATGCCACAATTAAGAATACGCTATTTGGCGATCAGCAGGACCGGGGTTCGCAAAGAGCCAATTAGAGTCTTGCTTCGTGGGCCAAGGAACGCGGTCTTACCGTGGCGCAACGACGTGCCCAGAATGACCAGATCGTAGTTTTCCGACCGTGCCGCCCGCTCGATCGCTGCTTCCGGTCTTGCATGACTGACCGTTAGGCCGGTCACCGCAACCCCACTGCGCTTTCCCAGACGGCGGGCATCCACGAGAACCGAGAGTCCCTGGCGGCGCGACCGTCCTCGGAGCAAGTCGCCGTCGTCGCGGGGATCGAAGACGTGGAGCGCCGTGACCGAGCCATTGCTCGCTTTCGCCAGCGCCAGCGCAATTTCGGTTGCCATCCGTGCCTCGACGGTCCCTCCAGTTGGAACCAGCACGCGGAGCTCGGACGAGCGCATGCCGGTCGCTCGTCCGCCGTTGAAGAAAATTGCGAACGGTCCATTGAACGTTGTGATAAGGCGCTGGAGTTGATCGTCGGAGAAGTCGATTGAGGAAGAAAGCGGCTGGTCGACGCCGACGAATACAATGCTATAGCCCTTCGCTGCCTCCTTCTCCAGTGTGTCATCGGCCTCCATTGGCTTGGTGTGCAGCAACTCCTCGATCGACATGCGCGGCGCCGATGTCGCCGGGGCCGCATTGGGCGGAGGGGCGCGCGCGAATGTGTCGAGCATAGCCTTGGCGACGTGATCGCGCACCGAGGCCGCATCTCGGTCGCTGTCGGGGATGGTGCGCCGTTCCATGACGGTCATCATCACCTGTTGACAGGCGCCGAACATCCCGGCCAGCCTCGCGGCGAGCAGCCCATTCGCGCTTCCGTCCGCGTAGATGAGTGCACGCTCCATGCGTGGAACACTCTCGCCTTCTTCAGCCGCCTCTTTCTCGAGCCGCTTGGCCTCGTCTTCTCGAAGCGGCACGCGGGCCATCATCCAGCGCAACATGGGCGGCATGGCCATAGTGGTCACGACCGCCATCGCGACAATCATGGTGTAGAGTTCCTTGCTGAGTGCGCCCATCGCCAAGCCGATACTGGCAATGACGACCTCCGTCGACCCCCGCGCATTGAGAGCCATCGCGAGCGCGAGCGATTCCCGTCCGGTAAGACCTCCCACGCGTCCTCCCGCGAGCGCGCCGAGGAACTTGCCGGCGCTGGCGACGACAATGACGGCAAAGGTGAACAGCAGAAGCGTCGGATCGAGCAGCGTGCGCAGGTCCATGCCGAGGCCGGCAACCGCGAAGAACACCGGACTGAAAAACGCGAGAATGATCCCTCTCAGCTGATCCTCGATGTGCTCCGTCAGGATCGGCGATTGGCCGACCAGCATGCCGGCCACGAACGCCCCAAGAGCCGTATGTACGCCGATCAGGTCGGTGGTCAGCGCCATCGCCAGCATGACGACCAGAATGGCCGTGATGACTGGCACCTCGATCGTTAGGCTGTCGTTCGACCAACGAATGATTTGGGCAACCACGCGGCGGCCGACAGTCAGGCTGAGGCCGAGGAAGAGCGCCGTACTGGCGATCGTCGCGGCAATACCCCCGAGACTGATCGTCCCGTGCGCAGCGATGCCGGCAATGATGGCGATGATCACCCAGGCGATCGTGTCATCCAGGATTGCTGTCGCGAGGATCAACTGCCCGAGATCGCGACGGATGGCGCCCACCTCCATCAGCACCATGGCGACGATTTTGACCGACGAGATCGATAGTGCCGTGCCGAGGAACAACGCGGTGACGAGGAGCGAACCAGACGCCGGCACCACAGCGCTCGGCAATGCGTAGGCCAGCAGGACGCCGCAGATGAACGGGACCCCGATACCGAAAAGCGATGTCGAGATGACGGCGCGCCGTTTGCGGTTGACCAACGCCAGGTTTGTTTCCATGCCTGTGAGGAGCAAGAGCAACAGAACACCTATCTGCGAAACGACCTCGATCATGGTTTTGAGCGCAGGTGTACCAGGAAAAATAAGTACCCGTACGTCCGGCAACAGCGTGCCGAAGACCGACGGGCCGAGCACGACGCCCGCGAGCAGTTGTCCGAAAATTGCCGGTTGGCCACACCGGCTCATCGCTTCGCCCAGAAGCCGTCCAACCGCGAGGAGCAAAATCAACTCCGCAACAAAGATCGCCATCGAATGGTCGGGTGTCACAGCGTCCTCATTGGTGAGATTCGGATGGATGGTCCCAACCATGCCGACAAACGGACGCAACTCCTAATCAGTCGATGTCGATACGCATATCGACGCCATACGCCACCGTGGCGGCCCTCGCCGATTTTTCTAATGTTTCGGGAAAGAATAACGCACCGTGCTGTCAACCCTAGCTGCCCGATCCCTCGGACCCTCGAGGGGGGTGGTCAGAACGATATCAAAGGCATTGCCTGCCGGGCCCGTGCGAACCTCGACCGCATTCTGTTCGGAATCGGTGGGTTTGCAACCAACCTAGCCCCGCCATCGTCCGCTGAAGGCCTAGTGACCTGACGAAAAATGGTCCGCATCGCCATCGGCTTCGTCTGCACCGGGTCATGTGTGGACATCGGGTAATCGCGGTCGGAACCTGAATATCCGATAGTACCGCGATCGGGCAGACATGCCCAGCAACTCGCGTATCGGAGATGTCTCGATGGCCCACTATGTCGGATTGGATGTATCCCAGAAGATGACAGCGATCTGTGTCGTTGATGATGCTGGTCGCAGAATTTGGCGCGGACAATGCCGCTCAATTCCGGAAGAGATCGAGTTGATCATTCACCAGCGTGCGGGCGGTGACGCTCGGATCGGCATTGAGACAGGCTCTATGACACCATGGCTGGTACATGAATTGCGCAATCGGAAGCTCGAAGTTGTATGTCTGGATGCGCGCCACGCGCGCGCTGCCTTGAAGATGCAGATCAACAAGACCGATCAGAACGACGCCGAGGGTCTTGCACAGATCATGCGAACAGGGTGGTACCGTACTGTGCATGTGAAGTCGTTCGAATCCCATCGGGCTCGCGCCATGCTCGGCGCTCGATCACAACTCGTTGGGATGACCACACGGCTTTCGAACAACATCCGAGGCGTGCTCAAGACGTTCGGCCTGCTGCCGGGTGCCGTTAGAGGCCTGCCCTTTGATCGGCGGATCGAAGTTCTTCTCGAGGACAGGCCGGACCTCGCTCCTATCGTTCGGCCCATGCTGATTGCTTGGCGCCAGCTGCGCGACCAGATCAAAGCCTTCGACAAGGCCATCCTCGCCATTGTGCGAGACAGCGCAACCTGCCGGCTGTTGATGAGTGTGCCTGGTATTGGCGCGCTATCGGTGCTGGCCTACGTCAGCACCGTGGAGGATCCGGCCAGGTTCAGTCAGTCGCGATCCGTTGGTGCACATCTTGGGTTGACCCCGAGACGATATCAGTCCGGCGAAGTTGATCGCAGTGGTCGGATATCGCGCTGCGGTGACGGTCTCGCCCGAACTTTGATGTATGAGGCCGCCGTTGTCATCCTGACTCGCGTCAAGCGGGATTCTCACCTGAAGGACTGGGCGCAGGCGATCGCCAAAAAGTCAGGACCAGGAAAGGCGCGTGTTGCGCTCGCCAGGAAGCTGACTGTAATTCTGCATAGTATTTGGCGGTCCGGAGTCCCGTTCCGTTGGACCGATCCCGTCGCGGCATGAACTTTCTTTGAGGAGATCCGTACGCCACTTCCGGCGGACGTACCGCGTTGCCCCTCGGGGCGAAGGTGCAAGTGGCTGCGACGGCAGTCGTTGGGACGCGCGTTGAAAAGCGATCCCGTTGTGGACATTGCAGCCTTGCGCTTCGAACCGGATGTTGCGGCGACATGGGTCGACCGCGTAGAGAACCGTGACCCTGGGCAGCAGCGCTGAAAGACCGTCGAAGCAGAATACCGGCAAGCCCGACACAACAAGCATGCCATCGTGCTCGGCCGTATCAAGGCCAAGCCTTCGGTGGCCGCAAAGAGCGGCCAGCCTTGACACGACCTGCGCGCGCCGGCGTCAGCATCTTGCGGTCGGGGCGAGAGAAAGCCTGCGGCGCGGTCGAACCAGAGAAATGATCTCAAGGGCTGAAAAGTGAAGCGCCAAAGCCCAGTTTGGCCTTGCCTTTTCCGCAGCGATTAGAGAACGACGCCTGCATTGCAAGTGGATTCTGATGTTTTGCTTGCGGTCGGGTGCAAGTCATGTGTCCGGCCTGTTAACGCGGCGCATGACCGCTGGCCCTGATGTAGTCCGCTGATCGGGTCCCAATCAAAATTACGGGCTGTGACGCCCGTGACCCGGGACGGGTTTTCCCAATCGACGGCTCGAC
>JANLPY010000317.1:0-3062 GCA_031367505.1 Hyphomicrobiaceae bacterium | reverse complement strand
TGTAAAGCCGGACTTGCCGGCATGGCTCGTACTGCCGCTTGTAATCATCACAGGAACATCATGTCCAGCATACTGACAAATACGTCAGCAATGACCGCATTGCAGACGCTCAACCAAACCATGAACTCCATGAAGACGACGCAGAACCAAATTTCGACCGGTCTGCGCATCTCCTCGGCGTCCGACAATGCCGCCTACTGGTCCGTGGCGACCACCATGAAGCAGGACAGCTCGGTCCTCTCTACGGTTTCGGACGCCCTGGCGCTGGAAGGCTCCACCATGGATGTCGCCAACAACGGCCTCACCAGCGCAATCGACGTTGTCGGCCAGATCAAGAACGCACTGGCGTCCGCCACGCAACCGGGCATTGATCGCACCAAGATCCAGGGCCAAATCTCGAACCTGCAGAAGCAGCTCTCTAGCATCGCAAGCACGTCGTCTTTTAACGGCCAGAACTTCCTCTCTGTCGATTCCGGGGCCACCGGTTACAACGCCACCAAGAGCGTGGTCGCCTCTTATTCCCGGGATACTTCCAACAATGTCACGGTTGGCTCGATCGATCTCGATATCTCGAGCATCACGTTGTACGACAAGAATACGGGTGGTACCGGCGCCAAGGGTCTGGTCGACAAGGTGGATACGACAACAACCGGCAGTTATACCGATGCGTCGGGAACGACGACCACATCCACCGCCGGAACCGGCGTATCGATCGCCAACCTCGACATCTCCAGTCTGACCAATTCGGCTGGTGACCTCGCCAAGCTCAATGCGCTGTCCAAGCAGGTCGAAAACACCCTGACGTCGATGACCTCGGCCGCTTCGACCCTTGGTTCGGTCAAGGCCCGCATCACGTCCCAGCAGTCGTTCGTCACCAGCCTGAAGACGACGATCGATCAAGGCGTCGGCAGCCTTGTGGATGCCGACATGAACGCTGCCTCGACCAAGCTGCAGGCCTTGCAAACGCAGCAGCAGCTTGGTGTGCAATCCTTGTCGATCGCCAATCAGTCGTCACAGTTGATCCTCAAGCTGTTCGGCTGAACCGCGTCTAGACGGCGTTCCGCGTCGCGCCGGCCCAAACCCACAGGGCGGCGTAAAACGATCCGGCCGTCTCCCGCAAGCTCCCTGCGGCCGGATCGTCAATAAGCTTCCGCCGGAGACCTGCCCGCATCCGGCGGAAGCTGTTACGCCGCTACCACAGCGCTCGAGCGATCGCCTCGACGAAATGGTCCCGGTTACCTACGCACAAGCATGGCCCTTGAAGGTGGTGCACGATCCCGTCCACCCACTTGCAAGCTCCCCATGAACGCGCTCCGGCAACTGCAGAGCAATCTCCTTGCGCTTGGTCCCAGGCGGTTGTTGGTGCTTGCATTGTCGCTGTTGAGCATTGTCGGCGTTGTTCTGTTGGTGACTTACAGCCTTGGCCGACCCAGCACCGAGACGCTCTATACCGGTCTGGACGCACAGGATGTCAGCCGCATTGGCAGCGCTCTTAGTGAACTCGGCATCACTTTCGACGTCAGCGCTGACGGAAAATCTGTACAGGTGTCTATCGGGTCCGCGCAACGGGCTCGCATGCTGCTTGCCGAGCGTGGGCTGCCTAAGAGCCCGAATGCGGGTTACGAACTCTTCGATGCTCTCGGTCCTCTCGGTCTCACTTCGTTCATGCAGGAAGTGACGCGAGTGCGCGCCCTGGAGGGCGAGCTTTCTCGCACCATTCAGCTCATTGAAGGCATCCGGGCTTCGCGGGTGCATCTTGTGCTGCAAGATCCCAACTCCCTGCGGAAAGATCAGCGCGAGGCGACAGCTAGCGTGGTTATCAACCTGACTGGCGGCGACCGCGCCAGCATCGCCCAGACGGTGCGCCATCTTGTGGCGTCCGCGGTGCCGTCGCTGAAGTTAAAACAGGTTACCGTCATGACCACCGATGGCGCGATTCTAGCTTCCGGCGGCGAATCCGGCTTGGGCGGAGCCAGCGATCTGGTCGGCCTGGAGCGAACGGTCAGCAGTGAAATCCAGGAAAAGATCCGCACCACGCTCGCACCCTATCTCGGCGTCGACAATTTTCGCTCTAGCGTAACCGTCAAACTGAACACTGATCACCATCAGACCAACGAAACTAGCTACGATCCAGACCAGAAGGTCGAACGATCGGTGCGCGTAACGAAGGAAACTGGCAGTTCGCATGACAGTGGGGAGGGTTGGCAGACCACCGTCGAGCAGAACATCCCGGGCACTGCCGCAAAGGCGGCGAACGGCAAAGGATCTAGCCAGGACAATCAGCGCCGAGAGGAATTGACCAGTTTCGAAATCAGCTCGAAAACCAGGGCCACCGAAAGCAACGGCTACGTCGTAGATTCGCTCTCGGTCGCGGTGGTAATCAACCGCCAGAGCCTAACGAAAGCAGGCACCGACGCAGCGTCGTCGGAACGCCTCGCTACCCAAGTCCAGGAGATCCAGAGCCTGGTTTCGACGGCGGCCGGTCTGCGTGGTACACGCGGCGACACCGTCAAAGTCATGATGGTTGATTTCCAGCCTGCCGACACGCAGCTTGAGGCCGTCCCGGCTCCCGGCATCGGCGCATTCATCGCGGTCCGCGCCAACATGCTGATCAATGCCGCGACCATGCTGGGCGTGGCCACAATCGTTGTCCTGTTCGGCGTCCGGCCGGCCACACGCATGCTACTTCAGCCGCCACTCCCGCAATTGGCGCCGCCGAGCAAGCCGGCGAGGTCGGAGCCGGACGCCGGCGGCAATAGAGCGGACGGAACTTTCAAGGCATCCGCCAACGCGGCCCTGACCGGGTTGGCTATGGACGAGCAAATGCCGCCCCGGGTGTTACCCGCGCAAAGTGCCCAACGCCGGCTGGAGCAACTGGTCAAACAGGACGAAGAGGGGGCAGTCGGTATTCTGCGCGACTGGATTCGCGAGGCTAACCCGCGATGAATGTCCTCCCCGTCGCTCTTTGTCTGCGAGATTTTTCGTTGTCTGCGATCTCGGCAACGCAACTGCTTGCCTCGGAAGAAGCCAAAACCGAGGGAATTGCCGAGGCCTGCCGTAAG
>JANLPY010000301.1:0-1549 GCA_031367505.1 Hyphomicrobiaceae bacterium | reverse complement strand
CTGTCGAAATAGCGATAGATCGTGCCTTCCGAGATATTGCACCGCTCGGCGACCTCGGCAGTGACAATGTTCTCGTATCCCTTCTCGGCCAGCAACTCGCGCGTGGTCGCAAGAATTTTCGCGATTCGTTCGTTCGGCGCCAGCCTGGAAGTGGCGCGCAGCGGCCTTATTCTTGCCATAAGAGTTCCTTCAACCCACTTTCATGAACGAAATTTGTCAGGAGATCGCACGGGTTTCCTGCAACGCATCGATTTCATCTGGCGAAAATCCCCAATCAGCCAATGCCTGCATCGTGTCGGCTCCAGGCTCGGGCGGTACATTCCTCAACTCCGACGGTGTTCGACTGAAACGTGGCGCCGGCTGCGGATTCAAGACACCGTCAACCTGGGTGAACACCTTGCGTGCGACATTGTGCGGGTGTGTAACGCATTCATCCGCATCAAGGACGGGAGCAAAACAGGCATCGGTGCCTTCGAGAAGCTGGCACCACTCGGCCCGGGTGCGGGTTTTGAATATCTCGGCGAAGCGGGCACGCATATGATTCCAGCTTCCCCGGTCGTATTGATCCGGCAAATCGGCCGCATAGCGGTCATTTTGATCGGGCAGATCGTCCGCATTCAAGCCGATGTGGTCGAGCAATTCCTGGTAGAACTTTCCCTCGATGGCTGCGATCGAGACGTAACGCCCATCCTTCGTCTCATAGACATTGTAAAAATGGGCGCCACCGTCGAGCAGGTTGGTGCCGCGTTCGTTGGTCATTGCGCCCATCTGTTTCATTGCATAGTGCATCGTCAACAGACTGGACACCCCATCCACCATCGCCGCATCAACAACCTGTCCAGATCCGGATGTGCGTGCCTCAATGACGGCGGCAAGAACCCCCATCGCCAGGTAAAGCGCGCCACCACCAAAATCGCCAATGACATTGAGTGGAATGGAAGGTGCCTGCCCCTTCGGTCCGATCGCATCCAGCACTCCGGAAAGGGCGATGTAATTCAGATCATGGCCGGCCGCCTGGCTCAGTGGCCCATCCTGACCCCAGCCCGTCATGCGCCCGTAGACCAATCGCGGGTTCACCTCAACGCACTCTTTCGGCCCCAGGCCCAGCTTTTCCATCACGCCCGGCCTGAAGCCCTCGATCAGTACATCAGCCTTGACCAGCAAACGGCGCAGCGATGCCAACCCTTGCGGCGACTTGATGTCGATCATGGCTGAGCGCTTGTTGCGATTCAGCAGATCCAGTTTGGTCGGGAAGACCACACCAGTATCCGCCGCGGTCTGTCGATCGATTCGCAGCACATCAGCACCCATGTCGGCGAGCAGCATCCCGCAAAATGGGCCGGGACCGATGCCAGCCATTTCGATGACGCGCACTCCACTTAGCGGTCCCACTGGTCGTCCCCTTTGCTGATCACTTGAGAAATCGCGATGTCATTAAGCACCGCCCGTGGTCGTCACGGATCAAGTCAAGTCTTGAATGACACCGTTGCCGATTTTTGACTGCAACTCGGAGCGCACGTTTGACCCGCAAGCTCTTTCTCGATGTCAT
>JANLPY010000293.1:0-15877 GCA_031367505.1 Hyphomicrobiaceae bacterium | reverse complement strand
TCGACTCCCGTAGGGACCGCCAGTTGCCTTTGATTTTATTAAGAATATTTGGCAAAACTGCTCGCTTCCCCAGCACTATCCCCAACACGCGATCCCGGTCATGAGCGATGATGGCGATCAGTCTTGAGCTTGGCGGTCGATACTTCGACCTTACTTGGCATAGCTCTATCAAGCGCCGTCAGCTAGGCATGACCGGGATCGCGTGTTGGGGATAGTGCTGGGGAAGTGAGCAGTTTTGCCAAATATTCTTAATAAAATCAAAGGCAACTGGCGGTCCCTACGGGAGTCGAACCCGTCTTCCAAGATTGAAAATCTCGTGTCCTAACCGATAGACGAAGGGACCTGCCGGGCTCCTATAGAAAGGTTTGGCATCCCTTGCAAGGCGCAATGCGCATCAGATAGGGCAATGGCACCAACGAATTGGCGACGAGCCCTTGCCTAGCGAGCGCCGCGCGGACGGTCTCGCCACATACACCAACTCGTTAATCACATCTTGAATAACCACAGGTTTGGCACGACCAGCATCCTTCGATCCGCACCAGGGAGGGGTTTGCGCATCTGGGACAGAACCGGCCGGGAGGGGCCGCCGTCAACGCGCCAAGGTCACCTCCCACGACAGAAATCCCGCCCTGCTCGCCTAGTGGTTCACCGCCACCGTGGATTTCAGAGTGGATTTCAGAACGCGACACGACTGTGTCGGGTCTGTCGACGGGGCCTTCGGAAAAATGTCCGGCAAGCACGTGAGTATTCACCACTCTCGCGGCTTCCGCCTCTTGCAACTGTTCGATCATGGCTCCGCTAGCGCCTCTCGGTGCGTTCGGTATGCGAGACGACGGCTTGGCATCACGCGTTGCACCTCCCAGATCGTCTGTCGGGCCGCCAGCTGCCATCGAGCGCTTTCGTGCAAGACCTGATTTCTCCGGTGGCATTTGATTTTCAGCGCTCGATCCCACATTCGACCGCCCTGAATTGTTGTCGTCTGGCCGCCGCAGAAATCCGATGCGGACCATATGCATTTCGATCACCTCGCCGATGGCCGCCAATAAACTCGGTACATAGCGCCCCTCCATCCATCGTCCGCCTTGCGGATCGAAGATAGCTTTCAATTCCTCGACGACGAATACAAGGTCGCCGCCGCGCCGGAAGATCGCACTGATCATGCGCGTCAACGCGACCGTCCACGCATAGTGTTCGAGATTTTTCGTGTTGATGAAAATTTCGAACGGACACAACCGGCCGGACCGTTCGATATCGTTGATCGTTATGTAAAGCGCGTTGTCTTGTCCCGGCCAGCTCAGCTTATAAGTGAAGCCGGCGAGAACCGGATCACGCTCCAAGGGCTTGGCCAAACGGACGACCGCCGCTGACGCGTCGCCGCCAGCTACAACGCTCATTGCTGATACCGGCATTGTCGACGAAGCCGCGACCAATCCGCCGGCGGGAGCGACTGCCGAGAGCACGCTGCCCGTGATTGCGTTCGGACGGAACGTGGTGCACCCCTTCAATCCGGCATCATAAGCATTGAGATAGATATCTTTGAACGCCACGAACGAGATATCGGCAGGACAATTGATTGTTTTTGAAATCGAGCTATCGACATGACGCTGCACGCACGCCTGCATGGCCAAATGCTCGGCTGGCGCCAGATCACCTGCGGTAACGAACGCTGGCCCGTCGCTTGGCAACCCCAAGTGCCGACTGAGCGCAAAGGCGTAGTCTTGCACGTTCTCTTCCCGGGTCCTGCCATCCGGTTCCAGAATGCGCCGCCGATAGGCGAAGTCGAACACCGGCTCGATACCACTCGAAACATTGCCAGCCAGAAGCGAGATTGTACCGGTCGGCGCAATCGAGGTCAGACAACCGTTGCGAACGCCACCTTTGGCGACCAGCCCTCGCGTCGCCCGCTCGAGCGCTACGACGTTGGGGCGCGCATTGAACTTACGCTCGTCGTAGCTTGGAAAGGCGCCCTTCTCGAGCGCAAGTTCGGCACTCGCGGCATAGGCCGCGTTCTGAACTGCCGCCATCCAAGCCTCAACCGTGCGAATACTGCGATCCTCACCGTAGCGCTGCCCACACATGATCAAGGCATCGGCCAGTCCCGTGACGCCAAGACCGATTCGCCGCTTGGCCTTTGCTTCCCGTGCTTGTGCTTCCAGCGGATAACGCGACACATCGATGATGTTGTCGAGAAACCGAACAGCAAGCCTCACTCGCTCCTCGATGCCAGCGGTGTCCACCGCCGCGTTCGATGCAAATGGCTGACTAACGAAGCGCGCCAGATTGATTGATCCAAGCAGGCACGCCCCGTAAGGCGGCAAGGGTTGCTCGCCGCAGGGATTGGTCGCCTGAATATCCTCGCAGTAGGCCAGATTGTTGGTCGCATTTATGCGATCGATAAAGATCACGCCCGGCTCGGCATAGTCGTAGGTGGCGCGCATGATCCGGTCCCACAACGACGCAGCATCGACCGTCGCGTAAATCTTGCCTTCAAAAACCAGATCCCACCCGGCTTTCTTTCGTACTGAGTCGACAAATGCGTCGGTCACCAGGACTGACAGATTGAAATTGCGCAGGCGCTGTGCATCGGCTTTCGCCGCAATAAACAGCTCGATGTCTGGATGATCACATCGCATCGTCGCCATCATCGCGCCGCGCCGCGCCCCAGCCGACATGATCGTGCGGCACATCGCGTCCCACACGTCCATGAAACTGACTGGCCCCGACGCGTCAGCACCGATACTGCGAACAACCGCCCCCTTTGGCCGCAATGTCGAGAAATCATGACCGATGCCACCACCGGCTTGCATCGTCAGTGCGGCTTCGCGAACGTGATCGAAGATTGAACTTAGATCGTCGCCAATGGACCCCATGACGAAGCAGTTGAAAAGCGAAACGGATCGACCGGTCCCCGCCCCGGCGATGATGCGACCAGCAGGCAGGAAGCCGAAATCGGCCATCCCGTCGGCGAACTTTTTAGCCCAACCAGCTTTGTCTTCTTTGCTCCCACCCTCGGCACTTGCAGCAGCTTCGGCGACACGAACCCAGGTATCTCCGATTGTTTTATCAATCGGCTTGCCCAAAGCGTCCTTGAATTGATATTTCTGCTCCCAAATTCGCTTGGAAATTGGAGCGATATCAAATGGATCGGGAGATTGAAACATAACGCTGCCCACTCACATGTTAGGCTGCACATATAACGCACCAGAACACTTTCGTCAATGTTTGTTCTTATAATGTTCTATTTTTGTCTTAAGCATTCGGCGATCCGGCCTGCGTCTGCCGCTCAGGCCGATCTCTTGATTGGCGGACAGCGTGCAACGGCTCCACATTGTTCGCCTCAGCCATCAGACGTTGCGATGCCGCCTCGATGCGTTGTTGTAGCTCCTGTCTGAAAACCGCACGTGACAGACCGGGCGGCAAGGGCGGCAGAATTTCCACGACGATCGTCCCCGGAAAACGGATCAGTCGTCTGCGCGGCCAGAATTGCCCCGAATTGAGCGCAATGGGTACGCACGCAAGGCCCAATGCTTCGTATAACGCGACCACGCCCGGCTTGTAGTCGGGAGCAGCGCCCGGAGCCCGCCTCGTTCCCTCGGGGAAAATCAGGATTTCCCTGCCCTGTTGCGCACGAACTCTTGCATCACGTATGAGGGATTTTAGTGCCGCGACGGCGCGCCCGCGTTGCACCAGAATGTGCTCGAACTTGAGTGAGAACCAGCCGTAGAAGGGGATCCAACCAAGCTCTGCCTTCATGACGAGTGCCGGATCGCGAAAAATTGGGACCAAGGCGAATGTATCCCAAGCCGATTGGTGCTTGGAGGCGACGAGGTAAGCGCCCTGGGGAAGATTTTCACGTCCGCGTATTTCGAACTTGGTGCCGACGATGACCCTGAGCGCCCACAAACTCGCACGCGCATGTGCGCGCAACCCAGCCATTGCCCAGCTGCGCGGAGCCAATAGCAATGGGCTGCAGACGATGAGCAAACCTGCCGTACCAAGGTAGAAGACAAAGTTGAAAATTAGCGAACGAACGAGCAGCATGAACGCTCCAAACGCTCGCGTTTTGGCCACGGGCGAATTCAACTCGAACCCTTCACAGCTGACTGGTCGGGATACTGGTTATTCGGTCACTGCCTAGGATATCGCGCGGCCCGTTCAACCGGGCCACAACGAGCCGTGTGACGACCGGCAGGAAACGCATATATTCAGCCACCAGTGCCCGCGTAGCGCCCATGTGCAGCCACCACGGCGTTTGAGCGAGCATCCGGGGCACCACCGAACGCGGTATCAATCTGACGCCGGGAAGGGCAATTCCCATCTCGGCCAGTGATCGCGGCATGTGATAGCTGGCGGTCACGACGATCAGGCTTGAAAAACCCCACTGTCTGACCCAAGCACGCGCCTCATCCGCGTTGCCGAAAGTATCCAACGCCTCATAGCCTATATCGACACAGCAGTTGAATTTTTGCGGACTGAGCATCGTCAGCCGTCGCAGATCTTCTCGGCTGGTTCGCCGATTGACTCCAGATATGAGCAGACGGCTGCCGCTGCCCGATTCCAGCAGTCGTGCCGCCTCAAGAATGCGGGATTCGCCGCCGGTCAGCACCACAATGCCGTCAGAGCGGGCGATCTTGTCACCGCTTGAGCGTGTAGCGACGGCCGCGAACACTACGAAGCCACCCAGTAAGAGTGCCAGACTGACGCCAGCAACCCCGATCAGTGCGGCCTTGGCCTGTCTCGATCTCATCGTTCTGCCGACGGGCCTCCTTGGCCTCTACGCAGCGCAGTTCAACTCATACAGATCAACTCATACAGAAAATCACCAATCCCACCAAATGGGTAGTCCATCGTTGCTGAACCGCGCCTGTACGTCAATTGCGGCTGTGCAGAATACGGTAAACGCTGAAACGCGAGGTAAACATGCACAGCGCGGCAACAACCACGACCAATAGAGCTAAAACGCCGTAGCCCATCAGATCGAGGGTACCGGTGCCGACGAGCCGGCGCATTTCGGCCAGGCTCATACTGCCACCGCCCAACAATTCCATCAGCGTCGGCATCACCGCAAACACGACCATCGCCGATAGCGCACCGACCAGCCCAGCGCGAACGCCGACGCGCATGAAATTTCGCTCGAATTCCCTGGCGATGAACCGGTCGGTCGCACCGACGAAGTGCAATACTTCTACAATATCGCGGTTCGACGCCATCGCCGCGCGCGTGGCCGAAACGATAATCGCCGTAGTTGCGGCCGCAACGAGCAACAGGATTGCGATACCGGCAAGCGCGAACGAACGCGTCACGGTACGAATCTGCTGCTGCCACTGGCGGTGATCGTCGAGTGTCACACCTTTGAATTGCTTGGCCAGAGCCGCTCGCAAGGCCTCGAACTCAGGCGGCGAAATCCGATCGAGTTCGAGCGATATCAGGCGCGGCAAAGGCAGTGTCTTGAGCGCCTCGGACGAGCCGAGCCAGGGTTCCAACAAGCCATTGCTTTCTTCTAGTGCCAACGGCCGCGCCGCTCGGATACCAACTTGTTTGCCGAGGAACGACACAACCTCGCGCAAGGTCTTTTCGGTATCCGCCTTTTCGCGTGGCTCGACTTGGACGGTCACTTCACTGGCGATATCACGCAGCCAAGCCGATGCCGACTGGTTCATCATATAAACTGCGCCCGCTGTGAGGCATGCCAGGAAGCACATGATCGATATAACGAGCGTCAGTGATCGCCCTGTGACGGAGCTCGAGGGCACGATCGGCGCATTCGCCGGTTCTTTTTCCGCTTTTTGTACACGAGCCGGCGCCACCATCTCACGTACCGGAGGCCGCGCAGGTCTGCTGGCCGGCACCGTTCGGCGGGACTGGTTCGCGTCTCGCGTGTCCACCCTTAGCTGTGGTGGTTGCGTATGTTCGCTTGGCGGGTCGTTGAAGCGCGGGTCGTAGTTGTGGGTGTGACGTTGCGGCCCAAGGCTCCGCGGATCGACGCGCTGATCCCGGTTGTTGGATGGCGCAGGTTCGGCACGTTGCGTCGGCTCCTCGTACGTCTCATAAAACGCATCATAGGCGTCGCTCTGGCCTGGAACGGTGCCCTTCGGGAACATCGCGGGCCTGTCATATGATCTTGACATGACCCTCGTGCAGCTCCAGGCGCGGCGCTTTGAACTGCCGCATGAGTTGATGATCGTGTGTGGCGATGATGACGGACGTACCTAGGCGGTTGAGTTCGATGAACAGCCGGAGCAGCCGGCGCGCCATTTGCGGATCGACGTTACCGGTCGGCTCATCGGCCAACAACAATTCCGGCTTGCCGATCACGGCACGCGCGATGGCCGCTCGCTGCTTCTCACCACCCGAAAGTACTGACGGATAACCGTGCATGCGATCGCCCAAGCCCACCCATTGCAGCAGATCTGTAACATCTTCCTTGTAGTCCGAGATTTGCTTGCCCGATACCCTGAGCGGCAGCGCAACATTTTCCCAGGTCGTCAGATGATCGAGCAGACGATACTCTTGGAACACAAAGCCGATACGCCGGCGAAACTGAGCCCGCTTTTTCGGGTCGACGCGGCTGACATCCTGCCCAAATAATTGCAGCTGCCCAGCTGTCGGATGGATCGACATGAACAACAACCGCAGCAGCGATGTTTTACCGGCGCCCGATGGCCCTGTCAAAAAATGGAATGAGCCCGGACGCAGATGGAAATCCACCTCACGCAGGATGTCGGCGCCGCTGCCATATTTCAAACCGATTTTCTGCAGCCGGATCACGAGCGAATCGACCTTTCACATCAATGCTACCGATGAGCTTATGTGCTAACCGGCGCTTGTGATCAATCGATGAGGAATGTGGCACCGTCGTGTGCGGCTTGTGACGAGGCTTTGCCAAAAACCGTTAAAATTCAATTCGCCTTGACCGGTGGCACAGCGGAGGGCGATGTGACCGCCGGCATTGGCACAGCCGGTACGGCTTGTGCCGTCGTGTTCGGGGCAAAGAAAACATCGGTCCGCATGCCCGGCATCAGCACAACGGGCCCTTCGATATCGATCAGAACCTCGAGCGCATCCAGATCGGTCGGACGACGCGGCCCGCGGCTCGCAAGACGCGGTGGCGCCAGAGATTGCCCAATCGTCGTAACAGTGCCGGTGAAATCACGGCCGGGGAAGGCGTCGGTGCGGATCACGACTTTCTGTCCAATGCGCACCTTGCTGACGTCGCGCTCCTCGACCTCTGCTCGCACGCGCAGGCCGGATAGATCGCCCATCACCACAAGTGCCAACTCAGGTCCCGGCGCCACGGTCTCGCCGGCCTTGGCGAACACCTGCAGCACTGTGCCGTCACCTGGTGCGCGCACGCGGGTTCGCTCGATCGCTGATTCAGTCTGCAGAAGTTCCGATCGGGCGGACGTCAATGCGGATTCCAGACGTGTCGGTAGCGGCATGCCGGCAGTGACTTGGATTCGGCGCAACCCCTGACGCTCCGTTTCGGCCTTGTCTTTTGCAGCGGCGACCGCCGCTCTAGCCTTCACGAGTTCGTCCTCGGCCGCGGCGCTCGCACGACGTGCAGTCATCACACGATCGAGATCACGGCGAGCTAGAAACAGGGCTCGGTCGGCATTTGCAACTGCGTCTTCAGCGATGCGGCGATCCTGCGCCAAACGTCCGACCGTTTCTGCATCGCGCTCACGCTTGCGAACAGCCGTTTCAGCATCCGTTCCCGCGAGCTTGGCTTGCGCGTCGTCGTCTTCGACACGAACCAGTGGATCGCCCGCCAGCACCTTGTCGTTCATCTGAACGAGAACCTCGGTGACGCGGCCAGGTGTCTGCGTGCCAATTCTATATTCGCCATTCTTGGGCTCGATGCGACCGGGGGCTGAGGCGGCCCACGTGCCGGGCTTGCCGGACGCGGCCATCGCCGGCTGGCTCGACGAGGCACTCGTCGATTGCGCGGTGGCGCTCATGGTTTCGGCACCACGCTTGGTCGATGCATACTGCACAAACAGTCCGACCGAACCGGCGAGCAGGAGCGCGCTCAGCGCCGCAGCCGGCGTCGAGGTGAATTTAGACATTGGCTTTACGCTTTCTTTTCACGTTTATCTGAGCGACGTTTTCGCTTGCTTCAGTATGCCGCTTTTCGCCGACAATCTTGCCGTCTTCGATGCTGATAATGCGATCGGCATATGGGATTGTGCGGCTATCGTGGGTGACGGCGAGCACGGCCCGGGTCTTGTCTTTGGCGATTTCCTGAAGGAGCGCCATTACCGATTGGCCGTTCTCACTATCGAGGGCCGCAGTGGGCTCGTCTGCAAGAATAACCGAGGGTGCACCAGCCAATGCGCGGGCCACGGCCACCCGTTGTTGCTCACCACCACTCATGTTGCGCGGGTAGCTGCGCAGACGATGGCCAAGGCCGACATCACGCAAGGCTTGCTCTGCCCGCACCAGTGTCTCGACGGATTTCATGCCACGCACATCAAGCGCCAGCCGCACATTTTCCATCGCATTGAGCGTCGGAAACAGATTGTAGGACTGGAAGATAAATCCGATATGGCGGCGGCGCAAACCCGCCAATTGTTCCGGCCCGAGCCCCGCGATGCTCTCGCCGCCAACGGTCACCTCGCCTTCGGTAGGCGCCAGAATGCAACCGAGGATCGACAGCAAAGTCGTCTTACCGCTGCCCGACGGCCCCATGAGTAGCGTCAGTTCGCCGGCTTTGAGACTGAGGCTGACACCTTTCAGCGCGCGCACTTTGCCAGCCCCGATACCGAGATCTTTCACAATGTTGGTTGCTTGCAGTACGATTGGCGCACTCATCGGCTGAACACCATGGCTGGATCGATCTTCGTGACTTTAACGATCGCGGAAACGGCGGAGACGGCACACATTCCCAGCGTGATAGCAAACAAGAAGAGTGCAAGCCCAGGTGTCATCAGAATTGGCAGCGCTGTTTGCCCGCTAAAGGCGACCACGACCATGGCAATTGCCATTCCCAAGACATATCCCAGCACCGCACTGAGCGCTGCCTGCGCCAAGATGACTTTGATGATGTAACCCGAAGTCGAACCCAGCGCCCGAAGCGTCGCGAATTCGTTCAAATGATCCTTGGTGCTCGAATAAAGTGTTTGAGCAACGATCACCACGCCGACGATAAGACCGAGAATTGCACCACCGATGAGCGCTACACCGGCGCCGGTTGAAAATAGCCACTGGTCCAAGCTGCGATCACGGAATTCCGCCTTCGATAGCACTTCTGTACCATTTAGCCTGGACTTCAAGTCGCTGCGAACGGTTTCGATGTCCGCACCCGGTTGCAATTGCACGAGGAAAAACGAGCTGTTTTCGCCGGGAACGCCCATCAGGGTGCGCGCTCGGTTTGCGGTGGTGAATATGTAAGGCGCCATCGTGAACGAGCGAATGCCTTCGGTCAGCCCGCGCACGCGAACCCGCCCCTGTTCGACCTGCGCCGTATCGCCCACTCCCGAAATGCCGAGATCCTGGAGATAGCTCTTATCGACGAGGACCGCGTCGGGGCCAGAAATGGACGTCGCATCCCCCTCGACGATACCCCAAGGAGCCAATCCGCCATCCTCTGGGTTGGTGCCGACAAGTACGGAATTCGTGCTGCCGCCACCGGGCTTGCGCCACTCGGCAAACGTCACCACCAACGGCACTACAGCCTTTACGCCGGGTGTAGCGAGTGCCGCATGACGCTCCTTGGGGGTGAGAATAATGCCACCTTCCTCGAAGCTCTTCGCACCGAAAGTGGTGATCCACAGTTCACCCTGCGCGTTGTCGATCATATCGACGATCATCCGCTTGGCGCCCAGGTAAAGTCCGAGCTGAACGGCAACGAGCACGATCGAAAACAGAATTCCAACAAGCGTCACGATCAGTCGAATCCGATCGTGAAACAAATTACGCATTGCTAGAGTTAGGATCATTGCCAATACCGGTTACGCAGAAACTGGAGTAGATTTGCCGAAACTTCCGGCATCTTCGCCCAGAATGCAGAATTAAACATAGAATCCGAAGATTGTACTACCCGAACTGAACTTGCCCGACGCCAGCCCGCGAGTAGCTATATAATCGAGAGCCTTAGAGGTTGCCAGGACGGCTGGACTTCGGAGTTAAGAAGCCGCAGCGATTGCAACGCTCGATTGACCATTTTCTCGCCGCGATCATGCGAAAGCGTAAGCCGAGCAAATAAAGCATTAGAACAAGGTGTTCCCATGGCGAAATCCTCCACACGTTATCCAATCGCCGGTGGCAAATTCGTGATCGCAATCGCGTTATCATTTTTTGCAACGCCCCTGCTTATGGCTCAGACGCGCGCACCAAACGCGCCTGCACCTAATCCGGCTCCAAGTACCGTTCCAAACACAGTGCCGGCTCCTGTGCCCGCATTGGCCGGCGTTTGGCTCGACGACAAAGGCGATGGCGCCATTGAGATCACGCCATGCGCCGATCGTCTTTGCGGTCGCATCGTTTGGCTCAAAGCGCCAAACGACAAGGCTGGCCGCCCGCTGATCGATGGCTACAATCCCGTAGCTACCAAGCGCAATCGCCCTATCTGCGGACTTCCAGTCATTGGCGACCTAAAACGGCAGTCGAGTGGCGCTTGGGATGCCGGCTGGATCTACGATCCAAAGGAAGGCAAATCCTATGACGTCGAATTAAAGTTACGCTCGACGGACCAATTGCAGGTCACTGGCTATCTGGGCACCAAGTTTTTCAGCGAGACGTTCATGTGGACTCGCGCACCCGCATCACTGCAGAAATGCGTGTCGACCAGCGCCTCCAGCACCTACTGATTTTATACCGATCGCCGGTTAATTGAACCAGCGATCGGAACTAATAGTTCGAGGTTAAGCTGCGGCCGTGCGGCGCGCCGAAGCTGCAGCAGGATTGATCGGAGTAGCCACGCCATTGGCTTTCGCAACCTTGGCGGCGATGCGATCGACGAATGCCACCGTACGATCCGCAACGACGTCGCGCTGCTTGTCGATGGTGATGATGTGATAGCAATCCTCAAGCACGGTCATGTCGACCGAACCACCCAAATTGCGCTGCAGATAGAATGCGTTGCTCAGATCGGCGCGATCATCCTCGCGTGGGTGCAAGATCAGTGTTGGTTGCTTGATCGATGCAAGTTGCTTGCAAACGATATCGACCAGCCAGCGGAACTCGAGCATTGGACCGCCAGGCGTACTGTAGACGCCAGCTTGCGAAGCATCGCCGGAGTGCAGCGCTTCGACGACCATCTCGCGCATCCGCTTATCCTTGATGCCGAACGGTTCACACTCGGTGAACTGGATCAGGTTGGCGAACCACTTGTGACGAACGAGACGGAACAGCCGCGCATACCAAGGTACGCCCCAACCATTGAGCCAAATGGTCGGCGCCATGCAAGCGACGCCCTGGACATCGTCCGGCCGATTGGCGGCCAAATGCAGCGATAGCACCGCACCGGCGGAAAGCCCGCCGACAATCACCGTGTCACAGGTTTTGCGCATCTCATCGAGCTCGCGATCGATCGTCGCGTACCACTCTTGCCAATGCGAATACTTGAGTTCCGCTTCCGTCGCGCAGTGCCCAGCTAGCTGGGGTACGTGCACGGTGTGGCCTGCACGAGATAAGGCCAGCGCCACGTAACGCATCTCAATGGGGGTGCCACCAAGTCCATGGACGAGCAGCACGCCAGTGCGCCCGCCATCAAACTTGTAGCTACGATCAGGTGTCGACATAATCGATTTATTCTTTCCTAAACTACGGACACCGGTTTTGACCGGATGTCTTCCTCACAAGCAAAGCAACTTCCCGCTATTGGGCAATGTTCCACCCAGGTGATCGGTCATGCCCTGCCACACGAAGGAGTGCGTGCATCATGTTGTTACAGCGAACAATTTTTTCGATGCCCCGCCTACTCCATATTGCTCAGACGCATGATCTCGCGCCCTGGTTCAAGCCGCCGCAGTACCAATTTCTACAAACCGGCCATCCGCCACAGCCACGCCGCCTTCCACCCAACCTTTCATCAGCCGGGTCGCGTCGCGGAAATCTTTGATCGAGTAATGCGGCAGATCATTCGCCGCGCAATGCTTAGCCAGCACGCCCTTGGCCAAAACCAGATCGACCCGATTGGAAATACAGAAGTCCGACCGGCCATCGCCGATCATGATTTGCGTTGCCGCAGGAAAGCGCTCGGCAAACTGGCATTTGCAGTTGCCAGCGATCATCGCGCAGTCGGGGCGCGCATGCGGGAAGCCGAGACTCCAGCGATCATCACCCAGCCACTCGAGCTTGTTGGCGAAGTAAGGCAGATCGAGACCAGACTTGCGCAGCAATATTTCAATACTGCGATCCGGCCCATCCGAAACGATCGTCATCGGAATGCCGTGCCGATCGCACAACTCAGCAAACGCACTAAAGTGCGGATCGATCGACATGCTGCCAACCAGCGCGTCGTATTCTGCCGGCGTCGCCCGGATAAGACCGATCTGGCGCGCCATACATTCGCGCGACGTCATCCGGCCGGCTTTGAAATCTGCCTCAAGTTCGAGCCAGGACTTATCAGCGAATCTATCGAGGAGCGTATCGGTCGGATCGCCCGGTGCGAGCGTGCCGTCGAAGTCGATAAAAACCTGAGCATTCATACGCACACTCGACACGTCTGTAGAACCCTTTGAAGCAACGCTTCTATTTGAATTGGAAAATTGACCGTTTCCCACTTTACTTCCCCTTATCCACACGCCAACGGCAAGCCAAGAACTTGTTTAACGACTCGGCCCTAACCGCGTCGAAACGCCACAAGTGTCCTGCCATTTTGACGATAATCGCTCCGGACGACCTCACAGGCCGCTGCATGATGACTGTAAGTGGTCACCGAACGTCTGGGCGACAAGTTGCAACCAAGCCAGGAATAAGGCGGCACCATGGCATGCACTGAGCGCACAACGAGGTTGCGAAAACACTAAAGGATCCCGGCACTTCTGCCGAGATCCTCCATAATCATCTGAACTACAACACAAAATGCTGCACTGCAGCATTTCCGCGCAGGGTCAAGCGACCGGTTTGGTCTCGCCGAACGCTGGCACGGCTGCGGCGAACTGATCCAGCCATTTCACCAGCTTTGGATGTTTCGCGCGCCATTTACCTTCATGCCGAAGGTCCAAATAGCCTAACGCAGACGCAATCGTGATGTGCCCGTAGTCGGGTGTCACCCCCCAAAGCGGCGGATTTGCCTCAAGATGGTTCAGCGCCTCGTCGATCTTGACCTGCTGCCGGTCCATCCACGTCGTCACCCATTTGTCCTCCGGGCGGTAACGCTTCTCGTAAACCAGCAGCAACGACGCATCCATCATGCCATCGCCCAGCGCACCCAGAGTTAGTGCGTTGAACCGCTCCGCACCGGCTGCGGGAAACAGCCTCGGCGATGGCGTCAGGCTATCGAGGTATTCGCAGATGACGTGGCTATCATAGATCTGCGTGCCATTCTCCAGCACGAGCACCGGGATTTTTGCCAGCGGGTTCTCGCTGCTGATCTGCTTATTGTTGAGCACGCTGGTATCAGCTTTTTCAGTCTTGATCTGGTCGATCACGCCTTTGATGCGGGCGGTCATCATGACCTTGCGCACATACGGTGACAGCGGCGAATACAAGAGCTTCATCATGGGCTTTTCCTGACTTGAACTTGAAATCCTCCTCAGCGTGCCGGTTCAAACCCGCAACCGCAAGCAAGGATTTCACCGCGGTGATATGCAGACTGATCATGTGGCATCAAGCCAGCGCCACTCGCTGTCTCTCACAGCATGCCCAACGCAGTCTTGCCTTTGGGGGCCGCGAACGCATTGTCGAGCGCGGCTAACTCCGCTGGCTCAAGCACAAGGTCTTGGGCTGCCGCGTTGGCTTCGACGTGGGCAACGGTCGCAGCCTTTGGGATCGCGATCATGCCGGGTTGGCGCAACACCCAGGCGAGCGCGATGGTCGCTGGCGACATGCCTCGCGCCTTGGCGATCTTCATCAGCGTCGCGTCATCGAGCACATCACCCTGCCCCAACGGTGAATAGGCCATCACCGCGATACCGTCACGCTGGCACGCCGGCAGCAGATCGAACTCGATGCCACGGCTGCCCAGATGGTAGAGCACTTGATCGGTCACGCAGGCAGCGGGTTTCGTGACGCCGGCCAACTCTTCCATGTCATCGGTATCGAAGTTACTGACACCCCAGGCATTGATCTTGCCTTGAGCGACCAGCCGTTCGAACGCGTCGACGGTTTCGCTCAGCGGATACGATCCACGCCAATGCAGCAGGTACAGGTCGAGCCGGTCCGTTTTTAGCCGCTTCAAGCTGCGCTCGCAGGCGGCAGGGATGCCAGCGCGCGAGGCATTATGCGGATAGACCTTGCTGACGAGGTAGACCTTGTCGCGCCGCCCGCTGATCGCCCCAGCCACCACTTCCTCGGAGCCACCTTCTGCGTACATCTCGGCGGTGTCGATAAGAGATAGGCCGAGATCCAACCCGCGTTGCAGCGCTTTCACTTCCGATGCGCGCTGGCGGCTGTCCTCGCCCATTTTCCAGGTGCCGAGCCCAAGGGCTGGAACCGCGGCACCGTTACTCAATGTTACGTGACGCATGGCATCACCCTGAACCAGATATCTGCACCGATCGTGCAGGCCCCGGAGGGACCGGCACGATCGGTATTGCGATTACTTTGCGGCAGCAGCGTCGGCGCCGGCTTTTGCGACTTGGCCATCTTGCGGCGCAGAGCCGCCCGATACGCCGATCGATCCGACAATCTTACCATCGACGACGATTGGCAATCCACCTTCGACGGGTGACGCCCCGCGCAGTTTCAACGAACGCAGTCCGATGCCGCCGCCCGCAACGAGGTCCTCGAACACCTTGGTCGAGCGTCGATAGTTGATCGCCGATATGCCTTTGTCCTGCGCGACATCGACGGAACCGTATTGCGTATTATCGAGCTTATGCAGCATCGCCATGTGGCCAGTGCTGTCGAAGATCGCAATCGCCATCGGCCATCCGTTCTTAACCGCCTCGGCTTCGGCAGCCGCCATAACTTTCTTGGCGGCCTCAAGGGTAATCGGTGCACCATAGGGCACGACAGGCGGTGCCGCTGGTGCAGCGGTCTGAGCTGCGACAGTTGTGGCGGTCGCCGCAACAAAGGTGCACGCGATGAGAAGCGACTTGAGCTTGAGCATGGATCCTCCAGGAACAGTTTTTATGAGTGCAATTGCCGTCTGCACTTGGAGTGTAGGCAGAATTCCACGCGCCGGCCACAGCCTTGTATGCTGAGCATATCACGGTTGCAGACGGGGCGATGCGAGGCTGGCTACGCGGCTTGGTCAGCGTTGCCGGATGCGGCTTCATCGTAAAGTTCGTAATGATCTTCCAAGCGATCAAGGAACGTTGCGCACAACGTCATCAGAGCACCGAGCTGGATACGCTCCGCGACCAGAAACGTTTCGTGCACTTTCACGGTGCCAAACGTCCGCAGGCCCGGCGCGTCGGCTGGAATAACGCTACGCGCGCGCAGATAACTCACCGGATCGCTGCCGGCGTGAAAATCTGCGGTCGTCGAATCGCCCAGATCAGCCACGGCATCTTCGAGCGCCGCCGTACCGCCAACGAACAACCCGATCAGCGAGCGATAGCGTTGATCGGCAGCCCTGACCTCGATCGAACGCGCTCGCGCCTGCAGGGCACGAGCGGCGATGGTCATTTCCAGTGTGCGGATCTTCTCGGCAAATGACCGCGTGGTCATCGCCAAGCTATTGCGCAGATCACCGATGGCAACGCAGTCGAGTTCGAGCTTGAGCAGATCCTCGCGATCGTGCGTCCGGCCGTGCTGGTGGTCGACG
>JANLPY010000291.1:0-3214 GCA_031367505.1 Hyphomicrobiaceae bacterium | reverse complement strand
GCATCTTCTCATCCTACGATGACATCGTCGATCACTGCTGCTTCGCCTGGAACCGCCTCGTCGATCAGCCTTGGCGCATCATGTCCATCGGTCTGCGCCAGTGGGCACATGGGTCCTGATCAATGCTCGTTGGTATAAGCCAAGCGTCTGCGACCTTGGCCGCCGCTGCGCACTCTTCCTCTGGCGAAACCCCAGCGCCTGATACGATCCGGTATTGCTCCTCGGCGCGCTGTCCGGGGTTGTCGCATCCTGACAGCGCCAACGCCGCTGCAAAAACGATTATTCCGTCTCGAAAGGAGGCGTCCATGGCTAATTCACTTTTCCACGATGCCGATCGGCATCTGCCGCAAGTTCGAGAAGGCGGTGTCCCAGATCGAGGGCACCTTCCCATGAGAGTGCAGTTTCGACTCTCACTGCCCCATCAGGAAGGTCGAAAGCCAAATCCACTCCCTGCGGCGTCGGCTCTGTGTGAATGCCGCCTTCGCCGATGGGCTGAGGATGCTGAGGCAGGATTCCTTGCCTGGTCGCGTCAGTGACTGACTTGAACAGCGCCAGCGCGAAGTCTCGAACCATCTCTGGGTGAAGACCCAAGCCGACTGGCCTGCCATCGCTCGATTGAAGCTTCACGCTGACGAATTGGCCGCCCTCATCGACGTGTATCTCGCGGATCCCGACGATCAGAAAGTTATCAGCCACGTTCACCCCCTTTGCTGGCGTCCCACGCAATCCTGCCTACCTGTCGAAATAGCGCTTACGGCGTTCTCCGATAGGGGTTGGCGCAACGTAGTGCTTAGGCGGCGATCCTGTCAGTCCGCCGATAGGTGAGGCGCTTGCCACGCGAACCGATCATCGCGGCGTCTGTGCGCTCCGTGTCGCTGATCGTGCGGGTGTTGTAGCGGAAGTCGAACTCGGCGCAGTAGCGACCAAGGTGCGCTTCGCTCATGTGGTGGTAGGTGCCGATCACGCCGCGTTTGAAGATGGAGAAGAAGTTCTCGACGGTGTTGGAGTGGTGGAACACGCCGCGCACATATTCGCCAGCGGAGTGATTGACTGCGCCGTGATAGGCGAACTCGCGGCCAGTGCGGACATAGACCGGGCTTTCGTCCGTCATAAGGGCCGATGCGCGGTCGATATTGGTCACGATCAGCGGGCGAAGGGTGGCGGCATTGACGTTGGCGACATGGAACGAACGGGCGCGACCGTCACGCTCGACCAGTGCGACAACGGCCTTCTTGGGAGCAGGGGCGCGGGTGGCGCGATTGCGGGCCTTGGCCGCCGACATAGGTTTCATCGGCTTCCACAACGCGGTCAGGGCCGCCAAGCGGGCCTTCCGGCTCGATGTCCATGGCTTCGCGGATACGGTGGCACAGGAACCAAGCCGACTTGTAGGTGATGCCGAGCATACGATGCATTTGATGGGCGCTCATACCCTTCTTGGAGGCGGCCATGAGGCGGAACGCGAGCAGCCACTTGTTCAGCGGTATTTTGCTGTCCTCCATCACGGTGCCAACGGTGACGGTGAATGCGCGACGGCAAGGGGCGCACTGGACAACGCCGGGACGGGTCGAAGCGCCGCCCGCGCGCTTCACGCGCTCCGTCTCGCCACAGCGCGGGCAGACGGGGCCATTCGGCCAATGGAGGGTTTCCAGATGCTCGCGAGCCAAATCGGCATTGGAGAAGATCGGATCGGTAAGCGAGAACATCGGAAGCCCCTTCGTTGGAACCTTTATGCGCCCGTCCGATGTGTTTCGTCAAGTATATAATTGCCAGAATTTGTACTGGAGCCAATACGTAACTGCTTTATGTCCGTACCAGTAAAAATATCACCCTCCTTTATTTGATTAGGTAACGGAAGCGGTTTGTTACTCGCAGGCCTCAGTTTCCCTCTGTCGCTGGGCAAACCGTCGATCTTTTTTCTTCCATAATATACGTAGCCAAGCTCACCTTTCCGAACAGTTGTTGGTATGGCTTTGGGATCAGTTGCTGGTGTGGTCGTGGGAAGCGCAGAAGGCGCCTTGCAAGTCAGCTGAAGGCCATCCTTCATGCTGATTTTGAAATCAGTGTCTCCGCATTTTTGAACGCCCCAGGCAACGGCACCGCCCACCATGATAAAAACTAGCGCTACTGCTGCGGCTATGAATGGGAAGCCTCGCTGAGAGTAGCTATCCAGTTCGTTTGGCATTGGGCCTCGCCTCAGTTGCGCTTCATCTTTCTTTTGAGGTCCATCGCTCAAACGTGCAATGAAGTTCTGACGTCACATTGCCAATCATGATGCCGCCAAAAACCCTCAACCCGTCTCCTGCCGTTGCCACGGATCGAGGCTTTTCACGCCCATCGGCGCGAAGTCGGCAGTGTTGCGGGTTACCACGGTCAGCCCGTAGACCAGCGCGGTCGCGGCGATCAGCGAATCCGCTACCGGCTGGGGATCGGGAACGTGCAGCCCGGCGCAACGCTTGGCGATCGCCTGATCGACCGGGATGATGCGCGAGGCGAAGGCGGGCAGGACCGCCTCGTCGTACCACCCGCGCATATGCGCACCCTGCGGCGGATCGCGCCGTTCCCACAGCAAGACCCAGGTCTCGAGCTCGCGCAAGGTGACCACCGAAACGTTCATCGTCTCGAGCGGCGTCGCGCGGGTCCACGCAGCCACGTGCGGATGCTCGCGCGCCGTCCCCATCTTGCGCTGTTCCGAAATGACGTTGGTATCGATCAGGAACATCAC
Organism: Hyphomicrobiaceae bacterium; assembly: GCA_031367505.1. Classification (GTDB taxonomy): domain Bacteria; phylum Pseudomonadota; class Alphaproteobacteria; order Rhizobiales; family Hyphomicrobiaceae; genus JAKFWF01. The sequence continues at coordinate 492 of JANLPY010000291.1, read as the reverse complement.
CCGTCCAGCTCGGCGCGCCGCACATCTCGCGGATCGATTTCGCGCGCGCGCTGCGCCGGGTCGGCGACATCGGCGATCTGGGGGCACGACAGCAGATCGGCGAGGCTGGGTTGCGCGGCCAGCCGCCGCTGATAATCGGCATACGTCAGCAGCACCAGTTCGGGCTTGCCGCGTTCGGTGACGATCACCGGACCCAGCCGCGCCGCCCGCTTGGCGCGCGCGCGATCCTGGTTGAATTCCCTGCTGGTGAGCGTGGTGACTGCCATTAGGCTTTTGTAGCATCAAATCTACATTCGTACAATCGATCTTCTGCCCTGCCTCCTTCGCATCGCGACTCGCCGGAATCCCGACGTTTACCGCAAATTAACCTTTTCTCTTCAGAAGTCCTGTGGTTAATGACCGGCAAGACGAGTTGACGGTTTGTTACCGGGGCAGAGATAACAGGGGTACCGCCGCATGCGTGTTTTGCTGATCGAAGACGAGCCCACCACG
>JANLPY010000272.1:0-6876 GCA_031367505.1 Hyphomicrobiaceae bacterium | reverse complement strand
GGACAAGGTGACTGACGAAGCCCTTCAGGGCGATGACGGCGATTGAGCACTGCAGACTCTCGATTGATCACGACGGGTACCCACCCGCTTCGAGCGAGTTCTGTTCTCGCATCGCGCATCGAGCCGATCGTCTTGTGTCAGGCTCGATGCGAAGGATCGGCCGTGCCGGTCAGTCTAGCAACTCAGCGCTGAGCATCAAGCGCTGCCCTGCTCTTGCGCTCAGATTTGACTGCGTTATTGCATTTTGGCTTGCAGTACATAGCAGTCTTTCGCCGACCGGTTCCCGTGCCAACTTCAAAGTACTCACCGCAAGGGCCGTATTGGCACTGCTTCCACTTCCGGCCAGGGCGCAAGCCTCTGGGCATTTGGCTATTGAGTGCCTGTAGTGCAATTGCGGACTGAAGGCTCTTCATCCGCGCCGACAAGATCACGTAGCCCTTGGGATGCAGCGTCGGCGTAGCCTTCATCCCGAGTATGCTATCTTCGATGGTTTCGATAAGCTTTCGGGTAGGATCGATATTAACCTCACGGGCCCCAGTGATACGCCCCGATTGATCGCGTTCGAACTGCGCGGCCAAAGAGTTGGCCTTCCGGAGGCGTTTGACGAAGCTCGGTTCGTCGTCGATTGGCTCATCGCAGAGTAGCTTGACGTTGGAGTGAAAAACCGCCCATTCGGCAAAGCTCGGGTTCATTTCTGCCAACCCGCGTCGACCCCGTCCTATCAAAGGACCGAACTTATTCGCAAACCAAATATACTCCTCAATCCTGTACTTCATGGCCGCAAACAGTCTGTACAGAAATGGGTTGCCCTTGGTGGGTTCGCTCGAATTCGTTTTGCCGCTCTTGCCGACCAATACTTGTTGCCAGAGAGCAGGTACTTGAACCACGTCGAGAAGCCTTCTACCTGGCTGTAGCTTCGTTCCTCGAATTGAAGCTTCCAGCGCAGCTTTCGTTTGGCGGGGCAAAAGGGATAGCACTCTGGGATCGGGTGGGGGGGGCGCCTTTACGGGCGGTTCGGGTTCGTATCCTTGCACGTCGACCTTTGCCACGAAGCTAACATCGGCTGGTATCAGCATTTCTCTGTCCCCCATAATTCCCCTGTAACGCATTTTATAGGGTGTTGTCTCGTTTTGTTGCGGCGTGGATGGGTCGATTCCGCTAAAGTGCGTCTTGTCCACAGATTGCGACGAGGGGTGCAATGAACAGCGAAATGCAGCGCCTAGGTATGAGCGTGGAGGAGGCAGGTAAGGCGCTGGGCCTCGGCCGAAACTCCGCTTACGACGCGGCTCAGCGCGGGGATATTCCGACGATCAAATTCGGCCGTCGCCTCATCGTGCCAATCGCAGCCTTCCACGAGATGCTGCGCAGTGGCGTGAGGAAGTCGCCGCCGACAGACGCAACTGATCCCGGATAGCGCGGCGCTTAAACGCGTCGCTGAATTCAGAGACTAGCGGACGATCAATACAGCAGTTTGCGCTGGGCCCGTGATGGGCTCGCCGCAAAAGAAAACCCGCATGGCTTGCGCTGTGCGGGCTGGAAATTCGTGTGCCGAACCCCTGCAAGGGTTTGGAGTGCGTGGCGTTGGGGACAACCTTCACACTGCCATTTGTATATCACAAATCGCGGTGCCAACCAAGGCACATTTTGATGGAATTACACGACACCCACGCGTCGGCACAGGTTGACTTGCTTGAAGTCGAGGCGCTTGAGGCATCAGGACACGCTGCTGCTGCGCCGCGCAGAGGTCGTGAAATAGTTGCCGGCCGGACAACTTCTGCGCCGCATTATATGCACCTCAACCTCGGCGACTGGGCCGAAGGTACGGCTGGCTTCTCGTGCGAACAGGAGGGCTTCTATCTCCGCGTCGTTCGGCGCCTCTATGCCTGTTGGGGGCGCATAGCTGACGACGATGCTCGCAATGCGCGTCTCTTTGGAATCGACATACGCGTTTATCGTCGTCTGAAGTCCGACCTGCTCAATGACCGCAAGATCGAGATTGTCGATGGCGAGATCATCAACCTCCGTGTGAGCAGAGATCTCGACGAAATTGTCAAGCGTATTGCGTTGCGTGCTGAAGATGGCCGCAAAGGTCCTGAGATGCGCAAGGCAAGAGCTTTGGCCGAACTTCGGCCGGACTTCGGGCCAACTTATCGCAGAAGTCCGGCCGAAGTTCACCGTACAATTGATGAAAAAGCATGTGATTTCAATGCGGCCACAATACCTACTCCTACTCCTACTCCCCCTCCTTTAACCACTAGTAAGAGAGAGGCAGGCTCACTCTCACGTGAGGGCGGGCATGGAAAAACTTCGTTCAATCGTGCAGCACACGTGACTGCCGAGTGGGACCAAATCGCTATCGACGCCGGCATCCCTGCAGATCGCGTGAGTGACCAGATCGATGCAATGGCCAATTTCGCTGCAGCCAAGGGGCAGAGGTACGCTGATTGGACTGCGCGCTGGAGAACTTGGTGCAAGCAATATCGCCCTGAGTTGGATCGGGTGCCCGGTCGCCAACCTTCAATGACATCGCTCGACGATGAGGTGCGGCGAGTTCTGGACACCGATGCAGGGCGCCAGACTGTAGCCAACCTCGGGCGCCAGCAATCAGAACTCTTAGTTCGCGCTCAACTGGAGAGCCGGGCAGCGGGAGGCACCCATGCGTGACAAGATCGGAAACCCGACCGTCACACCGAGTGACGAAAGGGCGGAGTGCGCGCTACTGGCGATGATCATCGCTGATAACGCACGGATCGAAATGCTCGCGGATCTTGAGGCTGGCGATTTTTTCGATCCGGTGAACCGATCGATTTTTGAGGTCGCGCAATCTCTGCGCAGCGAAGATCGGCCGATCAATCTCGTCACGATCAAGCATACGATGCACGCGTACCGCATGGGCGACGGCCGCGATGTCGTCGATTACATCAAGGGCATTCAGCACGACGACGAGGTTGTTTCGGTCGTCGACCTCGGCAAGACAGTTCGCGACTTGTCCGTCCGCCGGCAAATCATGGTTACCGCGCAGGGCCTCACGGAGATGGCGCAGAACTACACAGCACCCTTGGCATCGATCGTTGCAGAGGGCGTGCGTGGGTTGGACACGATCGGTGCCAGGGTTCGCGATGCCAAGGGCAAGACATTGTGGTCGATGGCCGAGGTTATCGACGCGTATGCCGCGCAGATCAGCAGCGGAGAGGTGCCGGATACAATTGCCTCGGGGTTGGCGGATCTCGACGCGATGACCGGCGCATTTCGTCCTGGTGAATACTGGTTACTGGCCGGACGCCCGAGCATGGGCAAGACCGCGCTGGCGTTGTCGCAGGCGCTCGGCGCGGCGCGGACTGGGCGCGGCGTCTTGAAGTTCTCGCTTGAGATGTCGGCGATGCAGTTGGCAGCACGTGCCGCGTCTGAGCAATCACGTCGCGTTGGCGACAGCATCCCTTACACCGATGCTGTGGCGCACAATCTGTCGATGTGCCGGAAGGAAGCGCTCGTCCGCAACGCGTTGGCCCTGCGCGATGTCCCGATGATGATCGATGACCAAGCCGGACTGACGACAACAGAGATCGAGGCCCGCATCCGCAAACAGAAAACGAAGAATCAAAACCTTGGTCTCGTCATCGTTGATCACATAGGCAAGATCAAGCCGTCGGCTAAGTACTCCGGCAACCGCGTCAACGAGATAACCGAGATTTCCAACCACCTCTCCGAGATCGCGAAGAACGAGAAGATCTGTATGCTAGTTTTGAGCCAGCTAAATCGCAAGGTCGAGGAACGCGACAACAAGAGACCTGGCCTCTCCGATTTGCGCGATAGCGGCTCGCTCGAACAAGACGCTGACGTTGTAATGTTCGCCTTCCGGCCAGCCTACTACCTCGAACGCGCAAAACACGACGCCGGCAGTTCCGAGGAGGATCTGCGCATCGCGCAGCTCGCGCAGCAGAAGAACATCCTTGAGGTGAGCGTCGCCAAGAACCGGAACGGCAAGACCGGGACGGTGGATTTGTACTGCGAGATGGACACCAACTATGTCGCGAGTTTGGGAGGTTCAAATGGGCGTTGATTTCAAGTCGGCGGCAGTCGAGTACGCGGCCATGGGCTGGCGGTCGTTTCCACTGGCGCCTGGAACGAAGGTTCCAGCGATCAAGGGTGGTGCCGGCGTCAAGGACGCGACGCACGATCGCGCGCAAATTGACAGTTGGGCGCGCCGGTTCCCAGGTTCCAACATCGGGCTGGCGTGCGGAGATGGCGCGTTCGTTGTGATCGACATCGACCCACGCAACGGCGCCGATGCGTCGATGGCCGCGATTGCCAAGCGTGGCTACTGCTTTCCGCCATGCCCGGTCGCGATGACGGGCGGTGGCGGCTGGCATCTGTTCTTCGCGTTCGACGCCAGGATCGTGAACTCGCATAACAGGCTTGGCGAGGGCATCGATGTGAAATCGTCAGGTGGCTACGTAGTGGCCAGTCCATCCATTGTCCCGCCGAAGCCAGGCGCGAAAGGCACGGGGGCATATCGATGGCTGGTGCATCCATCCGCGCAACCGTTGCCGCGATTGCCCATCTGGGCGGCGACGATGCTCGCGCCGCCTCCACGCCCAGCGCATCGCACCGTGGCGCTTGTGGACACGCCAAAGAGCATCAACGGGTTGATCTCCTATCTCAGTCGAGCGCCGGCTGGCGAACTCAATAACCGGCTGTACTGGTGCGCGTGCCGAGCCGCCGACATGGTGAAACGGCATCAGATCTCCGAGGGCGGCGCTGTGTCCCAACTCATGGCCGCAAGCGCTGCGCTCGGATTGCCGGCGAAAGAAGCTATGGGGACGATCCGAAGCGCGTTTGATGCGTAACCGCCTGCCTCTCGCTGTTCATCACAGCTTCATCAAGTGCGCGCGTCCAATCGAAATCAGCCAATGACAAACACCGAACCGCTTCGCATCGAACTCGAGTCAATCGGCTGTGGTTGGACGCGTGTCCACTTTCGGGGGCGCGTTTTGCTCGAGCGCGCGCATGACCCTGAGCACAACGCCTGTCGGGCGCTGTTCGCGCTGGGCCACAGCGGCTTGCTCACCAGCAAATGGTGCGGATCGACCATAGACGCTATGCGTCTCGACATCGAAGCGGGCGCGCTCCGGACGGCCGACGGATCGCCCTATAAACCGTTCGACGTGGAGCGACTTCGGTCCAGCCGTGGCGGGCCAAAAACTTCCGTGAGGGTCGGGCAGCGAGCGTCTGCAAATGCCAGCCCAGCGCGCACTCCGGTGCCCTAGCGTCGATGCCACGCACGTAACCTACTCCGCCGCATCTTACGGACGCAACAAATGAGCACCAACGCTAATAAGTCTGCCGGCTCATCGGAGTTGGCCCGCCTCGGTCTTCCGCCAAGGGGCCTTTCACGGCTGCAAGCGGCGGCCTATGTTGGCGTGTCGGTCGGCCACTTCGACGGGATGGTCGAACAGACCTTGATGCCTCCGGCGAAGCGAATGGGTGCGCGCAGAATCTGGGACCGGCACCAGCTCGACAAGGCGATCGAGGCACTGCCGAGTGACAGCGGCGGTGGCGACGACACGGATGACGTTTGGAGCAGGGCAGCGGTCTGATGGTGCGCATCCAGTTCAAGTACGTATACGAGGACGTCGACCGGCGCGGCAATGTCCGCCTGTACTTTTGGCGGCGTCCGGGCGGCAAGATCCGGATCAAGGAGGCGCTGGGCGGCGAGGCCTTCGTCAAGCGACATCAGGAATTGCTGCAGCTTTCGGACGCCGGCCCGCTCGCCAGCAAGATCGGCCCGGATCGGCCTCGGCATAACACCTTCGGCTGGCTGATTGAGGCATACCTCCGCTCGGTCGCCGCGAACGCCCTGGACCCATCGACGCTTCGTGTCCGCAGTCAGATCCTAGGCCACTGCTGTGCAGAGCCGGTGTTTCAAGGCAGCTCCGAAAGCTATGCGCATTTCCCTTTGCCGCGGATATCAACCAAGGTGCTCCGCGTTTTGCGTGATCGCAAGGCAGGCTTGCCGGAAGCTGCGAATGGCAGAGTGAAGGCAATTCGAGCGGTGTTTAAGTGGGGGCTTGCCGAGGAGCATGTCAGCACCAATCCAGCGCGCGACCTGCTCCCGATAGAGAACCGGACGGATGGTTTTCAGACATGGACACTCGATGACGTCGAGGCCTATCAGAAGCGCCACGCAACGGGAACCATGGCGCGCCTCGCGTTCGACATTCTCCTTTTTACCGGCTTGCGCCGCTCCGACCTTGTGCAGCTTGGTCGCCAACACCTCCGCGCCGGCTGGATCAGGAAGCCGCAACACAAAGGCCGAAAGCGGTCCCCCATGACGCTGGAAATGCCGGTCCTACCGGCTCTGGCTGAGGCAATCGCGGCAGGGCCAGCCGGCGACATGACACTGTTGCTCAACGGCTACGGTCGGCCATTCGCGATTGCTGGGTTCGGGAACTGGTTTCGAGATCGATGCAACGAGGCTGGTCTCCCGGAACTGTCGGCGCACGGCATGCGCAAGGCGGGCGCTACCCTCGCTGCGGAGCAGGGCGCCACCCCGCACGAATTGATGGCGATCTTCGGATGGAAATCCTTGGCGGAAGCTGAACTTTACACTCGGAAGGTTGATCGGAAAAAGCTGGCAGCGGCAGGCATGGCCAAGCTCATGAGGGGTAAGTCGTGAACCGTTTGTTCCCACTCATTTTGCCGGTGGGAACAAACATCCAAAATTCTTCAATACAATCAATGGTCGGCTGGATTGCTGGCGCTCCCTAGGGGAATCGAACCCCTGTTTTCAACGTGAGAGGCTGACGTCCTAACCGCTAGACGAAGGGACCTCTCCGGCGCCACGTATACGGGCTCTGCTGCTACAGTCAAGCCCGG
>JANLPY010000260.1:0-4775 GCA_031367505.1 Hyphomicrobiaceae bacterium | reverse complement strand
CCGCTGGCGGCCCTCCGCAATCTCACTCTGACCATGATCCGGAAGCTGGGGCGTCCCATTCCGGCCGCCCGCGAAAATTTCCGCGAAGACCGCGCTGAGGCCATCAAGGCGGTAACTGGAAGGATTCTTTGAATGACCCTGACACCGATCGGCTCGCCGTTGCGCAGCAACGGCACACCGAGCATACTGCGGAACTTGCCGATTTTCTGCGACTCGAACCACGTGAACTCGTTGTCCGCGAGCGCGTCCGGCAAAATGGACCGTCTTGCGCTCTAGCGCGGTGCGGCCAACCAGCGAGCCACGCCCCGGTCCCATCGGGTTGCAACGCAGATATTGGACGAACGCGGCATCGGCCCGGTCGCTGGCGGCAACGTGATAGAGCCCTTTCTCGAGTCTAAAAATCGTCGCGTGGTCGGCCCGGCACAGGCGAGCGGCCGTCTTCACGATCGCATCGAATACCGGCTGGAGATCATTGGGCGAGCGCGAAATGACGTTAAGTACTTCGGACGTCGCCGTCCGGTACTCAAGCGCATCCTGCAGCTCGCGCGTCCGCTCCTCGACCTTGCGTTCGAGGCCAGCATAGCTCTCCTTCAACCGCGCGCCCATGTCGTTGAAGCCGTCGGCGAGTGTCTCGACCTCATCACCGGTCTTGAGCTTCAGGCGATAGTCCAGGTCGCCAGCACCGATCTTGGCGGCACCCGCGGCAAGAACATGGATCGGCACCACCATGCGCTGCGCAAGCCACAGACCGGCGAGGCCGGCCAGACCCAGGCCGCCCAGCAGCACGATCCCCGAACGCAGCATCGAGGCATAAAGCGGCTCGAATGCTTCTGACGTAGGCAGATCGACGAACACGTTCCAACCTAAGGACTCGACCGGTGCGAAGGCGGTCAGCACCTCGCGACCTTGCGGATCGTTGACCACTGAGTTGAAGGCGACACCCGATCCGGCAACCGGCTTAGCGGCGCGGGCGGCCGCCACGTGGGCGAGTGCCGACAAATCGGTCTTGCGCAGAACGAGGCCGATGTCGGGGTGCGCGATCAGCAAACCACGGTTGTCGATCACATACGCGGATCCGCTTCTGCCGACCTTCAGGCGCGAGACCACATCCCAGATGAACTTGAGGTTGACCTCCGCCACCGTAACCCCGACGTTGCGGCCCGAACCTGCGACGCTCAGGGTCAGATAGGGCTCCGATTCTTTGCGGAAATAGACCTCACTCACATGCCGGCGGCCGATCTTCGCCATCTTGAACTGCGGCTCGTTCGAACGATCGGCATTGCTGGCCACCACGTCCATTGACAGCCGCGATACGCGCAGTTGCTCGCGGCCCACAGCGTCGATGTAGGACACCTCGGTGATCGCTGGCGCCTGCCGCAGCAGTCGCAGAAAGTCGAACCGGCGCTGGTCGGCGCCGCTCTGGCCGGCAACGAAACTCGCGTGCGTGGTCCAGCCGACCTGCCCCTCGATCTCCTTGACGAACTGCTCGATAATGGTGGCGGCGCCGATCGCCTTCTCGCGCTGAATGGCGACGAGCGCTTCGCGGTTTTCCTGAAACGAATAGTAGGTGTCGATAGCGGTGCTCATCGTCAACGCGGTGCCGACCAGCGCCACCAGGAGGCCCGCGTATTTGCGAAACAGCCGCCCCTTGGTACGCGAGGCAAGTGTCGTCAACAGGTGCCGGACGCGGGTGAACCACGCGCCAAAGGCACCGGATTGGTTAACAGCAACCAGCATTCGCAGGTCGTCTTTCATGCGAGCATTGTAACCCCGCCGCAGAAACCGGGGATAGGTTTTTCAATGCCGCCGGTAGCGCTTGCCATGTCGCGGTGTGCGCGCCGCAGGGTGGAAGATGCATTGACCATAAATGAGATTATGACTATTATGGTCATACTAGTCACTCGGAGATATATGCCATGGAACAATGGACCGTCGCGCAAGCCAAGGCCAAGTTGAGTGAAGTGATCGAACGGGCCATGGCCGGCAGTCCGCAGACGATTACTCGCAACGGCAAGACCGCGGTCGTCGTGGTCGCCGCAGACGAATGGAATCTTCGGACGAAACGCAAAGGCACACTCGCCGACTTTCTCAAGGCGTCTCCGCTCGCCGGTTCCGGGCTCGAAATCGGCCGCATGAAGGGCCGTTTGCGCGATGCCGGGTGAAGTTGGGTTCCTGCTCGACACCAATGTGATCTCGGAGGTAATCCGGCCAAAGCCGGATGAGCGCGCCATGGCATGGATTGCCGCAGCGGACGAAGATCGGCTGTTCCTCAGCGTCGTGACGCTGGCCGAAATCAATCGTGGAATCGAGGCGCTTGCCTCGTCCAAAAAACAGCGGCACTTGCGCGAATGGTTGTTCAACGAACTGATCCCGCGCTTTGACAGGCGCATCCTGCCCGTCGATGCCGCGCTGGCCCTGCTCTGGGGCGCCGTGTCCGTGCGCGCACGAAAGGGCGGGCATGACATCGAGGCAGCGGATGCCTTGATCGCAGCGACGGCAGAGCGGCACAACCTGACCCTCGTCACCCGCAATGTTGCAGACTTCAAAGTCCTTTCGCTGACACTCCTCGACCCCTGGAGTTCCGCCGCCCCGTGAAATCGCTGCCGCAAGGCAGACCCTTTAATCATCGCCTGATCGATCATTCGATCACCTCGTCGGCGCGCAGCAGGATGGCGGGTGGGATGGTGAGGCCGAGATTGGCCGCGGCTTTCAAATTCACGACGAACTCAAACTTCGCCGGCCGCTCGATCGGCATGTCGCCCACTTTCGCACCGCGCAGGATTTTGTCAGCCATTTCGACGGCGCGCGGGAAGTAAGCTTCCTGGCTGGGGCCGTAACTCATGAGGCAACCGCCCGTGGCAACACCTCGCAGATAGGTCATCGTCGGCAACCCACGGCGTTCGGCGGCTGCAGCATAAGCCGCAGCGAACGGGATCAGTCCGGGCATCGTGAGCTGGACAATGCCGGTCTTCTTGTCACCGGTAATAATCGAGAACCTGGCATCGAAGTCATCCGTTGGGGTAATCTCGACAACGATGGTTTCGATGCCCATGGCTTTTGCGGTTTCGAGCGCAATCTCCAGCTGCTCACGCCCCGTCGACGGCTGCCAGACGATGGCGATCCGCTGCAGCCCCGGCACCGTCGCCAGCAGCAGCTCGATCCACTTGGAGGCTAGTGAAGGCAGGTCGAGGAACAGCCCCGTAACGTTGCCTCCAGGCCTGGCATAACTAGCGATCAGGCCGGTGCGGACTGGATCGGTTTCCAGGTCGATGGCGACGATCGGCATGATTTTGGTACTGCGCACCGCGGCCCGAACCGCATCGGCTCCCACGACGATGAGCACGCCGGCGCCCTGGGCGATCAGTTCCGCTACCAATCCAGGTAGTTTCTCAAGATCGCCTTGCGCCGAGCGCGTCAGTACCGTCTGACCATCGACGTAGCCAAGTTTCTGCCATGCCGGTTGCAGGATCGCGAACGAGGTGTGGCTTAGGCTTATCGTAACGGGATGGATGTAACCGATCTTGGCCGTGGGGCTTGTTGTCTGCGCGCGCGCGCCAAACGGGCCGTTCGCTGAAGCGATTAGGCATCCAACGAATGTACGACGATCGATCATTCGATCACCTCGTCGGCGCGCTCGATCATGCGCTGCGGGATGGTCAGGCCGAGTTCGCGGGCGACCTTCAAGTTAATCACAAGTTCAATATAGCGCGGCTGCACGATCGGCAGGGAGTTGGGTGCAGCCCCCGCCATGATGCGCGCCACGTGGTTAGCGACCAATTCGAACATTTCCTTCTGGGTCGGGCCGTAACTCGCGAGACAGCCAGCCTCGGTCATCTCCCGCCACTGGCAGACGGCTGGCACGCGATGTTTGCGCAGAAGCTCGCCCAGCTGCCGGCGCGTCGTGGCAAAAAGCGTCGAGGCGTTAATCGCTACCGCCGTCGAACCTGCCCGCACCATGGCCGCGAGCGCGGCTTCGAATTCCGGCGGCGCCGTCACGTCGACCGTCATCAGCGATATGCCGAGATGTTTTGCAGCCGCCGCCATCGCGCCGGGGCGTTCAGGAATTCGCGTCGAAGCGTCGTTAAGAACCCCGGCAGACGAGAATGCCGGCAGTAGTTCCTTCAGTACTTCAAGCTTCTTGGGATCAAGCTCGTTCACCAGGATGCTGACACCCGTCAAGTTGCCGGCCGGACGAGCCAGACTGCCGGCCAGGCCTTCCTCGATAAAGGCAGAAACGGCAACGATCGGGATTGCGTTGGAGGCAGCGATCGCCGCGCGCGTTGCATCGGGTCCAAATGCGATGATGATTTTGGCCCCATCCCGCACCAACGCCTGAGCCAGTTCCGGCATGCGCTCGGTACGGCCTTCCGCAGAGCGAATTTCGAAACGCATTGTGTGGCCATCGGTGAGACCGTGTGCGGCCAGCGCGTCGAGTAGCGGCTTGCCCGGCAGCTCTTCAGGCACGGCGATCCTGAGCCAGCCGATCAGTGGCAATTTCTCGGGCAGCGTTTGCCCCTGCACAGGCACGACCGGCCACAGCAGCAAGCTTACAATGACTGCGAACCACCGCATTCGATCACCTCGCCGGATATGGCACTGGCTCTCTGGCTCTCACTAAGCCTATACTTACGAGTCTGGACGGGGATATCCAGTCCGCCGCATATACTAGCCACGCACGACCGCGCCCTGTCGTGAGAAATCTCACAACCGCGGTTTGGAGCCGCGCCAGATCTGTCACCGCCGCCAGATCTCGCATCTTTTCTTTGGAAAAGTCG
>JANLPY010000216.1:0-11774 GCA_031367505.1 Hyphomicrobiaceae bacterium | reverse complement strand
GCCCAATCGCCGCCGCCCCAGGCGTAACCGACGTGCCCGCCGACATAGAACCCCGTCCAGTTAAAGGCAGAGGGCTCAGTCGCATCGGCAGCCCCCGCCGGAGTGGCCAAAATCAGGAAACCAAAACAAGTGATGATCCATCGGTTCATGGAAGTGCCCCGCGCATGAGAAGCCTCACGTCGGCTATAGGTTGCTTCGCGATGACAGCCAACTCATGCACAAGCGATCGCTTGCATTTTTAGGCGGAGGGATGCCCGATAGCGACAGTTCGGCTTCCGTTTCGGCTTGGCCGAGAGCCTCGTCAACTTCTCACACTTCAAACGACATGATCGGGCTCGAGAGCGCAGGATGATCCTGAGTCGCCCGTTTCAATTTGCAGCGTCGGGTGCGCAATCCCAAATTGGCGGACGAGTTCAGCCGCGGCGCGCGCCAGCGTCGGCGAGGACCAACAGCGAAGGCCCGACTGAAATCTTGCGGAGCATGCACGTGTCCGGAATGTCATGGAACCCTCCCGCACGTCGAATGCTGCCGTACAGATAAGCACGGTCTCCTTCAAATTTGCGTAATCGCATTATACACCAGCCGCGAACTGAGGTTGTTTGCCCCTCACAAATCGCCGGCCAGTCGCTTGATCCCGCTGCGTGACACCGACAAGCTCGGATCAAGGCTCAGCGCTTTTCGATAATTCTGCACCGCTGCCTCGCGATTGCCCTCGAGTTCGTATTCACAGCCCCGGTTGTGGTGTGCCATGGCCAGGCTCGGATCGAGCCGAATGGCTTCGGTATAGGCGGTGATGGCTTCGGGTCGTCGTTTGAGCTGCCCGAGAGCGAGGCCACGATTGAAGTGCAGGAACGCGTCCTCTGGCTTGAGTTCGATCGCTCGATCGAAATCCGGGAGCGCCCCGTCGAATTCGCCGGCCAACAGATAGATCGAGCCTCGATTGGAGTAGGATTCGGAGCTCTCGGGCCGATCGGCCACAGCACGGTTGCAATCGGCGAGCGCCTGACCCAGTTCTCCCCGCGACACGTGAACAACGCACCACCAGCCTGCCTTCGCGGCGTGGTCGCCATCGTGCTCCTGAGGCGTAAGGCGGTGGTCGGGCGGGCCAGCCATCGCAGGTCCAATCGTCACCGACAGTATCAACGCGACACGGGCGAGGGCTTTCAGCATCGGACTGCTCCAGGGCCTGGTTGCACGAGTTGGCTAGCGTCACTCGATGACATAGCGTGAGCTGATGGCGTGGCCGTGGTCGTCCTTGCCGCTGATCACCACAATGGCCCCCGACATCAGGGGCGACGCGAGCTTGCCGATCAGCTTCTTCCCGTCGGCGTCTACCAGTTGCACCATGGTAGTCGCTCCGGCGACTTGCATGACCGCTTGGACGACCGCTCCTTTCGTCGGCTCTACCTTTCCATTGTCGATCAGGTAGATGGTGATTTCCGTAGGGCTCAGCACGAGCTCCGTCTCGTGCCCGTCCTTGCCAGCGAGCTTGCCGCCATTAGGCCCCGCCTTCTGCGCGAATGCTGGTTGCCCTAAGGCGAGCAGGCCCGCAGTGATGATGACCGTGATCAGTCGGATGAATTTGCAGGACATGAACGTTCTCCGGTTGAGATGTGGCTCGGGGTTTAGTTCAAAAGGATTCGATGACGCGAGTGTCTGACGGCTTGGCCTCTCCGGAGCGTTGCTGTTGGAGACGTTCGAGCGGGGTACGCCCGAATTTCAGAAACATGATGGGGGTGAGAAACGTGTCGATCAGCGTTGCACTGATAAGCCCACCAACGATGGTCACCGCCACGGGATGCAGGATCTCTCTGCCCGGTTGATCAGCTCCGAACAGCAGCGGGATCAGCGCGAGACCTGCCGCGAGGGCGGTCATGAGCACCGGCGTCAGGCGCTCATTGCTGCCGCGCAGCACGAGTTCGCGACCGAAGGTTTCCCCTTCCAACAAGACGAGGTTGATGTAGTGGCTGATTTTCAAAATTCCGTTTCGGGCGGAGATGCCAGCCAGAGTGATGAACCCGACCATCGAGGCGACCGACAGAGGCTGTCCTGCAATCCACAGGGCGAGCACGCTGCCGATCAGAGCCAATGGAATGTTCGTCAGGATGATCAGCGCTAGCGCTGCAGATTGATAGCGCTGGAAGAGCACGAGGAAGATCAGTGCCAACGACACGAGCGACAAGAGACCGATCACAAGGGTCGCCTCCTCCTGCGCCTTGAACGTCCCATCGAGCTGCGTGACATAACCCGGCGGCATCGTCACCGCACCGAGCACGCGGCGCAGATCGACGACGATTGCGGCCATGTCGCGCTGACCGTCTCCGTTGGCGGAGACGACGATGCGGCGTTGACCGTTCTCGCGCAGGATTTGATTAGGGCCGTCCCCCTCCTCGACTTTGGCCAGAAGCCGCAGGGGCACGAAGCCCTTCGGCGTCGAAATCAATAGGTCTTCGAGGCCCTGTGTCGATCGGTTCTCGTCCGAGATGCGCATGACCACGTCGAAACGCCGGTTGCCCTCCACGATCTGCGACACGACCCGGCCATTGGAGAGACCTTCGAGAGCCTCGGTCAGGCTTGCCGGCGTGATGCCGTAAAGCGCCGCGCGCTCGTAGTCGGGCGTGACTTTGAGCTGTGGAATCAGTACCTGCTTTTCGACCTGCAAATCGACGAGACCCGGTACGGTCCGCAGACGGCCGCGCATCTGGTCGGCTAACGTGCGCAGGGTATCCAGATCGTCGCCGTAGATCTTGACGGCGAGCTGGGCACGCACGCCGGAGAGCATGTGGTCGAGACGATGCGCGATGGGCTGGCCGATCGAGACGGCCACAGGTAGGACGGACAGCCGACGACGGATATCGGCGAACACGGCCTCTCTCGAGCGACCGAGCTTCTTCAGGTCGACGTCGATTTCGGAGTTGTGCACGCCCTCGGCATGCTCATCCAGCTCGGCACGCCCCGTGCGCCGTCCAAGGGTTTTGACGTCGGGAATTTCGAGGAGGAGGGTCTCGGCGATCGTTCCCAGGCGATTGGATTCGGCGAGCGAGATGCCGGGATTGTAGACGAGGTTGACGAGCAGCGTGCCCTCGTTGAAGGCCGGCAGGAACGCGCGCGGCAGAAAGAACGTGCCGATGGTAGCGGCGGTCACAGCGACAGCAATGGCGCCGATCAGTTTGCTCTGGCGGGTAAAGGCCCAATTCAACAGTCGCTGATTGCCGGCTTTCAGATGACGCACGACCACGCTGTCGTGGTGTGCACCCGTCGTTCTTCCCGATAGAAAGTAGTAGGCCAGCACCGGCGTCACGGTGATCGAGGTCAGCAATGACGCCAGGATTGCCACGATGTAGGCAAATCCGAGCGGTGCAAATAGACGTCCCTCGATGCCTGACAGGGCGAACAGCGGCACGAATACGAGGATTGTAATGGCCGTTGCGTAGAGGATGCCGGAGCGCACCTCCTGGCTTGCCAGCGCAATGACGCGCAAAACTGGGAGCGGGGCGGGCTGTTCGGCGTTCTCCCGCAGGCGCCTCAGAATGTTTTCGATATCGACCACGGCATCATCCACGAGCGCGCCGATGGCGATGGCAAGGCCGCCGAGCGTCATGGTGTTGATGGATAAGTCGAACCACTTGAACACAAGCGCCGTTACCAGGATCGAGATCGGGATGGCGCTGAGCGAGATTAGGGTCGCCCGTGTGTTCAGGAGGAATACGATCAGGATGACGGTGACGACAGCGGCCGCTTCGATGAGCACGGATTTGAGACTGGCAATCGAGGTCTCGATGAACGTCGCCTGCCGGAACTGTACTTTGTTTGCCGTGACGCCCTTCGGCAGCGTCCGCTGGATGCCATCGAGCTGCGCCTCGATCGCGCGTGTGAGCGTCACGGAATCGGCGCTCGGCTGCTTCTGGACGCCGATGATAACCGCCGGTTTGCCCATGAAGCCGGCGTCGCCGCGCTTCACGCGTGGCGCGAATTCGACCGTAGCAACCTGGCGCAACAGGATGTTCTGGCCTTGCTTGAAGGCGACGGCCAGATTGCGTAAGTCCTCGAGTTGGTTGGTCAGTCCGATATTGCGGATGAGATACTCACGCGCATGCTGATCGACAAAACCTCCACCCGTGTTGACGCCGAACCGGCGGACGGCAGTTTCGAGCTCCGTGGATGTCAGCTCCAGCTTGTTCATCATCACAAGGTCAGGAGCGATGCGATATTGCCGAACCTCGCCGCCGATCGGGATCACCTGCGCGACACCGGGAATGGTCAGGATTTGCGGGCGCATGACGAAGTCCGCAATCTCGCGCAGCTCCATCGGTGTTTGCGTGGTGCCCGTCACCGTGATCAGCATGATCTCGCCCATGATCGACGATATCGGCCCCATCGTCGGCTGGACGCCGGCCGGCAACCGGCTCTGCACCACCGCCAGGCGCTCGGCCACCTGCTGGCGGGCACGATAGATTTCCTTGTCCCAATCGAACTCGATATAAACTATCGACAAGCCAACGCCCGAGACCGAGCGCACGCGCGCGGCGCCGGGCATGCCATTCATGGTGGTTTCGATCGGGTAAGTGACGAGCTGCTCGACCTCTTGCGGGGCAAGACCCTCGACCTCGGTGATCAGAACGACGGTCGGCCGGTTGAGATCTGGAAACACGTCGACGGGGAGCCTGGGCAAAACGAAAGCGCCATAGGCCACCAGCACCAGCGCCGCGGCCAAAACGAATATGCGGTTCTTGAGACTTAGGGTGACGAGCAGGTTGAACATGATGGCTTCACCGCACCTGATTGACGAGCGGCGCGTTCTGCACCACGACCTTGTCGCCCTTCTCCAGCCCGCCCGTGACCAGCACATGCTGGCCATCGAACGCCTCGGAGCGCACGGCCCGCGGCACGAAGCTTTCCGGCTCGGTATGGAGGAACACGACGCTCTGACCGTTAGGCGCCTGGGCCAGTGCGGCGCGCGGCAGGACGACACCAGTGACGGACGTTCCGGTCTGGGCGGTGACCGTAACGGGCACACCGATGTCGAGAGCGCCGACACCCTCAGTGATCTCGAACTGCATCAGCGTGTATTGCTGCTGCAGTGCGCGCGACCGTCCCAGGAATTTGAGTTTGACGACGGTACCGCTGGCAAACAGCGCGGATGCTTCGCCCACAGAATCGGGATTGACTTGATCGAAGACGAGCGCCTCGACCAGCACGCGGTCGGGATCGACGATCTGGAAGATCTGGTCAGTCAGGGAGACAACTTGACCCGACACCACTTTCACGGCAGCGATGACGCCGCCAACGGGCGCCCGCAGCTCCTCGGCTTGGACCTTCGAGCCAAGGAGTTCAGCGCGCCGCTTCACGAGACCAGCCAGCTGCAGACGTGTCTCGTCGACCAGCGCCATCGCCACGGCATTGGCGCGGATAAGCTGCTCCTGTCGTCTGAGCTTGTTCTGCGCGATGCTGATCTGCTGATCGAGATCGCCCAGCTGCTGCTGCATGTTGGAGGCGTCGATCGAGGCAAAGGACGGCGTGATCCGGCCGAGACTGTCGCCGGCCACGACGCGCGTACCCAGGGCCGGCACACCCGTCTCCGGGGCCTGGTAGCGACCTTGGATCGTGCTCTGGACGACGCCGCTGAAGTTCGGATTGGCGACGATGCGTCCCGAGAACCGAACGGTCTTGCGCGCGGTCTGAGGTGTAACGACGAACGTCCGGACCTGCAGCAACCGCTGAGTCGGCTTGGGTAGGAAAATCGTGCCGTCGGCGCGGCGTGCCGGGGCATTGCCGGTGCTGGCGCTTAGATCCGGCCCGTGATCATGTCCGGGGCCCGCGTCTGCGGCTCGGTTGACGGATAATCCCAAAAACATAATCGCGAAAACGAGCAGCGGCTTGCGTGAGCGCGCAAACCTCACCCCGATACCGGCTGCACCGAGCACAGTTGCGGCGGTCAACCAGCCGAGCCATCCCCAAATTTGTGATGACGGCGCAGGTGTTTGACTGGAAGCTTGGGCCCCAGTGGGCTTGGCCACCAAACCGAACACACCTTTGACCCATGCAACGACACCTGATGACACGGGCGTCGTTGTGTCGTCGGCGGGAATCGTAATGGAACCAACCAGTAGATCGGACGCGGCGCCGTCTCTTATGGCAACGACGACCTCGATTGTACCGGGCTTACGCAGCAACGGTGCCGTGACCTCATACGTATCCTTCGGTTGCGGCGCCGCCCTGAAGCTCTCGCCGTTGAGCGTGACCTCGATCGTTGCCCCGGAAACCGGCGCGTTGTCGGCGGCACGGTCAAGATAGATGACCAGCACCTCGCCCTCGACGATACCGACGAACTGATAGGTCTCGGACACGGCGGCGACGCGCGGCGAGGTCGGCGCAGCACCAATTGCTGGTTCCGGGCCGTGATCATGCCCTTCGTGGGCATGCGAGCGCATTGGCGAAACAAACAGCGCCATCAGAGAGACGACAAATATGAGGGGTACCGCACGCAAATACATTGCGCGCCAACAGCCGAGCGAAGACATCGGGTTTCTTTCGTTCTCGTGCAGCAAAAAGGGAACGCATTGGTTCCCCAGCTTTCACGCGAGGACGAAGAGCTTCGGAGGGCGGTCGAGTGAGAACACGCCGCGCTGGCACGTCACTTGGGACGACCAAGATCGTTGAATAGCTTGCCGTGTGACGGCGATAACGAGAGAACTGGTTGCTAGGATCGCCAAACCACCGTGGCAAACAAAATCCATGCAATCGGAATGATTTTGATGCGACGAACCGTGATGGGTTCCCTCGGGCGCGACCGTGCAATCAGGCGCGATTTCAATCAACCCACCAGCGCCCATGTCGTACTGTGCCGCGCCATGGTGATGGCGAGCGTGATCGAACGTGTGAGAATAGACACCGACAATCGACGCCGCGACCAACGACAACACCAGCAGAGCGGCAAGCGCCCTGCTGAGCAGTCCGTTATGTCGGATGGCCGCCATCATTGATCGTGCCGAACTTTCCAAAGTCAACTGCGCTTCAGCTATCGAGAGTCGAACTGGGAAGTCAAACGCGAACAGGTCAACGTCATATCATGTCGCTCGCCAATGTTCCTGTCGTGGCGAAGATGACACATTTTTCGTTGCTGTGGCATAGGTCATTGTTTCAGCTTGCTTCCTTGGCTGCGCCAAGTAGCCGCAAGGCGTTGAGAGTGACCAAAACCGTCGCACCCGTATCGGCAAGGATGGCCGGCCAGAGCCCGGTGAGCCCCACGATCGTCGTCACCAGGAAAAGCGCCTTCAGGCCGAGCGATACCGCAATGTTCTGCCGGATGTTGGCCATCGTACGGCGCGATAGATCGATGAGTGCGGCGACATCTGTGACGCGAGCGTGCAGGATAGCCGCATCTCCGGTCTCCAGCGCCACATCCGTTCCTCCGCCCATGGCGATCCCGACATCTGCGGCCGCGAGCGCCGGGGCGTCGTTGATGCCGTCCCCCACCTTGGCCACGACCAGTCCCGCAAGACGCAATTCCTCGACGATGCGAAGCTTGTCCTCGGGCAGCAGCTCGGCACGAGCCTCGATCCCAAGTCCGCGTGCGACGGCCTCCGCCGTGCGCCGATTGTCGCCCGTGAGCATGATCGCGCCGATGCCGCGCGCTTTGAGCGCCGCAATCCCAGCCTTGGCGTCGGCACGGGGCTCGTCTCGCATGGCGATGAGGCCGGCCACGGACTGGCCTACGAGCAAGATTGCAATCGTCTTGCCCTGATCGTTGAACGCCGTAATCGTCGACGCAATATCGTTCAATTTGGCGCCACGCGCCTCAGCAGCAGTCGGTGAGCCCAGAAACAGCTGCTCGCCATCAAGCATCCCGATCATGCCCTTGCCGTTCACGGCAGAGACCAAGGTTGTGGCGGGGATCGTGATTTTGTCATCTGCGGCACGTGCCAGAATGGCTCTGGCTAGGGGGTGGCTGGACCCAGTCTCAAGCGCCGCCGCGAGCATGACAACGTCGCGCTCCACTTTCACGACACCTATGATATCGGTGACCACTGGACGCCCTTCGGTCAGCGTTCCCGTCTTATCGAGCGCGACCATGGTCACCCGGCCAAGCGTCTCCAGAACCGCGCCCCCCTTGATCAAGAGACCCCGCCGTGCGCCCGATGAAAGGCCCGCTGCGATCGCGGCCGGCGTCGAGATCACGAGCGCACACGGGCAACCGATCAGGAGCACCGCGAGACCTTTGTAAATCCACTCGTTCCAGGCTCCGCCGAAGACCAGGGGCGGGACGATCGCTACCAATGCACTCACGATCAAAACGCCAGGCGTGTAGTAACGCGAGAAGCGGTCGATGAAGCGCTGGGTCGGGGCTTTGACCTCCTGCGCCTCCTCGACCAACCGTACGACCCGGGCAATCGTGTTGTCGGTAGCGGCTGCCGTGACTTTGATCCGCAGCGCAGCGTCGAGATTGATCGTGCCGGCAAAGACGCGGTCCCCCGCATGTTTGCGTTTTGGAACCGACTCGCCCGTCACCGGTGCCTCGTCGATCCCGCTCTCGCCTTCGACGATTTCACCGTCGGCGGGCAGTCGGTCTCCCGGCCGAACGAGAATGACGCTGCCAATCTCAAGGGTTTCGGCCGGGACCTCCGTGATGGCCCCGTCCCGGTCCAGCCATGCAGTCTTGGGCACCAGTGACGTGAGCGCTCTGATCCCGTCCCGGGCACGCCCGGCAGCAAAGCCTTCGAGCAGCTCGCCAATGAGGAACAACATCACCACGACGACGCCTTCCTCGGCCGCCCCGATGAGGACAGCACCGACAGCCGCAATGCTCATCAGCGTCTCGATCGTGAATGGCGACCCCGCCCGTGCTGCTGCCCAAGCACGCTGTGCGATCGGAACGAGCCCGACGGCCAGGGCTGCAACCATCGCTGGAGTACCCACGCCAGGCCACATCCGGCTGGCCAGATAGGCCGCCGCGATGGCCCCCGCGCATGCGAGCACGACGCGCAGCTTTTTCGACGCCCACGAAAAGCCGCCCTCGTCCAGATGTCCGCTGTGGTCTGCGTCATTGCGAGTATTAGCGTCTGACGCTGCTGGCTCACGGTCAGGCGCGATCCCGTATCCAAGATCGGTGACAGTGCGTTCGACGGCATCGAATGCGTGCGCTTGTGTGGTCCCTATGACTTTCAGTGTTCCCGTCGACGCCGAGACGTCGACGGACGTGATACTGGGAAGCCGCCGGAGTGCGGTCTCGATCTTTAGGGCGCAGGCCGCACAATCCATGCCCGAAATCTTGTAACGGCGATGGCCCGCAGAAGCGATTTCGTCCGATGTCATCATCCCAATCCGGTCTCATGCGAAGGCAACCGCGCCCTCGCAAGACCGCTCCTTGATTCATTCCAACAAGACCCTAGATTCTCTAGCGACTAGAGGATCAAGAGGAAATTCATGGGCGAGATTTCAATTGGCCAGCTGGCCAGAGAGACGGGGGTCAAGATTCCGACCATCCGTTACTACGAGAGCATCGGCATCATGCCGAAGCCCTCGCGAACCGAGTCCAATCGTCGCCTTTACGGAACAGTTGCGGCGCAGAGGCTTCGCTTCGTCCGGCATGCCCGCGAGCTTGGTTTTGAGATCGACGCCATTCGCCAATTGCTGGCGCTGCAGGATGACCCGCATCAATCCTGCGCAACAGCCGACCGGATCGCTCGCGCTCACCTGCTCGAGGTCGAGCGGCGCATCAGCAGCCTGCGCGCCCTTCGCACCGAGCTAAAGAAAATGCTCGAGGGATGCGCACGCAGCCAAGTCGCGCAATGCCGGGTCATTGAAGTGTTGGCCGATCACGGGCAATGCGGAAACGACCACGCTTAGCCGTCCTTGCGTGCGCCATGCGGATCGCTTCACGGGCATGAACACATGAAACATCAATGCCGGTGCGCGTGGTGCATGTCGGGGACGTGCGGGTGTGTGTGACGCATCCGCTCGTGACGGTGCAGATGGGTATGCGGCTCGCCGGGCGGATCGTCCGGTGCATGGACATGCTGGTGGTGCTGATCATGCACGTGTGGATGGATATGCTCCATCGGCTGGTGCTCATGTTCGTGCTCGTGATCCTCAGTCAGATGCAGCCAGACACCAAAGCCCATCAGCAGGCCTGCAACAACGAGTTGAATGGTGACGGGCTCGCGCAGGAAGACGATTGCTACGATGGTCCCGACGAAAGGCGCGGTCGAGAAATAAGCGCCGGTTCGCGCCGTCCCGAGATGTCTCAGAGCGAGTACGAACAGCGCGAGACTTACGCCATACCCAAAGAAGCCGACCAGTCCTGCGATCAGCGTTGGTGACAAGCTCGGCAATGTGCCGCCGAACCATAGGCCGAGCGCCAGATTGACTGGCCCTGCGATCAGCCCTTTCAATTCGACAATCTGCAGCGGATCGGCCAGCGAGACCTTGCGGGTGAGATTGTTGTCGAGACTCCAGGCGAGGCACGCACCGACAATCGCTAGAGGTCCCAACAGTCCGGACCACGACGGCGTGCCCGACCAGGACAGCACGATGGCGCCCGCGACCAGGCAAGCCATGCCGAGCGCGATACGGCGATCGAAGTTTTCATGGAACACAAACCAAGCCAGCAGTGCGGTCGCGACACCTTCCAGCGTCAACAAAAGCGATGCACTGGCAGCGTCGGTACGCACCAGGCCGATCATCAGCAGTATCGGACCGATGATGCCACCCGCTGCAATAGCACCTGAGAGCCACGGCACATCGGGCAAGCCCAGAGGCGTTTCCGCGGCGCGATTGTCGGAGATAAGCGGGCGAGCAAGCCGGCGAAGCAGCGCCACACCAAGACCTGCTCCACAATAGAGGAGGCCTGCAAGGACAGTCGGATCGATGCTGCCCAGAAGTGACTTGGCTGCCGGTGTGGAAACACCGAACAGTGGGCGGACAGCAGGGCCAGAAAAACTGCGTGATGGTTCATGGCGAAATCCTACTCGTTCACGCCGCTAGTGGCGATGCATTTCAGCGACGAGCGCTGTGCTGCACAAGCTGCAGCCGAAGGCCATCGATCATGAGCTGTCCACTACGCCGCATCTCCGCGAGGGCGCGGTACACAGCCTCGTGCGTGAGGCCCATTCCAACCGCCCAGTCCTTCTTCGATTCCGTCAGCGTGACAACGCCATCGTCACCCTCAGTTTTGATAAAGTGGATAATCCGCTCTCGCGCTGTATGCATGCTCAGCCGCTCGCTTTGGGCTCTGACCTTGCGCAACTCGAACGCAAGATGTCCGATCCATTGGTTTCGAAAGGCGCGCTCCTCCAAAGCCTCGATGAAAGTCTTCCGCTGGATGAGCAGCACCACAGACGCAGTCGCAGCGATGGCGTCACAATGGTAGGAGTTCTGGTCCAAGCTCGCTTCGGCGATGAAGCCAGCCCGAGCACGCTGTAGGATGATCTCTCCGCCGTCCCGGGATCGACGTAACAAACGCACCTCGCCAGCGATCACGCAATGCATCCAACGCGAGGCATGCCCCCGTTCGAAGAGCGTCTCGCCCTTCCCGATTTCAATCAGGCGTGACGACCGGCGCGCGGCCTCGGGCAAGACCGCCAACAGGGCCGACATTTTCGCCAAGGCATCCCAATCTATAGGTCGAGCCATCCGCGTTTCGATGCATGGTAGCCGAGGAAACCAAAGACCACGGCGATGCCGACGTTCCAGACGGCGAGCGCGGCGGTCGCAAGAATGATGAAGCGATCGACCTTGTCGGGTCCGGGCTCGCGGCTGCTCATCGCGAGCTCGGC
>JANLPY010000208.1:0-1581 GCA_031367505.1 Hyphomicrobiaceae bacterium | reverse complement strand
CCTTGTACTCAATCACCAGGATACGTCCGTCCGTCAATTCGGCAACGAAATCGGGATAGAACCGGTCTGTCGATGTCGGCAGCCAGAATGACGCCTCAGCTTGGCGTTCCAGATTTCGCACCCACCATTTCACTTCTTCTGCCTCATCGATGGCGACGGCACAGGCGGTTTCCTCTCCGGTCAAATCCGGCTTCAGCTCGCCGGGCAGAGAATAGAAATGCTTGCGGAACACATAACGGCCTTCGAACAGCCAGCGGGCTGGGTAATTGTGCGGGTCGAAGCGAAAAGCATAGTGCTCAGACAATGATGGTTTGGCTTCTTTGCCGAACAATGTTGTCCGCATCGCCAAGCCGCGCTGCGATTCCGCAAGCGCCTTGAGTCGTGCTGCAACGGTATCGGCCAATCGTCCGATGTGACGTGCCGCATAGGTGAGTGGATCAGCGATAGTGCAGTGAAGCTCCGGAGGGCTTTCTTGTCGGGCCAGACCATTCTGGTGGCAAGAGTAAATGGTCTGCCCGGTCACGAGCAAGCGTCATTCACCTTTTGGTTTTTCGCGGGTATCCCCCAGCAGGCCACTTGCGTCACGATCGTCGAGTTCAAGCTTTGGCGTTGCAGTCTTGAGCCTCTTTTCCACTTCCTTGATGTGCTCCGCCGGAGCAATATTCTCGGGAGGTGTCCCGCCGATGCGCTTGATAGCGTCACGCACCTCTTTGCCGACCTGTTCATGCGTCTGAATAGCTTGCGACTGGTTCTGGACACGATCACGTGCCAGCTTATCGCGAGTCTGGGTCATGCGGAACTGATTGGCGGCGAGTTCGGTGTCGTTCATGCGGTCGAGCAGGTTGTCTTTGTCGGGAATGGCCTTGCGTACCTTGATGGCATCCCGCCCCAAGCCGCCATACAGACCCTTGTACCCGGCGTCGTGAAAGACGCCGAACATCTTGTTCTGCACCCCGGCATCCTGAGCCGCGCCCGACAATGCTTTGAATTCCTCGGCTGTCTGTTTGCGCAGTTCCAGCCGCTCCATATCCGCGGTAGCCTGGTCGCTTAACTCCTGACGGCGGGTCTGAATGGCAAAATATCGTTGAGCCTGCGCGATTTCCGGCTTGCGTGGATCGCCGTTCTGGGCGATGAGGAAGCAGGCGAAGCGGGACAGTTGATAGTCATCGACTTCGCGCTGGCTTCCAGAGCCGAGATCGACCATTTTGCCGGCGCCGGCAAAATGGTTTGCGGGGGTATTGCCCGAGGTTTCGCAGGAGGTCATTGCACGTTCGATTGCCTGCTGGAATCGGCGCCATTGGCTGTAGCCCAGCAGTGGCTGCAGATCGCGGGCGCTCCAGTATTCCCCGCCGTGGGTGTTAGTTAGCTTCAGATCCTCGAAGGTCTTGCCGCCGAGGATGGGCAGTGATTTTTCGCTCATCTCGAACCCCTAACCTGGATGTTTTAGGACTACAGCTTATTGTCGCGTATATCCCGTCTAGGTGACTAGGCGGTCGGATCCAGGACGCGCAAACCGGGAAATCGGTTGAAGCCCTTATCCGCAGTGACCAGTGTTGCATCGTATTCAAGCGCAAGAGCGGC
>JANLPY010000196.1:0-2890 GCA_031367505.1 Hyphomicrobiaceae bacterium | reverse complement strand
GACGAACAGCGTACCTGCGCCGATTTCGTTCACGTGCGCCACCCACGAACTCTCGGCTTCAACGGTCGGCTCGATGGTCTGATGCTTATGCTGGCGCAGGTGCTCGATGCAGTCCGCGATCCACTCCACGTGCTGTTCGTTACCGATGATCATGTTGTACAGCACCGAAGGGCTGCCTGGGCCGGTGGTGATGAACAGGTTGGGAAAGCCGGCGGTCATGATGCCGAGATAGGTGGTCGGGCCCGCCACCCATTTGTTCTTGAGCGGCACGCCGCCCTTGCCGCGGATATCAATGTTGAACAGCGCGCCGGTCATGGCATCAAAACCGGTGGCGAAGACGATACTGTCCAGTGCGTAATCCTTGCCTTTGATCTGCAGCCCACTGGGAGTGAAGGTTTCGATCGGCGAGCTCTTGATGTCCACCAGGGTGACGTTGTCGCGGTTGTAGGTCTCGTAGTAGTGGGTGTCGGCGCACAGGCGCTTGGTGCCGAACGGGTAGTCCTTCGGGCACAGCAGTTCGGCCACCGCCGGATCGCGCACCTTTTCGCGGATTTTTCCGCGCACGAATTCAGCGACGGTCTCGTTGGCTTCCTTGTTTTCAAACAGATCCGCGTACGAAGTATAGAAATACAGGCCGCCGAGATTCCAGCGGTACTCGTATTCGTGCTGGCGCTCCGCGGGCGTCGCGGCCATGGCCGAATTGGTATTGGTCGGGACTGGCTCGATTCCACCGACAATGCCAATAAAGTGATGATATTGGCGATGCCGTATTTCCGCATAGTTGGCTTTGACGGCACGGTCCTGCTCGGGGCTGATCGGGCGGTTGAGCGCGTGAATGCTGAAATTGGGCGTGCGTTGAAAAACGTCAAGATGCGCCGCCTGTTCGGCGATGAGGGGAATGCACTGGATGCCCGAAGAACCGGTGCCGATGACGCCGACCCGTTGGCCGCTGAAGTCCACGCTTTCGTTAGGCCAATATGCGGTGTGGTACTGCTTGCCCTGATAGCGATCCAGGCCCGGGATGTCGATGGTCTTCGGCGCGGACAGGCAACCCGTCGCCATCACGCAGTATTTCGCGGCGACGCGATCACCGCGATCCGTGTCGACTTGCCATCGATGGCTTGCTTCGTCGAAGATCGCCGAGGTCACGCGGGTCTTGAACTGGATGTCCTTGCGCAGATCGAGGCAATCAGTGACGTAATTGGTATAGCGCAGAATTTCCGGTTGTCTTGCATAGCGCTCGGACCAGCTCCATTCCTGCTCGATCTGTTTCGAGAATGAATATGAATACAGCACCGATTCGACGTCGCAGGCCGCGCCTGGATAGCGGTTCCAGTACCAGGTGCCGCCGACGCCGCTACCTGCTTCGTAGATGCGCGCGCTGAGGCCCATCTGACGCAGGCGGTGGAGCATGTACAGACCGGCAAAGCCGGCGCCGATCACCACCGCATCGATTTCACTTGCGGCCTTGCCGGCCCCGGTTTTTTTACTATGTACATCGGGCATTTTCAGATCTCCTTCGGACGCGTCGCATGAACATCTAATGTCATTGGGCGGTGCGTGTGTTCATCAATGGATCGCGGCGTACATGATCTTTTCCTCGCTGGCTTCCAGCGCGGAATATTCCTCGACCACCTTGCCCATGCGCTGCACCAGGATGCGGTCGGATAGCGCCATGATCTCCGGCAGGTAGGAAGAAATCATGACCACGGCCTTGCCTTCGTCGGCCAGGCGATTGATCAGTTCATGGATCTCGGTGATCGCCCCCACGTCCACGCCGCGCGTCGGTTCGTCGAAGATGATGAGCTCGGGATCCTGGATCAGCGACTTGGCGATCACCACCTTCTGCTGGTTGCCACCCGACAGTTCGATGGCCTTGACGTCCTTGCTGATCGCCCGCACGTTGAGCCGCTTGATCCAGTCGGTACCGGCACTCGCGGCCTCATTGCGCGAAACCAGCCAGCGTTTGCCGGGGAGCTTGGCGAGCAAACCGGCGTAAATGTTGTCGGCGATCGACTTGGTCTCGAAGAAGCCCTCGATCTTGCGATCCTCGGTCACGTAGGCGATGCCGTCGCGGACAGCTTGGGCCGGCACGCTGTAGCGAACTGGACGGCCATCGAGCAGCACCTCGCCGCCGTACATGAAATCGCGCTTGATGACGCCGGCCACCACCTTGAATGTCTCGGTGCGTCCGGAGCCGACCAGGCCAAACACGCCGGTGACCTGGCCGGCGAAAACTGACAGCGAGTTATTCTTCACCATCGCCGCCATGCGCAGGTTCTGCACTGAAAGCACGCGCTTTCCCGGCGCCCGGATCGTGGTCTTGCGCTGCCCGTAGAGGGTCTGCGACAGGTCGCGCCCGACCATGGCCTGAACAATGCGGGCACGATCAAAACTGGTCTTGTCGTCGGTCACCACGTGCTTGCCGTCACGCAGGATGGTGATGCGGTCGGACACCTGGAGCGCCTCTTCCAGCGCATGCGAGATGAAGACCACCGAGACACCGCGCGCCTTGAGGGCATACACAAGGTCGAAGAAATATTTCTTTTCCTCCGGCGTCAGGCTTGCGGTCGGCTCGTCGAAGATGATGACCCTGGCGTTGTGCAGCACTGCCCGGGCGATTTCCACCATCTGTTTCTTGGCGGCCCCGAGCAGGCTTACCACCACCGTCGGATCGACGTCGAACTGAAGCGATTGCAGGAACTGCTGCGCGGCGATGTAGATGCCGCGCAGCCGGTTGAAGTAACGTTCCTGGCCAAGAAAAAGGTTTTGCGCCACGGTCATCGTCGGCACCAGGCTGGTCTCCTGGAACACCATCGCTATGCCGAGCTGCAGCGCCTCGTGTGGCGTGTTCGGATTGACTGCGCGGCCTTCAATCAGCATTTGTCCG
>JANLPY010000189.1:0-13030 GCA_031367505.1 Hyphomicrobiaceae bacterium | reverse complement strand
CTTCAATCGACCAGCTGGTGCTGCCCGTCGGTATCATTACGTCGTTGATCAAGGGTGACGTGTTCAACTGGGGGCAAATCATGACCGGCGCGCTGCTCGGCGCTGCTCCGCCACTGATCATCTACGCATTTCTGATGGACTATTATGTGGCTGGCCTAACGGCTGGGGCGACCAAAGGCTGAATTCGGCAAGGTTCGGGGTACCAATGGCAGACGTTTCAATTCGCAAGGTTATCAAAGAGTACGAGGGCGGCGTCCAGGCCGTGAAGGGTATCGACCTCGAAATTGCCGACAAGGAATTCGTGGTTTTGGTCGGACCGTCGGGCTGCGGCAAGTCGACGACGCTGCGCATGATCGCAGGGCTTGAAGACATCACCGACGGTGAAATTGCGATCGATGGTGAAGTCGTCAACGACGTCCCACCGAAAGATCGCGACATCGCGATGGTGTTCCAGAACTACGCGCTCTATCCGCACATGACGGTCGCGGAAAACATGTCGTTCGGGCTCAGACTCAAGCGCTTTCCGAAGGCCGAGATCAAAGTACGCGTCGACGAAGCCGCACGCATTCTCGACATTACCGAATTGCTCGATCGCAAACCCAAAGCGCTGTCCGGCGGCCAGCGTCAGCGCGTCGCTATGGGGCGCGCCATCGTGCGCAATCCAAAAGTATTTCTGTTCGACGAGCCGCTATCAAATCTCGATGCCAAGTTACGGGTGCAAATGCGCACTGAAATCAAGCGCGTGCATCAAAAGGTGCGCACGACAACTGTTTATGTGACGCACGACCAAATCGAGGCGATGACGCTCGCCGATCGGGTTGTGGTGATGAACCACGGCCGCATCGAGCAGGTCGGCCCACCGAACGAGCTGTATCATTCGCCCAAAACCCGTTTTGTCGCAGGCTTCATCGGTTCACCTGCGATGAATATTCTTCCAGCGACCATCGAGGAAGCGAACGGCAAACTCGCGGTCCGCATGTCGGATCAACTGGTATTGCCGATACCCGACGCGAAGGCTGCCAGGTATCGATCGCTCGTCGGCAAGCCAAAAATGCTGCTCGGACTGCGCCCCGAGCATATCACCGAAGTGCGCCCTCAGGCTGAGGCCGGCATCGTTCCTTTTACAGCGCAGCTTGATGTGACCGAGCCAATGGGGATGGAAACGCTGGTCTACTTCAAAGTGAGAGATTTCGAAGTGTGCGGCCGCGTGAACCCAAACGCCGGTGCGCGCGACAATACCCCGATGCAGCTTTCCGCCGACCTCAACAATATGCATATGATCGACGAGGCAAGCGGATTGGTGGTCTGATCCGACGCGGCAATTGCTCCGGGCAAGGTTTATATCCTACACGTTGCACGGCCGTTTGCATTTGGTGAACGGCACAAATCACTCTTCGTGCGAGGATGTCCATGACTTCGGGATTGCCCAAGGAGCCTATGTCATCCAGCCCGGCAACACTCGACCCCACCGATTGGGAGCAGTTTCGCCAACTGAGCCACGCCGCGCTCGACGATTTGATTTCGTTCATAGCGACCGCTGGCGAGCGCCCGGTCTGGCAGCAAGCGCCCGATGAAGTCCGCCAACGCTTTCGCTCGCCCGTGCCACACGCCGGTACCGATCTCGCCGATGTGCTCGAAGACTTCGGCGTCGACATCAAACCATACGTGACCGGCAATACGCATCCGCTGTTCATGGGCTGGGTGCATGGCGCTGGCAACCCGGCCGGCATGCTGGGTGAGATGCTGGCTGCCGGCCTCAACGCCAATTGCGGCGGTCGCGATCACATCGGCATCGAGGTCGAGCGACAGATAACGCAGTGGACAGCCGAGCTGATGGGCTATCCCGCCGACGCATCCGGCTTGTTCGTCACCGGCACGTCGATGGCGAACTTTCTGGCGCTGCTCGTCGCCCGCACCACCTTGCTTGGCACCGGCGTTCGCGCGCAAGGCATTGCGGCATCGACGCAGGCGACGCTCACATCATACACTTCGGCAGAGGCGCACGGCTGTGTTGCCCAAGCCATGGAGTTGGCAGGCCTAGGTTCTGCTAATCTGCGGCGTGTACCAGTTGGACCGGACGGCGGCATGCGTCCCGACGCCCTGGTGGAAATGATCGCTGGAGATCGCGCCGCCGGCCGTCTCCCATTCATGCTGGTGGGCACGGCCGGGACCGTCAACACCGGCGCCTATGACGATTTGAACCAGCTCGCAGACATCGCCGAACGTGAGAAATTGTGGTTCCATATCGACGGCGCGTTCGGCGCGTTGCTGGCGTTGGCACCTGAGCTGCGGCACATGATTGCCGGCATCGAGCGTTCGCAATCGATCGCCTTCGATTTTCACAAGTGGGCGCATGTCCCCTATGACGCCGGGTTCCTGCTGGTGCGCGATCCAGCCTTGCATCGCCAAACGTTCGCCAGCCCAGTCGCATACCTCAGCAGAGCACCTCGCGGATTGGCAGCAGGCGAGACATGGCCCTGCGACCTTGGCCCCGATCTCAGCCGCAGCTTTCGAGCACTGAAGACCTGGTTCACCCTGCGCGTGCACGGCGTCGACCAGATCGGCGCTTGCATTGCTCATTGCTGCGCGGTCGCCCGGCACCTTGAGAAACGCGTTACGGCATCGAATCTCTTCGAGTTGGTATCGCCTGCGCGATCGAACATCGTGTGCTTCAGTATCGCTGGCGACGCGTCAGGCGTGCGCAACCAAGAACTCGTCATGGACTTGCACGAAAGTGGCGAAGCGGTACCGTCAATCACGATTATTGATGGCCGTCCGGTGATCCGCTGCGCGATCGTCAATCACCGCACCACCGAAGCGCACATCGACCAGTTCATCGAGATGATGACCGCGCGCCTTACTTGATCATGCCAGCGAGTCGCGGCAACGTCAGGCTGATTTCCGGTACGCAGATGATGATCGAGAGCCCGATCAACAGCGCGCAGATATAAGGCACATAGGTGCGGAAATGTTCGGCGACAGTCAGGTCCGCGAACTTCAGCGCCATCAATAGTCCAACACCCATCGGCGGCAGGAATAATCCGATGCCAACGGCCGCCGTCTGCACGATGTTGAAGTGGATGGGATCGATGCCCATTTCCTCGGCGATCGGGAACACCACCGGGATCAGCACCACTGCCGCGGGCAATCCCTCCAGCACCATGCCAAACAACATCGCGATGAACGCCGTGGTGAACAGGAACAACCACGGGTGCCCCTTGAGCGGCGCCAGCACTTCGCCAATGAGTTTCGGCACGCCTTGCACGCCCATCAAATATTGGAAGATCGACGCCACCGCCAACAGGAACACGACAGCGGCCGTGAGGACCGCGCTGTCGTAGGCGATTTTCCCCATTTCAGGCCAAGACACGTTCTTGTAATAGAGTTTGGCGGCGATAAACGCGTAGGCGGCAACCACCGCGCCCGCCTCTGTTGCGGTTATGATCCCGAAAAAGAAGCCACCGAGAATAACGATCGGCACCACCAACGGTACCGCCGCATCGAGGCCAGCGCGACCGATCCGCCGCAGTGATGGCTTGGCATCAACCGGCCAATCGTACTTGCGGGCGCGCATGTAAACGAGGGCCATCAAGCACAGCATGATGACGAATGCCGGGACGAACCCCGCCAGGAACAGTGTGACCGCCGAGGTGTTCGTCACCTGCGAAATCACAATCATGAAAATCGCTGGCGGCACCAGCATTCCCATGGCAGTACCGGCCGCGATCATCGACGCTGAATCGGCACGCTTGTATCCGGCTTTGGTGAGCGGCGGCATCAACGATGAGCCGAGCGCCGACACCTCGGCCATCTTCGATCCGCAAATATCCGAGAAGAAGTAGGCAACGACGATCACCGACATGCCAAGCCCGCCCTTCACCCAGCCGACAAGTGCGCGCGCGAATTCGACCAGCGCATGGCTCATGCCACAGCGCTCCATCAGGCCGCCCGCGAAGACGAATGCCGGGATGGCGAGCAGCACCCAGCTTTGCGATCCGGACACGAGTGCCGACGACAGCTGTTGCATCGGATAGCCACCGAGCCACAGCCCAGATACTCCCGCAACGCCCAGCGAAAACACGATCGGCATCGAGAGCAGGATCATCGCAACAAAGACGAGTGCAACCGTGAGCAACAGCATCGAATGACCTTTAGTGACCGGAATTGGATTCTTGGGGCGTCGGCGCGAAGATCATCGACACCGCGTAAAGCGCGATCAGAGTGCCGCCGACAACAGCCGACGCGTAGAGCACGGCCAGACTGATTTGCAGACCCGGCGTCGCCAGCGTCCAGTTGATGCGGCACAAATTGATCGCGTAGTATGCGGCCAACAACCCAAAGCCCGCGATCAGCAGATGGTTGAAGATCTCGATCACCCGGCGCGTTACCGGCGACAACCGAGGCGTAATGACATATAGCGTAAAGTGCGAACGGCTGCGGATGCCGATGGCGGCGCCAATGAAGGTGAGCCACGCCAGTGCCATCTCGCCCACTTCCTCGACCCAAGTAAATGGCACCGGGTCCCAGTCCATGTAGTTGGTGAAGCCACCGACGACATAGCGCAAGACCACGCCCACGAGCAGATTGACGATGGCCAGCACGATCAGTGCGGTCACCGTTATTTGCGGAATTCGTTCGAGGAATTTCATTGGGACCGGCGTGTTTCCCCTCTCCCCGTCAAGTACGGGGAGAGGGTCAGGGTGAGGGGCAGCAGCGGGTAAGGTCGGAGGGCCAAGTGTGGCAACTTGGATGAGACGCTGGCACGCGAACGGGATTGGAGCAAGCGGCTGCCCCTCACCCTCGACCGTCGCGCGCTCCGGCCTCTTCCCTCTCCCCGTAAGTGGACGGGGAGAGGGGCAACACTTCGCAGCATCACGCCTTGAAGTTCTCGATCTGGTCCCACAGCGCGCCATACTGGCTCTTGTAGTTCGGCCAGATCTTTTCCCGCGCCATGTCGCGGAACAGGTCGACCTTGGCTTCGACGACCGTCATACCGCGCGGCTCTAGCAACGCCTTGGCCTTGGCGAAATTGTCGACAGACTCGGTCGCGTCGCGGATCTTCTGCTGCGCTTCGCGACTGACATCCATGATGAGTTTTTTATGCTCAGGCGTCAGATCGTTCCAGATGCCGAGGTTCATGACATTCACGGTCGGACCGTAGTTGTGGAACGTCATCGAACAGAACTTCGATACCTCGTAGATCTTCAGCGCTTCGAAATTGACAATCGGCAAGTCGCCGCCATCGATCACACCTTGCTTAGCCGCAGCGACGACTTCGCCCCACGCCATCGGCACGGTGTTGCCACCCAGCCCGTTGATCGTATCGCCGAAGATCTTGGCTTGCTGCACACGGATCTTGCGGCCGCGCAGGTCCTTCGGCTCGATGATCGGCGCTTTCGACGTCCAAAAATGGCGGAACCCATAGTCGAAGAACGACAGTGTCTTGAGCTTGTATTTATCTTCGAAGATCCGGCCCAGATCATCGCCGATCTTGCCATTGAACATGGCGTAGGCCGAGGCGTAATCCTTGATCAGATAGGGTACCAGAAACGCGCCCATCTCAGGGAATACGGTCGCGGCAGCGCCCGCCGGGTTGCCGATCGCGATGTTGCCGGACTTAACCGCATTCATAATCTCGAGTTCTTGCGGGATCAGTGTCTTGCCGAAGAACTGCATGTCGAGCGCGCCCTTCGAGCGGGCGTTGGTTTCCTTCGCCATCCAGTCGAAGGCGACTGCGGCCGACTCGGGGATCGCATTGATGTGCGCAAATACCAGCTTCTTCGGCGCTGTTTGCGCATAGATCGGCGCGCGGCCAGAAGCCAAAATCGCGGCCATGCCGGCCGAGCCCCCGATCAACACACGGCGGCGATCGGTCGTAGTGGTTTTGCGGGCTGTCATGCAGCGCTCCTCCAATAGCGTTTCCCGAGCGCGCTCATTAGGTTTCGGCGCGACTCTTGGCGGGCACTATAGCAGGGGCATTCCGGGTGGAAAGTGATTTGCACGGCGATCTGCTGCGCGCAAATTCACATAGCCAGCCGACCTCAGAACCCGTACAGCGTCGCCGCGTTGTCGACCAGAATTCGTTTTCGCACCGCTTCATCCGGCACCCACACCGCCAAATGATCGGTCAGGTCGCCGTCGTTGGGCATGGGCACAGGGCAGATCGGATGCGGCCAATCGGTGCCCCAAACGATGCGGTCTGGCCGGCACTCAACAATTGCATGGGCGAACGGTGTCACATCGGCATAAGGCGTCTGGGTATGCCCGGTGATGCGATAGGGCGCGGTGAACTTTACCCAACAGCGGCCTTCCGAGACCAAATTCAAGAACGCTTGATATTTCGGGTGCGTGACGCTCATCGCCGCCGGCATGTAGCCGAAATGGCCAATCGAAATATCAACCGGTAGCTTACGAATATCCGCGATCACTTCGTCCATCTGATGGACGTGCAACAGGAACTCGATATGCCAACCGAGGTCCTTCAGACGGTAACCTAACCGGTTGATCTCGGCGAACGAGGCGAATGGATTACCGCCTGGATCGGCGATATTGACGCGGATACCACGGGCGCCCTGAGCATGCATGACCTCCAACGTCTTGTCGGTCACATCGGGATCAACCGCCACGACGGCACGCATGCGATCGAGATGGCGCGACACGTAGTCGAGCATGCAGCGATTATCAGTGCCGTAGACGCTGGGCTGCGTGAGCACACCCCGCGTGACGCCGAGCGCTTTATGCATCGCCTCGTAAGCGGCCGGCAACGCATCGGGTGGCGTGTAGCCGCGCGCCGGATTCCACGGGTAGCTCGGCGCCGGCCCAAAGATGTGCGCGTGCGTATCACAAGCGTTGACCGGCAGCGTCAAGGCCGATGGCGTTTTCGGATGGGCATCGGGTGGCGGACACGGCTTCATCGGGGGATCTCGCTTATTGGCGTATCTGCGTTATCATTGATCTCAGGCTCGCAGCTCACGCAACTCCTTTAACGGGTGGATCACACATGCGCTTTTGGATCGCGATTGCCCTCACACAGGCGATAGGCTCCCTCTCCATGAACACCGTCAACGCCGCCGAGCCGACAGTCGTGAGCCTGGGAACGGCGACGCCCGGCGGCGGTTTCCCGATATACGGCGATGCGTTCGTTGCAGCCATCAAGGCGGCGGACCCATCGCTCGACGTGCAACCGCGCAATACCAAGGGCAGCGGCGAGAATATTCCGCTGCTTGAAGCGGGCAAACTGGACATCGCGTTGGTGCAGGGCGAGAGCGCCTATGAAGCGTTGAGTGGTATCGGTCGTGCGCCCGCCAATCTCCGGATCCTCACGGCCATGTATTCCTCGCCCGGCATGTTCGTGGTCAAGGCAAACTCCCCCTACAAAACGATCGCCGATCTCAAAGGCAAGCCGATCGCGTTTGGCGCTGCTGGCTCAGGATTAGTCATCCTCGCGCGTTACGTCCTCGACGGCGTCGGTCTCGATCAAAACAAAGACTTCGGTGCGGTATTTCTCGAACGCGCGGGCGACGGTCCGGCGATGGTCGAGGACGGCCGCGTAGCGGCTTTGTGGGGCGGCGGGATCGGCTGGCCCGGATTCACGACCGTTGCCAAGGCCCCGGGAGGGGCAAGGTTCATCGCACCAACGCCTGAGGAGATTACCCGCATTCAGGCCAAGCACGGGTTTCTGCGCACGATCTCGGTACCGGCTGGCACCTATCCAGGCCAGGACTCGGCCATAACTTCTGTTGGCTCCTGGAGTTTCGTGCTGGCGCGTCCCGATC
Organism: Hyphomicrobiaceae bacterium; assembly: GCA_031367505.1. Taxonomy (GTDB): domain Bacteria; phylum Pseudomonadota; class Alphaproteobacteria; order Rhizobiales; family Hyphomicrobiaceae; genus JAKFWF01. The sequence goes on along the minus strand of JANLPY010000189.1, from coordinate 5,255 downwards.
TCGACGAAGCGGTGGCCTATCGTCTCGCCAAAGCCTTGCATGCAGCGGAGGCCGAAATCGCGAAACGCCTGCCGCAAGCGTCAGAGACGACGGCCCGCAACACGATCGCGGCATTGCCCAGGCCCGAGCTTCTCCATCCCGGGGTCGCGCGGTACTTCCGCGAGGCGGGACTGATGCGTTAAAGGGCTGCCTCAAGTACCGCAGAATGTACGCCGCACGACCTGTTCGGGTGTCGGCGGATCAGCATAATTCTCAAAATCCGGCTGATCGTCGTAGGGTTTCTCAAGCACCTTGAGCAGTTTCTCGAAGGGTAGAAAATCACCCTTCAGACCCGCTTCAATCGCTTCTTCGACGCGATGATTGCGCGCGATAAATGCGGGATTGACCAGGCGCATCGACGCCCTGCGGGTGACAGGGTCGCCACCATCCTGTGCCAAGCGCTGGCGCCACCGAATGGCCCACTCGTCGTAGGCTGCCGGATCGGTGAACAGGCAACGCACCGTCGCGTCGCTGCCGGGATCAACAGCTGCATCGCACAGCCGCCGGAATGTGAGCGTGAAGTCGGCGCCGTTGCGGGCCATCCGCTCCAACAAATCTTGACCGAGCGCCAGATCCTCCGGTTGCGACCCAATCAGCCCGAGCTTAGCGCTGATCCCAGCGAGATAGGCCGCTTGAAAACGAACCGCGAAGGTGTCGATCGCCCGCTGAGCTTCAGCCAAGCTCTCGTCTTCACTATTTCCAAGGATTGGCAGGAATGTTTCAACCAGGCGCGCCAAATTCCATTGCGCGATACGGGGTTGATTTGCATAGGCATAACGCCCGGCCCGGTCGATCGAGCTGAATACTTTGTCGGGGTGATAAGTGTCGATGAAGGCGCACGGGCCGTAGTCGATCGTCTCGCCGGCGATCGACATGTTGTCGGTGTTCATGACGCCATGGATGAAGCCAATCATCATCCAGCGGGCGATCAGATCCGCTTGCCGTGCGATGACCATTTCCAATAGCGCGCGATAGCGGTTATCCATGTTGGCAGCTTCCGGATAGTGCCGCTCGATCACGTAGCCGGCAAGCTGACGGATACCTTCGATATCGCCACGCGCCGCGAAATACTGAAACGTCCCCACACGAATGTGGCTCGCAGCTACGCGTGTCAGCACCGCCCCCGGCAACGGCATCTCACGTTGCACGTCCTCGCCGGTTACGACGGCTGCGAGCGCACGCGTGGTTGGCACTCCAAGCGCCGCCATCGCTTCGGCGACAATGTATTCGCGCAAGACCGGTCCGATCGCGGCACGCCCATCGCCGTTGCGCGAAAATGGCGTCGGCCCCGCCCCCTTCAGCTGGATATCGCGACGCACGCCGCTCCGGTCGATGACCTCGCCGAGAAGGATCGCGCGCCCATCGCCCAACTGGGGTACGAAATTGCCGAACTGATGGCCAGCGTAGGCCATCGCGATCGGTTGCCCGCCTTCGGCCTCGGCGTTGCCGGAAAGGATCGCCACGCCCTCGGGCGACGCCAGCTTCGCGGGATTAAGACCCAACTCCCGAGCCAAGTTCTCATTGATCCGGATCAGACCTGGCGCTGCAACGGTGGTCGGCCGCTGACGCAAAAAGAACCGGTCCGGCAGCCGTGCGTAGCTGTTGTCGAACGAAAACATATCGGTTGTACGAACGTGAGCCGTCATTTCATTTCCAGAACCGGGCCGAAGTCACATGGCGGGCGAATGGGCGGCCGCGACCACCAGCGTGATTATAAGCGGGATATTGGTCTTCCGAGCAGAAAATGCGAGGGATAGCGGCTTACATGAATACAGCGGACCACGGGCATGGACGGCGGCGGCGCCATATCATTGATTTTGAACGGCGATCCTGCGCTGTTTGCGGTCGTGCGCTTGTCGTTGTTAGTAACGCTGTGTGCGACGCTGGCCGCCAGCATCGCCGGTCTGCCATTCGGTGCGCTGGTTGCACTAACGCGCTTTCCCGGCCGTGGCGCGGTGATCGTTCTTCTCAACGGCTTCATGGGCTTACCCCCGGTGGTGGTGGGACTGGCGATTTATCTCGCATTGTCTCGATCGGGCCCCCTTGGCAGCCTTGGGCTCCTGTTCACGCCGCAAGCGATGATTATCGCTCAGGCGATTCTGATCGCGCCTATCATCGCAGCGCTCACGCGTCAGGTGATCGAAGATTTATGGAGCGAATATCGCGATGAGCTGTCGGCAATGGAGGTCGGTTTATGGTCAAGGTCGCGTGCCTTGCTGTGGGATGCGCGGTTTTCGCTGGTGACGATACTACTGGCGGGCTTCGGGCGGGCCGCGGCCGAAGTCGGCGCAGTCATGATCGTCGGCGGCAACATTGATGGATACACGCGGGTCATGACGACGACGATCGCGCTGGAAACGTCGAAGGGTAACATCCCGCTGGCCCTCGGGCTTGGCATCGTATTGATCGCGATCATACTCGCACTCAATGCGCTGGCGTGGGGTCTGCGCGAATGGTCGGAACGTCATGCAGGATAGGCCATCGAACGATGCCGCCGCAGCGCGGATCCTCATACTTGATGCGGTGTCAGTTCGCGTCGATCAAACGACGCTCCTATCGGGCATCGATTTGCAAATCCGTAGCGGTGCCCCGACAATTTTGATGGGCCCCAACGGCTCGGGCAAGACGACCCTGCTTCGCCTGATGATGGGATTGATTGAGCCGAGCGAAGGCAAAATGCACTTCGCGATTCCCCCCGGCAGTCCACCGCTACGCCGCGCGATCGTATTCCAGAAGCCGGTGATGCTGCGGCGGACGGCGGCGGCCAACGTCGCGTTTGCTCTCGTAGCCGCCGGTCATGTCAGTGATCCGGAGACGATCAATCGGCTACTCGACCAAGCGGGATTGCTGGCACTCGCGGACCGGCCGGCTCGAAAATTGTCCGGCGGCGAGCAACAACGGCTAGCCCTCGCACGCGCGCTCGCACGCGATCCCGACATTCTATTTCTCGATGAACCGACGGCAAGTCTCGATCCTGCACAAACCAAGGCTGTCGAAGACATCATCGAACGAGTTGCCGAAGCTGGTGTGAAAGTTGTCATGGCAACGCACGACATCGGCGAGGCGAAACGACTAGCCGGCGACGTCGTTTTTCTCAGCAAAGGCAGGGCGCTAGAGCACACGCCGGCCGGCTCATTCTTCAGGCAGCCAGCGACGAATGACGCTCGCCGGTTCCTCATTGGCGAGCTCGTTCTTTGAACGATACTCGGCTGAACTTTGTCGACAATTCACGCAAAATACTTTCGACACTGTTCAATTCAAATTAGTCAGTCTCGAAAATAACCTGCAATCGTCGCGCTGGCGTCGCGGTTAGAACGAGGAAGCGCCACAAACGAAGCGCACATTGAGTCTCGTTGCCGCCGACCAATCAAGATGTGCCGGCTCTGGACCAATCAGCCCCCCAAGCCACCGGAGCTGCAGTTGAGATCGGACCGGCGGCAACATAAGTCCCTGCGTCATCCGGCTCCGCCCCAGGGCCGGTGATGATCTCCTAAACTGCTAGGCCCGGCGCGCCCCCTCGCCGGGTCTTTTTTTATGCTCGTTTTGTTGGCGCTTACTTCGTTGGCGCTTCCGACTCCGCTGTCGCGGAGCCGGCCGGAAGCGCTATAAAAAAACCAACTAATTCGGGGTTGAATCAACCCAGGCTGCCGCAACGATGGGGCCGCCGGTGCCCTTCTGCACAATCACCGCGAACCGTTGATTGGCGCCACTCGACAACGCAGCGGCCTGCTGGCGTATGGTCGTCGCCGGTCCGCTCCACATGCCAGCCGGGACGAGATCGCGCACAACGTTATAGTACGTGAGCTTGCGGCCACGATTTTCCCCGGCCTTGACGTCGATTTGCGCCTCGGCCTGCACAATCGCCAACCATACGGTCATTTCGCCGATGGCGTCGTTCGACTGCGCGATATCGATTGTCACCGTCCCCTTCTCGAGGCCCGCTTTCATCGAAATCGCGTTGAGTTTCCCGGCGTTGGCCTTGAGCGCAGCTTCGATGTCGCTCTTCGATGAGCCGACAACGTGACTTCGGCCATTGATCACCGCTTGCGGCGTGTAGACCTGCCCATCGGCACGCGCCTGCGCATAAGCCCGCTGCCGTTTGGTGAACTTGGGGCTGGCAAGTGTATCCTTCCAACCGAGATAATCCCAATAATCCACCGACATGGAGAGCGCGACGATATCGCTGCGGGCAGCATAGCTCTTAAAGACGATGTCGGCCGCCGGACACGATGAGCAGCCTTGGCTGGTGAACAATTCAAGCACGACAGTAGAATCCGACCGGCCAGATGCTGGTCCAACCGGCGTTTGTGCATGCCCAGGTGTTGCAGTTAGCAAGATCAACGGCAGAATCGGTAGACGGGTGAAAACGAAGTGAAGCATTGTTTGTAGTGTCCTGCGACGGCTGCCGGGAAACTAGCGAGCCCACGCATTAAGTATCGCGCCTCAGGCAATCAATAGCGAGTAACGTTCGGGTGACGGTTGCTCGTTAAACAGTCTCGACTTGCCGCGCACCCGGCCGCCGGTTACACCATCGCCTCGCCCTTCGTCTCTCGCCGGAAGAAATATCCCACATGATCGAACTACTCGGGTTCATTCGCTACATCGTGCACCTTTATATTTATGTCGTGATCGCCGCCGTGGTTTTGAGCTGGCTGTTGGCGTTCAATGTCATCAATTATTCGAATCCGTTCGTAAAATCATTGTGGCAAGCCGTTAACGCGGTCACCGAGCCTTTCCTCGCTCCTATCCGGCGTATGATGCCGAACTTGGGCGGGCTCGACCTGTCTCCCGTTATACTGCTCGTTGCCTGCACCGGAATTGCGGACTTCTTCATCCCGTTCCTGCAACGAACCGTTGGCTGACGAAATGAGCTGTGGGCAGCCATGGCAACCAAATTCACGAGGCGTGACATTGCGAATTCGCCTCACACCGAAGGCGCCGCGCGACGAGATTGCGGGACTCGACGAATTCGACGGTGCTGCCGTTCTCAAGACCCGCGTCAGAGCCCTACCCGAGGATGGTGAAGCAAATCGCGCGGCGACAGTACTCGTCGCGAAATGGCTCGGCGTGCCGAAGTCCGCGGTGACGGTTGCAACTGGGCACAAGTCGCGCCTGAAGACTTTATCGATCGAGGGTGACCCGACTCTACTGGAACGCCAATTGCGCGACAAGTGCGCTGGTTTCATTTAGCGGACCAATCCTGCCAGACACGGAAG
>JANLPY010000188.1:0-1589 GCA_031367505.1 Hyphomicrobiaceae bacterium | reverse complement strand
GAGGCTGCGCACAGACTGCAGCAGGCCGGGCTGATTCGCTACGCGCGTGGCCACATCCTGGTGATCGACCGTGCCGGGCTGGAGAAACGCGTCTGCGAATGTTATGGAGTGGTCAAGAAGGAGTACGACCGACTGCTTCCGGCGCGGATCGCGACCTAGGGCGTTCAACACAGTCGCAGCCCTCTGATGTCCCGGTCGCACAGTTTGCGACCCGAACCCCTGCCGCAGTGCTGTAGGACGCCGCCTACGACGGGAACCGCTTCGCGCCGATAACTGCGGAGGCGGCATGACGGGATTATGGTGACTCGAAGAATGCGCCGAGAACATCATGAATTCAAACACCCGCTACGTTTCCGACCCGCAAGATAACCAGCTACTTGCCGCACTGACCGATGCGGAATGGAGTCGCTGGCGCCTTGATCTGGAGCCGGTGAACCTGACCACGGGCATGGTTCTATGCGAATCCGGTAGTTCTCCTGCGTATGCCTACTTTCCAACGACAGCAATCGTATCGCTGCTGAACATGACGGAAGACGGCGCGTCATCCGAAATCGCTGTAGTGGGCAACGACGGTGTCGTGGGTATCCCCCTGTTCATGGGCGGTGGCACCATGCCCTGTCAGGCGGTAGTGCAGAGCCCGGGCGAAGGATATCGGCTGCGTGCACAAATCGTAAAAAGCGAGGTCGAGCGCGCGACGCCGATGCTTTATGTTCTGCTGCGCTACACACAGGCCATGATCGCGCAAGTGGCACAGACGGCGGCGTGCAATCGTTACCACTCCATCGATCAGCAATTGTGCCGTCGACTGCTTCTTGGCCTGGATCGCCTGCCGTCCTATGAGCTCGCGTTCACGCAAGAATTGCTGGCCAGACTGCTGGGCGTGCGCCGTGAAAGCGTGACCGCAGCGGCTTTGAAGTTGCAGCAGGCCGGGTTGATCCGTTACAGCCGAGGGCACATTGACGTGCTCGACCGCAGGCGGCTCGAGCAACGCACCTGTGAGTGCTACGCCATGTCCAAGAAAGAATACAACCGGCTTGTGCCGATGCCGGTCGCCGCATAAGCGGGGCTGGTCGGCACTTTTCTGTGCCTCGTCCGCGGCGGAAATTCATTCGCAGCTGTGTGCGCTAACAGACAGTCGAGCTGCAATGTTGCGCGCAGAATCGGTAGGTCAAGCGCCGCAGGTTTCGAAGGTTTCGCGACGTTTGACCCGGCCTTGTCAACCCGACCGGCCAGGCAAACACGGGAGCGCCGAATTGGCCACCACCGAGAACCACCTCATTGAGTTGCTTCCCCGCAAAGATCGTCTGCACCTGCTCGCCATTTGTGAGCCGGTTCAACTGGTGCCGGGAAACGTGCTTTGCGAGCCCGGCAAAGCGACACGGCATGTCTATTTTCCGATTGATGGCTTTATTTCGCTCTTTACGTTAGTCGACGGCACGTCCGCGCTGGAAGTCGGGATGGTGGGCCGTGAAGGCATGTTGGGCGCCGAGTTGGCGCTCGGTGTGGCGACGGTGCCATTACATGCCTTGGTGCAACGCGAAGGCGCGGCGTGGCGCATCGGCAGCCGTGCCTTCCGGCGCGAGCTGGCT
>JANLPY010000115.1:0-1787 GCA_031367505.1 Hyphomicrobiaceae bacterium | reverse complement strand
CCGCGCCATCGGCGGCGAGGCGGTGGTGGACACCTCCGACGTATCGGACTGGAAGGGCGCCAAGGCCATGGTCGACAAGGCCGTGAGCAGCTTCGGCGGCCTTGACATCCTGGTCAACAACGCCGGCATCCTGCGCGACCGGATGATGGTCAACATGACCGAGTCGGAGTGGGATGCCGTCATTCAGGTGCACCTCAAGGGCACCTTCGCGCCGGCCCACCACGCCGGCAACTACTGGCGCACGCAAAGCAAGGCCGGCAAGCCGGTCGATGCGCGCATCATCAACACCACCTCCCACTCCGGCCTATACTGCAACGTAGGCCAGTCCAACTACGCCGCCGCCAAGGCCGGCATCGCCAGCTTCTCGCTGGTGGCCGCGCGCGAGCTGCAACGTTATGGCGTAACCGTCAACGCGATCTGCCCGCGTGCCAACACCCGTATGACCGAAGGTCTGCGCGAATGGACACCGGAGCAACTGGAACGGCGCGACCCGCGGTGGATCGCGGCCCTGGTCGCCTGGCTGTGCAGCACCGAGGCCAGCGGCGTAAGCGGCAAGGTATTCGAAGCCTGGGGTTACGGTTATGCGGTGGCCGAAAGCTGGCACCACGGCCCGCTGACGCAGGCCAGCAAGGACCCGTCCGAGCTCGGGCCGAAGATTGAGGAGATCATCCGTTTCTCGCGCAAGAACGCGGGGATTGATCGGGATAGCTGGCTGGATGTGTAGCCGTAGTTTCGCGCGGCGTCGGCACCGCCAGTCAAGAAGCATATTTTTCGGGGCAAGATCAATATGTACAACGCATGGTTCATGGAGTTTGCACCGGTCGCGTTTCGCAATACCAGATTGAAGACGACGATTGACGTTGAAGCGGCACTGAAGGCCACGGACAACCTCACCAACATCAAGCCGTCGCTGATGCGCCTGCACCCGGAAATCCTGCCTACGCTTCGAATGTCCACCTGTCCGCCCATTGCGGTCGATCGCCTGATTGGCCTGGCAGGGTTGTCGCCCCGCATGGTCAAGGCAATGGAACTCTACAAGCGCTTGCCGGTACGGATGTCCGTCGTAGAGGCTGACGCGCAGTTAGCCAAGATTGGTGCCATTATTGAACGCCTTGCCGACCCTGATCAAGTCCCGGTGACCTGCCCATCCTGTTCGAGGCAAAGTCGGCAGGAGACTTCACCAACACGAACAAACGTCGCAAGGAAGAGGCCTTGAAGATGGCACAGCTTCGGAACAATTACGGAGCCAAGGTCAGGTTCAATCTTTTTCTGTGCGGCTACTTCGACGGAGGATATTTGGGGTACGAGGCAACCGAAGGCATCGACTGGGTATGGGAACACCGCATCGATGATCTCGCACTATTTGGGATTTGATCGATGGGCAAGGTATCCGACGACATCGAAGCCGACCGCCTTAGCCTGCAAGCCTCGCTGGACGGGCAGAAGACGCCGACCGAACGCAACCGTCTGGGACAGTTTGCGACACCGACCGCACTAGCCCGCGACGTGCTGGCATATGGTCTGGCCTTGATACCCAAGTCCAGGCCCGTGCGTTTTCTCGACCCTGCGATAGGCACTGGCTCCTTCTATGCTGCTTTGCAGGACTCAGGGCGCACGATCCAGTCAGCACACGGCTTTGAAATCGATCCGCACTACGGCGTGCCCGCAGTCGATCTTTGGAAAGATACGCCACTGCGAATCACGCTTGGGGATTTCACGCAGGCTCCACCGCCATCCGCGGACAAGGAAAGAGCAACGCTGCTTATCTGCAATCCACCCTACGTTCG
>JANLPY010000054.1:0-3841 GCA_031367505.1 Hyphomicrobiaceae bacterium | reverse complement strand
CATTGACGCGGTCCGCGCCAATCTCCTCCTTCAGCCGGAGCATCGCCAGCCCGCCCTTTTGATAGGCAATGTAGGCTTGGTTCTCGACCCGAGCGAGCGGCAACTCTTCTGTTGTTTCAAAACCGCGCATCATCAGATACGTGTCGAGTTCATGTTGGAGATAGCGGCGAACCTGGTCGCGACCGGCGGTTTTCTCCATCACCATCAGCGCGGAATATTGAGCCAGCGTCTCGTCCAGCATCGACGCTCCCTGCATGTCCGCAGGGGTCGCTTGGTGTCCCCACCATTGATGGGCCAGTTCGTGCGCAACGACTTGGCCGATATAATCGATCCGATTGTTGCCGGAGAGGTCGGCGATGAAACCGAACCCTTCCGAATAAGGAAAAGTCCCGGCAAATGATTGCGCGAACACCCGGTAAGAGGGGAATTCGACGATGCGCGTATGATAAAATTGATAGGGGCCAAAGGCGGACCGATAGACATCGAGCGCGTGCGCAGAGGCGGCCAGCATCCGGTCGACGTTGCGGGAATGCTGCGCGTCATAATAGACCGCTAAATCGACGTCCCCATGCGGCAAGTGCCGCTCCGCATAGCGGGCGGATTGGATCGAAAAGAAGTTCGCGATCGGCGCCTCGCTCACAAAGCGCGCGGTGCGCCGGCCCTTCTTGGCGACGTCCGAAAGCTTGACGCCGGGGGCGATCGGGATCTGATCGGCATCGGTGGTAAGGGTGATGTCCGTCATGACCCAATCACTGCGGGTCCGGTTATATTTTGTCGCGGACAAATCCTCCAACTTGGCCGGGCCTAGCTCCGCCGGCAGGCGATATTTCCGCCGCGCAGTGGGATCCTGAAGCAGGCCGAGGCGATCCATGCCGATGGTGGGCAGAAGCTCGCGATTGTCGACGAAGGTGCCGTTATCGACCAAGGCCACATCATTGCCGTCGTTGCGAAAGCCGATCTGCTGGCGCACGGTTGTAAAGGCGATGCGTGCCACCGCGCCCGGCGCCAGCGGCTTCGCGAAGCGATAGATGCGGTATCGGAATTGGGGATAGTCCTTGGCCAAGCTGGCGCCGGAAACGGCCAGCGCTGTCCAGTTCGTATCGCGTGAGCGCATGCGAAGATGGATTTCGGCAAGCGGCACCGATTGCCGGTTGACCAGATCAAGCATGCCCTTCGTCATCAGCTTGCGCTCGCGCGGCCACAGTTCGGCTTTCACACGAACCATTGTGATCGCGGGCTGTAGCATCTTTTCGTAGGGCAGGAGCTGGCGCTCATAGTCGGCCATGTACCGATCGTCGCCACGCGGTGAGCGATACTCGTTCCAGCGATGGGTATTGATAAAGCACCAGGTGCCAAGCCCGGCAAAGGCCATGATCGCCACTGCCGCCACGCCGCCGGCCGGCCCATTCAGCCCGCGCGGCACACGCTTCAAACGGGTCAGCAGCCGCGTTTCGACACCACGCCGCCAGACGGCATGGCTAAGGACGACAAGCAGTAAGGCGAGGGCTGCCCAATAGGCACGGAAGCTCCAAGCGCCGATCCAGAAATGCCCGAGCCCATTCATGTCGGAGAGGGGCACCGCCGGTCCCTGTGCATAGCGGTAGAGATGGTCTTCGAAACCAAGCTCCGGGAGCGCCCACCGCGAGACCACGAAGAGCAGCATTATCCCCCAGCCGACGAATTTGTGGGAACTGATCGCCTGCACGAACACCGCAAGGACGGCGATCAGCACATAGTCGACGGCATTGGGCAGGAGATACCAGAGCAAATATCTGCCGATCTCGAACTGCGTGTATCCATGGAACAGCTGGATCGCCACGGCGCCGATCATGCTCACCAGCAGCGTCGAGACCAATACCAGCGCCAACGCCACTATCTTGGGTATCACATAAGCCCAGTCGGGAATGGCGCTCGCGTCGATGATTTCGTGGACGTTGCGGTCGCGTTCCCGCCAGACCAGCTCGCCGCTATAATAGATAGCGATCACGAGCGGGATCAGCGTGAAATTGTCGTTAAGCAACTGGATCATCAGTCGCGTGACGGGCAAGGAGGGGGTGCCCCACGCCGGGTCAAGATCGTGCAGCCCCGCTACCGTAAAGATCAGGCCGAGCACCAGCAGCACGAAGTAGGCCGGACTACGAAACACCTGGGACATTTCGAGTGCCGTACGGACGCGCAGCTGCGCCCAGGCGGTTGCTATTCCGAATTGCGGTTCGGTAATCATGACGCTTGTGCTCGCGACAGCGGCCGTCCCGATCGGCCGCGTCTCGACGCTGTCGCGACGCGTTGGGCGCGGGACGCGGTCACGGAGCCGGAAGCGGGCATGGGCCAATGCCAGGAAGGCCGCGCCAATGGCGATCCAGATGATCCGATTCCACAGTAGCAGGCCGCGCACTGGCGTGCCCAGCCCGTTGAGTTCGTCCGGGGTCCAGTATCGAGTCATTTGCGCGAGCGCGCCGAGGCCGAACGGGTCAATATAGGCAGCTAGAAGGCCATGACCTTCATGCGAGGCAATGGTCGCGCCGACCCAGAACATCAGCAGGGCGATCACGCTGACATAAGTGGCCGTCATCGAGCGCGTCATCGTCGCCAGCGCGAAGAGCAGTGCCGAGCTGACGAACAAATTGGGCAGCGCAAAGCAAAGATAGGGCACAAGATAGGCGGACAAATAGTTTGGCCCGAACAGCTCCGGATCGACCCAAGGCATCAGCGTCCCGAGCCAAAGTGCCGCGGGAATGGCGAGGAAACCCAGCGCAGCGACGAGGAACGCGCCGCCATAACGGCCGAACAGATACTGATTCTTGGAAATCGAGGTGGCGCGGACGATTGGACCAAAGCCGGTCTCGTCATCGCGCACAATCGAGTTGGCGACAAAGGCCGCCGAAACGAACATGTAGAGCACCGACAACATCAGGTAGAGCTGCGAGACCTTGTAGGGCGCATTCTTGTGGACACGCTGGCCTTCTCCGATTGAATTTGGGCCGATCGTGGCAGCGAAAACAAGCGCCGCGAATAGCACCACGGCGATCCAGAAAATAGGATTGCGGAGCTGGTAGCGAAACTCGAAGCCGGCAACTTTGAGAAGCATCGTTCTGCCCCTCAGGCTGCGCGGCGCGAGGCGTCGAGCGTGGAGAAATAGACGTCCTGGAGGCTGCCTGTGGCCGGCACGAACCCATCGCCCGGCGGTGTGTCGGACGCGACATGGAGGACGGTACGGCCCGCAAACAAGCGGGTGGCGATCACGCGATGCCGTGCGGCATGGTCGTCGAATGCCGCGCGGTCGATCGTCTTCTCCCAGATGTGCCCGCGCATCTGGGTGATCAGCTGCTGCGGCGCACCTTCCAGCAGGATGCGGCCCTCGGCCAGCACCGCCATGCGCGTGCAAAGATCGGCAACATCGTCGACGATGTGGGTGGAAAGGATGACAACAACCGTATCGCCGATTGCGGCCAGCAGGTTGAGGAAGCGACTGCGCTCCTCTGGGTCGAGGCCGGCTGTCGGCTCGTCGACGATAATCAGCCGGGGATTGCCGATCAGTGCCTGCGCGATCCCGAAACGCTGCCGCATGCCGCCGGAGAAGCCGCTTAGCGCCTTTTTGCGCACGCTCCATAAATTGACCTGCTCGAGCAGTGCGTCGACCGTATCTTTGCGGTCGGCCCGATCAGCGAGACCCTTCAGCACCGCCATATGATCGAGCATCGCGTAAGCGGAGATGCGCGGATAGACGCCAAACTCTTGCGGCAGATAGCCGAGGATCCGGCGCAGCGCCGCGGGTTCCTTTAGGACGTTGATCCCATCAAACATGATGCTGCCCGACGTCGGCGCCTGCAACGTCGCGATG
>JANLPY010000049.1:0-2014 GCA_031367505.1 Hyphomicrobiaceae bacterium | reverse complement strand
GCCCTTGCCTAACCCGCTCATCACCGCCACGCCGGACCGCATGTCCGGCACGCCGGTGTTCGCCGGCACGCGCGTGCCGGTACAGAATCTGTTCGACTACCTGGAGGGTGGCGAACCGCTCGATGAATTCCTGATCGATTTTCCCAATGTGACGCGGGAGCACGCCGTTGCTGTTTTGGACTTGGCGCGCAAGTCCGCGTTGTCGTCATTTCAACCCGTCGCTGCCGAGTAACAGCAAGCCTTGCGTGTGCTCCTGGACAACTGCATACCGGAGCGCTTCGGCAACCTCCTCACCGGCCATCAGGTCAAGAGTGCCGTATCGCTAGGATGGGGCGGACTTCCGGACAATCAATTGCTTGATGCTATGGCGGGCCGCTTCGACGTGCTCGTAACAGTCGACAAATCGATTCCGAAACAGCAGAATTTTGCTGGTCGGCCGATCAGTGTCATTGTCCTTCGTGCGCATTCAAACGAGTTGAAAGTGCTTGCCCCTATGGTTCCGAGACTGTTGCGAGAATTGAAGAGCCTCAACCCTGGTGATGTTCGATTGATTGGTCGATAGGTGGAACAGAATGGACAAACAGACCATCATCGATGAAATCAAGCGCACTGCGGTCGGAAACGACGGCAAGCCGTTGGGCAAACAGCGCTTTGAGACCGAGACTGGCATAAGGCAGCATGAATGGCAGAAGTATTGGGCGCGCTATGGTGATGCCGTTCGCGATGCCGGTCTCGACCCAAACAAATACAATTTGGCGTTGGATAAGAATGATCTACTGCGCCGCGTGGTTGATCTAGCTCGCGAACTTGGAAAGTTTCCAACACATGGTGACCTCCGAGTGAAGCGAACGGCCGATCCGAATTTTCCTAGCAAAGGTGTCTTCGAAAAATTTCGCGTAGCTGAACTGAAGAAAATGGTCGGTGACTTTTGCGCCACCAATCCAGGAAATGACGACGTTGCCGCCTTCTGTCAGCAGTCAACTGAACAGCCTTTGACGGAATCCGCTGAGAAATTTGACGCGAGTAACGACGGCTTCGTGTACCTTATGAAGTCGGGCCAGTTCTATAAGATTGGCAGAACGAATTCTATTGGCATGCGGGAGTACACACTCAAGATTCAGCTTCCAGATGAAGTCAAAACTGTTCATCACATTAAGACCGACGACCCTGTCGGAATCGAAGCCTACTGGCACAAACGGTTCGAGACGAAACGCAAGAACGGTGAGTGGTTCGACCTCTCCGCACAAGACGTATCAGCATTCCGCAGGCGGAAGTTCATGTAACCATGGACATCCGCCAACTCCAATACCTCACCGCCCTGGCCCGTGAAAAGCACTTCACGCGCGCGGCCGAGGCTTGCTCCGTCACCCAGCCCACCCTCTCCTCGCGCATCCGCCAGCTGGTGGACGAGCTGGGCGTGCCCATCGTCGAGCGCGGCCAGCGCTATATCGGGCTTACCCCCGAGGGCGAGACGGTGCTGAAATGGGCGCACGCCATCCTCGATGATTGCGCCGCGCTGACGCAGGAGCTCAGCGCCAAGCGCCAGGGCCTGGCCGGCCGGCTCACGCTCGGCGTCATCCCGACCGCGCTATTGTTCACCCCGCGCATAACAGCAGCCATGGCGGCGCGGCACCCAAAAGTGGATTTCAAGATCCTGTCGATGTCCTCGATCGAGATCCTCGAAAAGCTGAAGGAGCACGCCATCGATGCCGGCATCAGCTATCTCGACAACGAGCCGGTCGATTTCCATCGGCTGTTGCCGCTCTATCGCGAGCGCTATTGCCTGATTTTACGCGCAGGCCATCCGCTGGCGTCGCGCACAACCATCAGCTGGGCCGAGGCCGCCGCCGAACCGCTGTGCTTGCTGAACGCCGAAATGCAGAACCGCCGCATTATCAACAGCGCCTTCCGCCAGGTGGGGGCGAGCCCGCATTGCAAGGTGGAGACGACGTCGCTGTCGAACATCCTCGCGCATGTGCTGGGGTCGGGGCTCGCCGGGATCGTGCCAGAAAAT
>JANLPY010000046.1:0-2940 GCA_031367505.1 Hyphomicrobiaceae bacterium | reverse complement strand
GTATCGTAGGCGCCGACCTTCTCGAGCAGCCCCAGCAACCGCGCCTTGTCGCTGCGCGCGGTGCAGACGCGCCCCGCCTCGGTAGCAATGGCTTCCTGGCCGTCATCGTAGAGGATAGACATTGCGACCCTTCAGCAGTTCCGGCTCCCCCCTATTTAATCGGGCGGTTAAAAGTCAAGCGGAGTCGGGGTGGAGGGCGCGCTCAATCCGGCAGGAACCCAAGTTCGAACACCATCGGTCGCAACTTGGCCCCGAGCGCGGCGTAGGCGGCTTTGAATGGATCGAAATCGGTCAGCTCGGTGTCGCCATAGGCTTCGAGCGCCTTGCGTACCTGATACCAGCCCGCATCGGGCCGGTTAAGCTTGAACTCCTCGCGAATTTTGCGCGGAAAGGCGGTGGCGTGATAACTCCGCCACAGCTTGCGCCCTTCAGCGAGCACCGCCATTGCCTCCGGCGAGAAGGCCATCCCCGCGATGTGACGCACCATGAAATCAGATTCGAAGCGCCCCTTCGCGCC
This sequence comes from Hyphomicrobiaceae bacterium, assembly GCA_031367505.1. Lineage (GTDB taxonomy): Bacteria > Pseudomonadota > Alphaproteobacteria > Rhizobiales > Hyphomicrobiaceae > JAKFWF01. The sequence continues at coordinate 2,423 of JANLPY010000046.1, read as the reverse complement.
CACCTCGGCCTCGGTGAAAGGGATGAAATGGTTGACCAGCGACCAGTCGCGCGCATTCCAATGCAGGTCATCGGCACCGGCGGAGAGGTTACTGCCGTTGAACAGCATCCAGATGAGGCAGTCGGACTTGAACTTGTCGCTGAGCCGCTGCGAGGGCTGCAAAAACTGGTCGCGGTCGTTGAGCCAGGTTGGTTTGATAAGGCGACGGACGGCGAAGCAGACTGCCACCTGCCCGAGATTCCTGTCGTTGATGAAGAAACCTCGACCGCTACCAAAACCAGACGATAATAAAATTGTAAGTTTTGCCGCCTGTTGAAGGTCGTTTCCCGCACAGTTGAACCAGCCAATCGCTCCATCAGACCATCTGGTGCCTCGCAAATCAGCCGAAGTAGTTGCTGGATCAATCGCCCCTTTCAGAGGGATTGCGGACGTTTTGTTAGTCGCAGGCCGCTCAACCCAAGTGGCGAGCAGCTTATTGTTCTCGACATTCACGAATTCCTTTTCGCCAATAAGGTGTCCGTTGCGGTCGATTACGTCAGCATATACGCTTCTGATTTGCTCAGGTTTCGCTGTCTCCCAGATGAGGAATCCTATCGGGAAGTCACCCTTGAGGCCATCAAACGCGCGGCTATGAACTACAAACCCTCCGAGATATTTGGCTTGCCAAACCGCCCGGAATTCCTCGAATGCCTGCGAGTTGACATACTTCAAGGTGCTGAAGGTAGCTACTGTAGCGGTCGGCATCTCCCGATGTGTGCGAGCGAGGAACTGAGTAAAAAGTTCGTTGCTCGCCTTCCCGTATCCCTCCATGCCCGCTACCGCGAACCGGGACTTAGCAACGCCTTTTTTGCTTCGATCCACACCTTGGCTTACCGCGTTCTCAGAGCTTGTTGCCTCAGCATATGGCGGATTGATAAGCACCAGCAGCTTCCTCGCGCCCTTTTTACCCGCCTTCGCATCGGCAATCGCCTGACGCAGCTCGGTGGGGAGCTTGCCCGACAGGTCGTAATCGATCTCGCCGAAATCGGTCACGTCGTCGTTGAGGTAATCGTACTGGAAGATCGTTGCACCAACGCAGGTGTGGCTGGCGCGCATGATCTCGATATCGGCTTTATCGAGCGTGCTCATGAAGACGTTGCGATAGTTGCTGTGCTTAACCTCAAGATTGCCGACGCCGCAGCACATGTCCCAGATAATGTAGCGTTCCTGCCAGTTTGCCCCCAGCGTCGCGACCAGTTGCTCATAGGCTTTGTCGACGATGTGCAGCGGGGTGTAATAGGCGCCCTTGAACTTCTGCTCGTCGATCGGCAGCAGGCTGTCGCGCCGTTCAAGCAAATAGTGCCGGTGCTTCGCTTCGGGCGGGCGGTGATAGATCGCCCAGAAATTGCGATAGCCGCGCTCGCTGGCCAATTCATAGGTCTGCCCGTTCAGCAGAAATACTGGCCCTTCCGCTGTCATAAGTAGCCGCGCGGGCAGGTGGGTGATCGCGGCGTTCGCGCCATCGTGCATGATGTCGGCGAAGAACAGCACAGCATAGTCCGCCGGATTGACCGTGCCGAGTTCGCTGCCGATCATCTCCACCCACTTGTCGAACACCGGACGCAGGTTGTCCGGCGTGATCGGGGTGCGGATGATCCGCCCTTCGCGAACGGCGGAGGTTACCGCATCGATGAATTCCCTGGCGTGGTTGGCGATGTCGTAAACGACATAGTGCGTTTCGATATGCGGCGCGATTTGTGCGGCTAGTTCCTTGCCTGCTGCTGAGCCCGATTTGGGCCATACGATGCCAGCATCCTCGAAGATCGGCAGTGCCCATTCGGTCGGCATGATTGCGGCCTTGTCGCGGTCGATCACCGCAAGGAAGCCGGGAATGGGTTCGCCGCGCTTGCGCGCGGCGCGGACATAGACCAGCAACTGGCCGAACATGATGATTGGCGGGGTCGAGACTTCCTTCGCCTCAAACCAGATTTCTTCGGTCTGGATATCGACCAGGCCCTTGAATACGCCCTTCAGCCCAAGCGCCTTGATGTAGGCGTCCTTGACGTCTTCCTCGGTCTTGGCCCGCGCCAGGTCAGCAAGCAGACTCACCCGGTTCCCCTTGCCTCGCTCAACACGCCTTCGCGGCGGCTGCCCGACACGGCGCGCAAGCGGTCGAGTTCGGCGCGGTATTCGTTGATCAGTTGACGGCTCATTGCTTCCCCTGCGCGGCCATCATCGGCGAGACGTGGCGCAGCCGCAAGGTCTTACAGTTTCATGCAAATGTCCGCGATGCGGACCTGCCCTCAAGCAGCCCGCCGGATCTCCAGATCCATCCGGTCCCAAATCTCGACCAGCGCCGTGGTCAGTTCGCGCATCATCGCTGTGGTATGCGCGGGGCCGGGGGTGAAGCGCAGGCGCTCGGTCCCCCTCGGCACGGTCGGGTA
>JANLPY010000796.1:0-43242 GCA_031367505.1 Hyphomicrobiaceae bacterium | reverse complement strand
GAAGCGCACGGCCTGGATGGGAACTGAAATGCTGCGTTTGGGATGTGGAGCGGGGTTTTCGTCGGACCGGTTGGAGCCGGCGATCGATCTCGCGCGCGAAGGCCGTCTCGACTATCTGGTGTTCGAGACAATTGGCGAGCGCACGCTGGCGTTCGGTCATCGTGATCGCAAGCTTGATCCTAAGCGCGGCTACAACCCCCAATTGGCAGCGCGAATGCGGGGAGTGTTAGCTCATTGTCGAGCCAACAAGACCCGCATCGTTACCAACATGGGCGTGGCAAATGTTGCCGCCGCCGCCGAGGTGACGATCGCCATTGCCCGCGAGTTGGGCCTCAAGGGGCTCAAAGTCGCCATCGTCGAAGGCGACGACGTCACGGCATTGATGACGCCCAAAACTGTGTTGTTCGACTACGGCAATCGCACCATCGCCGAAGTGGGCCGGCCAGTTGTTGGCGCTAATGTTTACCTCGGCATCGATGCGATACTGCCGGCGCTCGAAACCGGCGCAGACGTTGTGATCACCGGTCGCGTCGCCGATCCGTCGCTGTTCCTGTCGCCCCTTGTCCACCACTACGGTTGGGCACTTGATGATTGGCCTCTGCTGGGACGTGGCACACTGGTCGGTCATCTGATGGAATGCGGCATGCAGATCACCGGTGGGTACTATGCCGATCCGGGCTTCAAGGATGTGCCACGCGTGGCCGACTGCGGCTATCCAATCGCGGAAGTCTCGAATGATGGCAACGCCACCATCACCAAGCTTGGCTCGGCCGGTGGCATGGTCACGACGCGGACGGTCAAGGAGCAGTTGCTTTACGAAGTGCACGATCCGGCAGCTTACCTGACGCCCGACGTTACGGCGGATTTCTCCGGCGTCGGCATCGTCGATCGCGGCCAGAACCGGGTCGAAGTCAGCGGCGGGTCAGGCACGGCGCGACCGCAAACTTTGAAAGTAACCGTCGGCTTCGATGGTGGGCACTTGGGCGAGGGCGGCATCAGCTACGCAGGCCCCAACGCCGTCGCGCGCGCTACGCTGGCTCGCGATATCCTAGCCGAGCGCCTCGGCCGCCACGCGGGCTTCAGCGACAACTTGCGATTGGATCTGATCGGGATCGACTCGCTTCATGCAACAGCCGGCACTGGCGCCTCTTCTGCGCCCGGCGGCCGGCTCCCCGCAGGGGAGTCGCCGGGCGCAAACAAACAAGACATTCGAGTGCGCGTCGCTATGCGCAGCATGGATCGGGCTGCGATCGAGACCATGTTGTGGGAGGTGGAAAGTCTGCTTTGCTGCGGCCCATCGGGCGGTGGTGGGTATCGCGGGCAAATCAGTCCCAGCGTGATCACCCACTCGGCTCTGATCGATCGCAATCAGGTGTCGCCATCCGTCAAGGTGTTCATCGCATGACACGCCGCGTTCCCCTCCATGCCTTGGCGCACGCTCGTGCGGGTGATAAAGGCGACACGTCGTCGATCTCGGTTTGGGTTTATGATCCGGGCGACTACGCGCTGGTGAAGGATCAGCTAACGGCCGATCGGGTGAAGGCGGCATTTCCCCGCCTTATTCGTGGCCACGTCGTCCGTTATTGCCTCGACCAACTGAATGGATTGAATTTCGTGGCGTATAATGCGCTAGAGGGCGGCGTGAACACATCGCTCAACCTCGATAGCCATGGTAAATCATGGAGTTCCTTGTTGCTCAGCCTCGAAATAGAGGTTCCAGAGAACAAGCATAGCAGCGCTGGGGTTTGAATGGCAGTCGAGCATTTCGTACGATGGCGAAGTGGCCTTTTGGCGGCCGCCATCATCGTTGGTAGCAGCGCTTTGCCGCTCGCGGCCCAGACTTTTGATAGTCACGAGTGTTACGGCGAAGACAACGAGCGCCGGATCAGGGCCTGTTCGGATTTGATCGAAACGCCGGGCCTGGCGGCTGATGCACAGAGTGCGGCACTTGCGATGCGGGCATTATCGCACTCACTCAAGGGCGCGTATGACACCGCGATCCGCGATTACGATTTAGCGATCCGCCTGATGCCCGATTTTGCGATCGCGCTGAACAATCGGGCTTGGGCCTATTTCAAGTCGGGCCGGCCGGCGATGGGTACCGAGGATGTCGAGAAATCGCTTGCTCTCGATCCGAGCAGTCCGCACACCTACGACACGCGCGCGCATATCAAACAATGGACTGGCAATGGCAATGCTGCGCTGTCGGACTATGAGCGGGCTATGGCATTCGGTGGTCAGCGAATGATCAAGCTGTATCAATGCGGCCTGGCAGCTGCCGGCTTGTACAAAGGCCCCGCAGATGGGCAATCATCAATCGAATTGCGCCGCGCCTTCGAGGCATGCGTGCAGGGGACTACTTGCGATCCCCTGCCAGCCGACGAAGAGTGCAAAGCGGCAACATCGTGATCAAGCGATCAGTTTGACCGATGCCGAGCCGAAACCGTCGATCTCGCCCATGACAGTAAGCGGCGCGTTTACCCAACTGATGCCGGTGAGACTGCCAGTGATGACGAACTGGCCACCGCCCAGCGTGTATCCACCCTCGGCTAGTGCATTCGGCAACAGAGCGAGCGGCAGAAGCGGATCGCCGTTGGGGTGCGAACCGGTGCGCTCCGTCTGAACTTTCCCGTCGAAGAGTTGCCGGCAAGTGGCGGTTTTGAACGCCTTTTGCGCGTCGAAGCGATGCGCGGTACCAGCCACCACACCGAGGTTCGATATCATGTCGGCCAGCAACACCTCTTTCGACTTGCCGTCGATCGTGTCGTAACGCGTGTCGCACAGCTCGATCATCACGACGGTGGACTCGATTGCCGCAAGAACGTCATCACGTGACGCGTTGGCGGCAACGGGTACGCCGAAGCGGAAGCCAAACTCGAGTTCGATGCCAATCTTGGTCGCCGGGCTCAAGCTCTTGGTGGCGCCATCGCCGACGATCAGATCCGCCAAGATTGGCGCAACGGCGTTGCTGCCATCGGGAAATATCGAAATCTTGTAACCGGCAATGCGCGCGCCGAGTTCAGCGATAACCGCGTGCTGGATGGCGTAGCTTTCGGCAACAGTGCGTGGGGCGACTGCCTCCGGAAGCGTGGTGATCGGCTTGGCCGAGCGGCGGCTGTCGAGCAGCAGGCGGGCGGCTTGGTTGGCACGGTCCGACATGTCAAATCCTTTCCACGATGAGACTAACGCCCTGGCCAACGCCCACGCACATGGTGGCTAAACCGCGTTTGCCCTTGATGGTTTCGAGCTGATTGATCGCCGTGATCACCAGTCGCGTTCCCGACATGCCGAGCGGGTGGCCTAGGGCGATGGCCCCGCCATTTGGATTAACGGTCGGGCTGTCGTCAGGTAATCCGAGCATGCGTGTGACGGCAAGGCCTTGCGCGGCGAATGCTTCGTTGAGCTCGATGACATCGAAATCGGTGATCTTCAAGTTCAGCCGTTTCATCAACTTTTCAGTCGAGGGGGCTGGTCCAATGCCCATCACCTTCGGCGAAACACCGGCTGACGCCATCGCGATGATGCGCGCCCGCGGTGTCAGGCCGTGTGCCTTGACGGCCGCTTCGCTGGCCAGGATGACGGCCGCCGCACCATCGTTGATGCCCGATGCGTTGCCAGCCGTGACGGTGCCCGGATTGCGGAATGGCGTTTTCAGCTTGGCCAATTCGTCGGCGGTCGTCTCCGGGCGGCCATGCTCATCCTTATCGAAAATGACTGTTTTTCCCCGGCCGGCTGGCACTTCGACGCCGATGATCTCGCGCGCGTGGAAGCCGCTCGCCTGCGCTTTTGCTGCTCGTTGCTGCGATCGCAGTGCAAATGCATCCTGATCGGCTCGGGACACCTGGAATTCGGCGGCGACGTTCTCGGCCGTTTCCGGCATAGCGTCGATGCCGTATTGTTCCTTCATCAATTTGTTGACGAAGCGCCAGCCGATCGTCGTGTCGTAAACTTCGGCGTTGCGCGAGAATGCCTCGGTCGCCTTGCTCATGACGAAGGGTGCGCGCGACATGCTTTCGACGCCACCCGCGATGCAAAGCTCCATTTCGCCCGACTTTATGGCGCGAGCGGCCGTGCCAACGGCATCGAGGCCAGAGGCGCAAAGCCGATTAATCGTCATGCCTGGAACCGAAGCCGGAATGCCGGCCAGAAGGAGCGCCATTCTGGCGACATTGCGGTTATCTTCGCCGGCCTGATTGGCGCAGCCGTAGAATACATCATCCACGTGGGCCCAGTGAACATTGGGGTTGCGAGCCATTAACGCTTTGATTGGAAGGGCCGCGAGATCGTCCGTGCGAACCTTCGACAGGCTGCCACCATAACGGCCGATCGGTGTGCGCACACCGTCGCAAACAAACACATCCCGCATGGTTAGCTACTCCTTGTTGGCCCTTGCGGCCGATCGCCGGTTTGCTCTAGAGCCGATTTCGGGCATAAGGGCACTGAAAACGCAAGCGGAACTAGGCGTCGGGCATTTGGCTCGAGCCAACCGCCCTGCGGCCGAAGGTTTCTAATCATATGCCCGCAACTCCGACTATCGCTATCGTCGGCCGACCCAACGTCGGTAAATCGACCCTTTTCAACCGCATGACAGGTAAGCGAACGGCATTGGTGTCCGATCTGCCCGGCCTCACGCGCGACCGTCGTGAGGGCGAGGCCGAGATCTGGGGGCATGCGGTGCATGTCGTCGACACTGCTGGCCTGGAGGAGGCGCCCTCCGGATCGATTGCTGATCGCATGCGGCATCAGACCGAGACCGCGATCATCGACGCCGATCTGGTGCTGTTCGTGATTGATGCCCGCGCCGGCGTCACACCGGCCGACCAGGAGTTCGGGCGCATCGCCCGCCAATCCGGCCGCCCGGTGATCTTGATTGCCAACAAGTGCGAGGGATCGAAGGGCACCGAGGGCTTCTACGATGCCTACAAGCTCGGCCTCGGCGAACCTGTCGCGATTTCAGCCGAGCATGGCGAAGGATTGAGCGATCTCTACGGCGACATCATCGAAATTTTGAAACTCGAAGAGCCGGTGATCGAAGAAGCCGCTGAAGGCGCCGAACCGGTCGTAGCGGAAGAGGACGACCCGACGCGGCCGATCAAGGTCGCCATCGTCGGCCGCCCGAACGCGGGGAAATCTACGCTGGTCAACGCGCTGCTCGGCGAGGAACGCATGATCACCGGGCCTGAACCCGGGCTTACGCGCGATTCCGTGTCCTCTGATTTGATCTGGGCTGGCCGGGCCATCAAGCTGTTCGATACTGCCGGATTACGCCGCAAATCGAAGGTTGAAGATACTGCGGAAAAGCTCGCCACTAGCGATACCATTCGGGCGATCCGCTTTGCCGAGGTCGTCGTGTTGTTGGTCGACGCGGAACGTGGCATCGAACATCAGGATTTGACCATCGCCAGTATGGTCGCCGACGAAGGCCGGGCCCTGGTGATTGCGATCAACAAGTGGGATTTGATCGTCGAGAAGCAGAAGCGTCTGAAAGAACTGCACGACACGGTAACGGAACGATTGGCGCAAATGCCGGGCTTACGCGTCGTGACGCTGTCGGCGTTGGGCGAGCGCGGTCTCGAAAAGTTGATGCCGGAAGTGCTGAACGTCTACGCGCTGTGGAACAAGCGGGTTTCGACGAACGATCTCAATCGTTGGCTGCGCGAGGCGCTCGATCGGCATTCACCGCCGGCAACAAGTGGCCGTCGCATCAAGCTCCGCTATATGACGCAGGTTTGCGCACGCCCGCCGACGTTCGTCGCGTTTTGTTCCAAGCCGCAGTCGCTGCCCGACAGCTACGTGCGGTATCTGGAAAAGAGCCTGCGCCAAACGTTTGGGCTGCCGGGTGTACCGATCCGGTTCAACTTGCGCAAAGGTGACAATCCGTACGCCGATCGATAACCCTGCTTGCTTGTTCGTAGAGCCAAATCGAACGAATCTCTGTTAGTATAGTTTCTCCACATGGGGGCTTTACAGCAGGCACGGGAGACGATCGAAAATGCGGCAATTCGTTAAAGTGATCGCGCGAAAATCAACCAGTTGCGCGTTAGCTGGGGTTATGCTCACGGCTCTTGCAATACCGGCCGGGGCATACAGCAAGCGCGTGCAACGCTCCTGCCTTGCCGATTATAAGAGTTTGTGTCCGCAATACCGTCCGGAGTCGCCGCAGTTGCGCGCGTGCATGGAAGCCAAATCGAGTGACATCTCGTGGGGCTGCATCGAGGCGTTGATCGATAGCGGCGAAGTCGACAAGAAGGCGCGTCACCCCTCGTTAAGACGGTCGTAAAAGCACCAAGGAAACGTCGCCGATGAAAAAAGGCCAGAGGACATGTGCTCCTCTGGCTTTAGGCATGTATGTTCCGCGATTCTGATGACGCGGTATTTTGGGTATAGCGCTGATCGGGTATCAGCGGCCGTTGCCGCCACCACCACCGCCGCCGTTTCCACCGCCGCCCTTCGGGTCGAACACGGTGATGGTCCAGTCGGGCTGTTTGACGTCTTTGGCGACCGGTGTGTCGGGAATAACTTCGACGGGTGGTGGTGTGTATTTCTTCGTTCTCGACGTTTGCTGGTCATTGCCATTGCACCGTTCGAGACATGCAGCGCTTGCCCGATCCTTGCAGACCGCTTGACAATAAGTGACGGCGCCGGCGCTAGAAGCGATCGCCATTGAAAAAATCAATCCGGTAGCAAGTGCTATTCCTGTCGCAGCCACCGCCCGGGGAGAGAAGAGTGCCATGGTTCGATCCTTTGTTTGCGCAACTGAGACTGAGCGCGTCTCTGCAGGGTAGGTCGCTGGTCGAACCAAAAAGGTTCACCACAATTTTGGAGCGGCTGCTAATCTTGGGGGGTGCAGTTGGAATTCGAGGTCGCCGGTGCCGCCACTAAAAACCGAAGTGCTGTTCTATCATCTCGAGCGCAGCCCGCTTGACCAGGTGCTGCCGCAACTGATTGAGAAGACGATCGAACGCGGTTGGCGCGCCGTAGTGCAGGCGGCGAGCCCGGAGCGGATCGACGCCATCGATCAGCTGCTTTGGACCTATAAGAACGATAGTTTCATACCGCACGGAACGGCGAAGTTGGGGCAGCCGGCAGCGCAGCCGGTATACCTCACGACGGACACCGGCAACCCGAACGCTGCGACCGTGCGTTTCATGATCGACGGCGCGCAGCTCGAACCGCTGACCGAGCAACTGCGTGCATACACGCGCGTCGTATTCATGTTCGACGGCGGCGATCGCCGCGAGCTGGAAGCCGCGCGGGCCACCTGGAAAGCCGTCAAGGCCACCGGCGCTTTAGCCACCTACTGGCAGCATGGCGAATCCGGCAAGTGGGAGAAGAAGGCGTAGGCGGGGCTAGCTGCGAGCAAGTGAGAGCCGAGGGACGATCCGCCTGGATCGTCCCCGGCGCCATTTTGGCTCATGCGGCCGCGCGATCCGCCATTGCTACGTTGTGAATAGCGACGGCGCGATCAGCGATCAATTTGCGGATTGCTGGCGGCAGTTGCCGCGCGGACTTCACTGTCGGTAAATCGAGTTGCCGGATTGGGCGAGCGTCAGGATAGAGCGTCGTGTACTCCGCGGCATTATCGAACACATCGCGTGGGACATTGTCGCAAAAAGATTCGGTGGCGGCATCCTCGGCGAAGATCACGGCGTGCTCATCGAGTTCTATGTGGAAGTATGTGAACCGCTGGGGTACGTGCTCCATCCGATGGATCGAGCTCCCGTTCACCAAGGCACCCGCTAGCACCAATTTGCCGTCGATCAACATGGCATGTCCGGGCGAGGTGTATAAGTCGCGTGCTGGGAGATCGTTGCCGAGAGCACCAGCGCAGATGCAAATCGGGTGAGCCACCAGTGGATCGACGAAACGCGACGCAATCGACTGGCGGCCAATGAACTTCACGGGCAGGGCAGCTCCGTCAGCGGTGACGATGAGATCGCCAATCGCTAGGCTTTCAACCGCGGACGCTCCGTCCGGTGTGCGGATCATTGTGCCGGCAAGAAAGCAAACCGGGGGCGGGAAGCTGCCGTTAATGCTGAGCACCTGGGTGAAGACGCCCCAACCCGAACCGTCAATGCCTGATTGGTCCGAAAATGTTGCAAGGATCACTCCTTGGCTATTGACGGCCGCTTGTTCGCCGAATTGGTTTCCCGACGTGACAGAGTTCAACAGCAGTTCGCTGGAGACGATCTGGCCATTGCCGTCGATCATGCGGGCTTCGGCACCCTCGCCGTTTCCATCGAGGCCGCGCCAAGTGTAAAGCACGCCACCATTGGGTAGGGCCGTCGGAAAGACGGTCCAACCGACGTTGAGGCTGGTACTCAGCACGGTGGTCGGGCTGATGGGCGAGCCATCCGATGCAAGCATTAGCGAGTAAAGTGAGCTTTGGCCGATGGTTGCACCAACGTCCCACGCCACCGCGATATGTCCGTCGGTGGTGGCAGTGACGTGCGGCCAGTTCTGTCCCGATGCGCTACCGGCACTCAGCGTCACATCCTGTCCAATCGCGATCCCATGCGAATCCAGGAACCGGCCATGAATGAAGCCACCCTGTGACCAGGCGACGAAAGCCCGGCCGTCGGCGAGCGAAACGGCGTCGATCTGCGAATGATAGCCAATATCTGTGGTTGACGAACTGATCCGGCTAGCCGGCCCGTTGGTGTGCCCCGAGGCGTCGAAGCGCTGCAGCAGTAATCCAGTACTGTTCTGGTCGTACAGTAAGCCGTAACCGCCATCGCTGAAAGCGACGACTTCCTTGGTCACAAACTCATTGTATGTGCCGCTCGGCACCGTAAACGTGGGGCCAACTTTTTCTCCAAGCGCATTGTAGGCTTGGATGCCGATATTGACGAAGCCGTTGACATACGAAATTGCGAAACCGCCGTTCGCTAATGCCGCAGTGTAGAAATATCCATCGGCGCCCGTTGGAATCGCGACATGTCCGGCGTGCACACTGCCGTCGGCACCGATGATCGTGCCAAAATCCGGAGATGTTCCTTGATAGAAAAGTAAATCGCCGTTGCTCAATTTCAAAATTCCACTGTTATAACCAGTGGAACTGCTCGTCATGATCGTAAATTCCGAGCCGGTTTTCGTGCCAGTCGTGTCGAACAGCTGTCCCTTCACCAATTGCGCGGACGTGTCGGTCCAGGTGATCAGAAAGCGATCATCGTTCAACGCGGTCGTGGTCGGAATATATTGGTCGCCCGCAGTCGCCAAATTGATCTGAACGTTCGCGCCAACAGCTTGAATACTCATTGCTAAACCCCCGATACGCCACAAAATTACAAACGCTGGGAATAGACATTCCTGCGCACAATGCGTCCGGATTGAAGTTGTGATTACAGATGTTCAGCTGATCACTCGCAAATTGCGATGCGCGACCAACTCATCACTTTCCCCCGCCCATTAACCAAACGATAACGAACTTTCCGCACACGCGCAATGGGATGACTTCCCGCACTCGATCGGTCAGTGCGAACGGATCTGCGTGGACTTCTCCTGACTCACTTAGCGACAGCCACAGCCGATACTTTAGTACTGGCTTGATCGACGGCTCGCAGACTTATCGCGCGGCTATCGGCTTTGCATTCAATATTAGGTCCCTGCAGCGGTTCGTTTCGTGAATTTATGAACTGCGGTGGCAGTACCTTTGACTGATTTTCAATCAACGCCAATTTGCTAAAACTTTAACCGCACGTCACTTAACAAGCGAGCAGCAATCCAACAATTGTTGACGGTAAAGCCCGTGGTTTATGGATGGCGCATCAACGAAAACAAGGAAATGCAAGATGAAACAAGTGAGTAATAATAACGCCAAAAGATTGGCTTTGATTTACACGGTTGCGGCCATTGCCGGTGGTGCGCTCGCCGGCGCTTCGTCTGAGGCATCGGCAGGTGCGCGCGTCCTCTCAGGTAATGTCGTGACAACTAAGCCCATCGTCAAGAATGCGCCTACTCTACGGAATGCCCAAGGGTACCGCATTACCGCACGATCCCTGGGGAAAACGCCTGGCCAGAAGCTGTGCCAGCGCACGGCGTCCGGTGGCTACACTTGCGCTCGCGTTAGCTGAACGGCTGGATCGTTGTTTGGCGATGGGAATTGCAATGTACCTAATCGGTGATTGCAATTCCCGTTATTCCAATCAGCTGAGGTGATTATCGAGTAAATGACCTAATTCTCAAACAAATATCGATGCAAGGGGCGAGCAGAATCTTTTGACCTGTTTCCCGATAGGAGTGCGTTATGAAAAAATACGTGCTTGCTGGAATTGTAGTACTATCGATTGTGGCTGCCGTTGTGAAATTTGCGGCGATCTCCACCTCGGAATCGGCTCGGGCCCGCGCTAACAATAGCGGCGGCGTTGCAAAGGCGGGACTTTCGATAGATCCGATCGCAATTCAGCGCCAGATTTCACACGACCTGCCCGAAGAAAGCTGGGACGCGTACTGAATTCGCAACCAAACCGTAAAACCTCCCGCTCGCTTCGCTATCTCGTGTACGATTGCCGCACGATAAGCCAGCGAGCGTACTCATGTCCCGGCCGTACGCTGAACTGCCGAGTTTCGATGCCTTCGAGCGGATCGTCGATCCATCGGTGTTCGAGGCTGTGCCGGACGATAGCGTTGTTTGCCTCTCTGACATCGTGAGTTCATGCCTATCCGTTTAACTCCGGGAAATGCCAAGAAAACTCCACCAATTCAACGAGTTATCGATGAGCTCTGCATTCGACCGCTGGGGCGGCGCAACCACTTGAAGTTCCGTCAGTTTTGCCGCGCCGCCCGGAGTTAACCGGATAGGCATGTCGTGAGTTCGACGGCAGCGATTGCAGCGATGACTTGGCGCTCGTCTCCTACTTCATCCAAAGCGTCAGCGGGATGGATTTGCGGCCGGGGCAGGACATGGTGCCGATCGACGAGCCTGAGAGGTCGCCGGAGTGGCTGCACGCGGCGTCATCGATGAGCAGTTTTACCTCCGCGTTGGAGAACAATCGCGACAGCCTGACTTGGATCGTGCCGGTCTTCTCTTCGGGGCCATCCTTGGTGCAGAACCCCACGTGTTTCATGCGTAGAAGTCCTGACAGATCACCGCCACTGGGCGACGTGCTTTTCGTGAGTGTGGCCGTCAGCTCCCACTCGCCGAGGTGACCGGCATAGCCCTCGACCTGCAACGCAGTGGGTACGCGTAATATTCCAAACGCGTTCCATCCCGCGAGGGCTAGGCCCCCGAGAGCGATGGACAACACAAGCCCGGCGATGACCACTATGGGCTTGTGCTTTGCCGAAGCGCCTTCAGCAGCTTTGGTGTCACAAGCGCCCATTACTGGTTCCGGCTCATGAATGACCGTGCCTCGGCCACTTCGGTCTTTGTGGCGTCGGCTTCTGGCGTCAGCTCGACGACCTTCGCCCAATGCTGCCGAGCCTTGGCCTTATCGCCCGACTTCTCCGCGGCTCTGGCTGCACCGGCCGTGGCACCGAGCCGATTTGGCTCCTTCTTCAGCGTCGCTTCGAAAGCTGCGAACGCTTCCGGTGCCTTGCCGCGTTCCAGCAACATTTCGCCATAGAGCTCGCGCGCAGGCTTGGGCACGCCTGGCGTTACGGGGTGCTTTTCGGTCTTGTCCTCGGCGTCGGCGGCAGCGCTCATCGCCTTCAGCGCTTCGTCGTGCTTGCCCTCGGCGGTGAGAAGCCATGCAGATGCGACCTGCCACTGGATATTGACCTGCTCCGCCCAATAGGCGTCCTTGGCTTGGCGCAGATTGTCACGCAGCTCCGCAAGCTTGGCTATGTCGGCTTTGGCCGCCTCCGCATCACCCGCTCGCGCGGCTCCAAGTGCTCGGGCGAAGTGCGTCATCGCTTCCGGATAAAAGATCGGAGTCGGCCTGGCCTGAAGTTGCGTCGCCGCTTTCCAGTCGCCGCGCTCGAGAGCATAGCGGGCCGGGCTTACCGCAAGCGCATAATGTCCGGCGAAACGCTTGATATCGGTGATCTTCTCTATGTCGGCGATCACGCTACGCGCGTTCTGGTCTTGGCCCAGTTGCAGGTAAGCGTAGACTGCATAGTCCAACCCGTGCAGCTGGTCGTCCGATTCCTTGCTTTCCTTGGCGGCGTTGGCGGACGCGAGGTTGGACGATATCGAGTCCTTCCAATAGCCGACGCGCGTGAAGATGTGCGACGGCATATGCAGCGCGTGCGGTGCGTCTGGCGCGATCTTGGCGTAGCGCCGGGCAGCGTCAATGCCTTTTTCGGCGATCGGGGGATAGTCATAAAGATGGATCAGGTAATGAGAGACACCTGGATGCTGCGGTTGACGCGTGAAAATTGCTTCCAAAAGGGCGGCGCCCTTGAGCTGATTGGCGTAGGTCTTGTCGGTGGGTGAAGCGGCGACATTCAACGTGATGGCGTAGCCAATCTGTGCTTCGTCATCGTTGGGATAATGCTGCGCCAACACTTCCATCGCCTTCAGGTAGGCCTGCACGCGAGCGCCATGACCGGCTTTGTCGAAGTCCGTGTAGAAAGTGAGGAGCGCATCGATGTAATCGCGCTCGCGGTCGGTCTTGGCGCCGATTGCCTTGGCCTTCTGCAGCGCTGCCAAGCCAACCGGCAAGTTTTCCGCCGGGGGTGGGGCGTGCGGATTATAGAGCAAGCTGAGCGCGATGCCCCATTGAGCAATGGCGCAGTCGGGGTCCGTCTTAAAGGCCTCCTCGAACGATCGTTGCGACGCCCGGTACCAGAACGAGTGCTGGAACAGCATGCCCCGATCGAAATGTGCTTGTGCTGCTGGCTTGCACGATGTGGGGAAATGAACCTTACCGAGCCGCGTGTCGGTCGCTTGCGTCAGCGCCGCATGAGAGAGCACGAGCCCGCCTGCCGCCAGAGCTGCGACCGCGAGAAACGAGGTTGTTCTTTTCATCGACTACCTCCCGTTGGCTAGGAGCATGTGCGCCGATAGAAACGAGTGGATTGAGGCCGCTACCGGCACCGCTCGACATAAACAGTGAATAGGCTCAAATAATCACACGGATCATAGTCCTGCCTGCCGGTGTTCGCAACGGTGGAAGACATGTCGTGACGGGTCCCGAATTGCTTGACGTGGAAGCAGGCGGCGGGCACAGCAAATAAATGACAAAATCGACCGAAATGCGAGTGGCGAAAACGGCAGCTCCGATCACAGCAGCGGGCGTTCTGCCGGCACAGGCGTTGCGCTTGCTAACCCAATCCGGTGCGATCGCCCTTTCCGAACCGTTGGGCGCGCGCCAACTACAGCCGGCAAGCCTCGACCTCCGGTTGGGCAACGTCGCGCATCGCGTGCGGGCAAGTTTCCTGCCGGGGCCGAACGCCACCGTCGAAAGCAAACTCGCCGGGTTGTTGCTGCATACCTTTGATTTGACCAAGGGCGCCGTGTTGGAAACCGGCTGCGTTTATATCGTTCCGTTGTTGGAGGCGCTTGCCTTGCCACTGGGGCTTGCTGGCTCGGCCAATCCGAAAAGCTCAACCGGCCGGCTCGATGTGTTCACGCGCGTGATTGCAAATGGCGCTACCGCGTTCGATCAGATCCCGGCCGGCTATAATGGTCCATTATATGCCGAAATCTGCCCGCAGACCTTTCCGGTCGTGGTTAGCCGGGGCTCGACGTTGAGCCAATTACGATTGCGCAGCGGCATGGCGCAAATCTCCGATGACGAACTTCGGAAATTGCATGCAGCGCAGCACCTCGTAACAGGCGGCGTCAACGATATAGATAACGGCATCGCGCTCTCGGTCGATTTGATCGGCGATAAAAGCGGTCTCGTTGGGTATCGGGCGAAGCGGCATACGGGCGTCGTCAATGTCGACGTTTCAGGCGCATGTGCCATCGCCGACTACTGGGAGCCGATCCAGGCCGATGCCGGAGCGCGCCGGTTGATCCTCGATCCTGATCAGTTCTACATTCTGGCCTCCAAGGAAGCCGTGCATGTGCCACCGCAATACGCTGCCGAAATGATGCCGTTCAATCCGCTGGTCGGCGAGTTCCGGGTGCACTACGCGGGCTTCATGGACCCAGGCTTCGGACACGAACCGGCCGGTGGCTCGGGCGCGCGGGTGGTGCTCGAAGTGCGCAGCCACAAGGTGCCGTTCGTGCTGGAAGATGGCCAGATCATCGGCCGCCTGATCTATGAGCGGCTCACGGAAGTGCCCGAAATGCTTTACGGCCGCGATCTCGGCAGTAACTATCAAGGTCAAGCGCTCAAGCTGTCGAAGCACTTCAAGTAACGCACCCCTGGTGCGCTGTTTGCCGCTGGCGCACAACGGCGCGAACCGCTTTGATGCGGCCTGGGATGTGGGGAGGCACTAATCAATGACGGCGCCGGCATTTGATGCCCGGCCAACACTTGATGCCCAAGAGCCGGGCACCGTGTTCGGCATGAGCCCGGTGGTGGCAGCCGTTGCATTGATGCTGATCGCTGGCGTCATGTCATCGCTGCTGCACATCGGTGTGCGCTATGTGAGCCCGCATCTCCCGACCATCGAGATCGTGTTCTTGCGCTCGCTCATCACGATCCTGGTGACGCTGCCGATCGTATTCCGCCCCGGCCAGGTGTCGTGGCGCACCAATAATCTACGCCTGCAAATGACGCGCGGCCTCGTCGGCGTGTGTTCGATGACCACGTGGTATTATGCGCTCGGTCAAATGCCGCTGGCGGATGCCGGTGCGTTGAGTTTCACCACCGTTATTTTCGTGACGATCGGTGGCGCGCTGTGGTTTCGCGAACAGGTCGGCATCATGCGCTGGTCGGCGGTGATCGCCGGTTTGATCGGCGCGTTGATCGTGTTGAAGCCTGGCTCCGGTGTTCTGTCGTGGGCAGCGATTGCCGCAGCTGCATCGAGCGCAATGTGGGCGGTCTCGCTGCTGATGTCGAAGGAGCTTGCAAAATACGATTCCGTGACGACGATCACGTTCTACCAGCCACTGATGATCCTGCCGGTCGCCATGATCGGCACCATCCCCGTTTGGATCATGCCCTCGCAAGAGGTTTGGCTGTACTTGTTGGCGATGGGATGCGCGGCGGCGGTCGGCAACTACGGATATATCAAGGCGCTGCGTATCGCCGATGTGAGCATTTCGATGCCGGCCGACTATCTTCGCTTGCTGTGGATGTCGTCGTGGGGCTACTTTCTGTTCGGCGAGATCCCCGGATTGAACACATGGTTCGGTGCTGCCATGATCATCGCCGCTGCATTCTTCATCACCATTCGTGAACAGCAATTGGCATCGGCCCGGACGCGCGCCAGGATCGCCGCAAATACCTCAAAGGATCTGCAACGATGATTGCTCCCAATGCGGCCGAAATGCTGGCCGGAATTCGCGAATGGGTCGAGATCGAAAGTCAAACGTCCGATGTATCCGGCGTCAATCGAGTGATGGATGCGTGCGCCAGCGGTTGGGCGAAGGCTGGCGCCAAGGTCGAGCGCATCAAGGGGCGCGATGGCTTCGGCGATCATGTGTCGGTTTCATCGCCGTGGGGCGGCGATGAGCCAGGCGTACTCGTACTCTGCCATCTCGATACGGTGCATCCGCGCGGCACCATCAACGACCTGTCATTCCGCGTCGAGGGCGATCGTTGCTATGGCCCGGGCATCTACGACATGAAGGGCGGCGCGTACTTGGCGTTTGCAGCCTTCCAGGCGATCACCCGCGCGGGCAAATCGACGCCGTTGCCGTTGCGGTTTCTTTATACGTCGGACGAAGAAGTTGGCAGTCCGACGTCGCGCGATGTGATCGTTGCGCATGCCAAACGAGCAAAGCACGTACTGGTGACGGAGCCAGCGCGTGACGGCGGCAAGATCGTCACCTCGCGCAAAGGCGTCGCGCGCTTCGTGTTGACGGCCCGGGGGCGTGCCTCTCACGCTGGCGCGCGTCACCAGGATGGCCGAAGCGCGATCCTCGAAGTTGCGCGCCAGATTGTCGATATCGAGGCGATGACGGACTACAAACGCGGCGTCACATTCAACGTCGGCCAGATCAGTGGCGGCACCGCCGAGAACGTCGTTCCAGCGATGTGCGAAGCAACCATCGACATGCGCATCAGAACGGTCGCCGATGCCGAAGCGTTCGCCGCGCATTTCGCTAACCTAAAATCCCACAATCCCGATGTCACAGTGCAGGTAACTGGCGGTCTCAATCGGCCGCCCTACGAAATGAACCCAGCCGGTGCGACGCTCTATGCGCATGCCCAAAAAATTGCGTCCGAGATCGGCTTCGACCTCGTCGGCATTGCCACCGGCGGCGGCAGCGATGGCAATTTCACAGCGCCGTTCGTCGCGACGCTCGACGGCCTAGGTGTCGACGGCGATGGTGCTCACACCCTGCACGAGCACATGTTGGTGTCATCTCTCGAACCACGCATGAATTTGCATCGGCGTTTGTTCGAAACTCTGACTTGATCGAGCAAGAAAAAAGCCCGGCGCGGAGGTGATCCGGCCGGGCTCGTCAAGCAACGGGGTGTTGCGATCACTTAGTAATCAATGACCGTCATTTAGATACTGCTGCTTTGGCGCATGACCGTAGTGTCGCGGCGCAGGCGCGTAACCGTATGACCGATGGTGTGGAGCTCGGTATTCCTCCACATGCCGTTTCTTGCGATGCGACTGACTCGCGATGATACCGCCAACGATGAGTGCGCCGATGCCGATCGCAGCCGCGGCTCCGGCATTATTATTGCGACGGCGATAGTCCGCGCTGGCGGGCGCTGAAATCGCTGCAACGCTGAACGCTGCAAGTGAGGCGGCAATAACAGTGGTGCGGAGAGACATGGGTCGAACTCCTTGTGATGAGAGCGGAGGCCATTCGGCGTCCATGCCGCCCTTATGAGCGGTTGGGCATGAACGCGACTTGAACGGTTTGAATTTGTTTCGTGTCACTCGAGATAGGGGCAAATCTCGCGGTCGCCATCTTCGTTCTCGATCGTGCCGGTGTCCCAGTCGAAGCTGTCATAGCGGTCGGCACAGCGTTGCAAATCGCTTCGGCTCGCTCGTGCAAACCGGCTGCCGACGATCACCGCGCCAACGGCTGCTGCGCCATATCCCCACGGACGCCAACCGTAGCCACGACGCGGTGCCTCGCGATGCCGTTCCGGCGCCGGCGCGGCGTGACGAACGACTGGTGGTGCGACGTAGCGCCCCGGCGATGGCGCCCCCTGGCGTATCTGGGGGTGAGCTGGACGAGCAAAATGCGGCGACGGCGCTGCGGCCCGTGCTGCGGGTTTCGCGGCCGGGGCGGCGGCCGGCTTTGCGCCACGGTGCTGGCCGTACTGCGGGCGTTCCTGCGCTGATGCTGCATCGGCAAACACGACGACATTCGACGCCATGAGCCCAAGAGCCAAGGCCGAACCACTCAAGATGCGCTTCGCTGACATTATTTATCCCCAAGTCCAAACTGATGCCGATCCGCCAAAGACCCCTCGGGCGACCATGGTAGAGATCTACGTCCCTGCGCTTGAACCCAGATTGAACACAACGTGCAGCTTGCATTCATGTTTGCCGAGCTGCGCGGATTTGAAAAAAGTCCACACATGCGGCATCGCGTGCGCATCACGCCTAGTTGATGCTGTTCGCGACCCATGCTAAGGCCAGCCCAACTTGATGAACGGGCCGGGTGGTGCCATTTGCGCCGTCCGCTTAATTTTGTTGAGCAATTGGTTCGCGCGGGCGACTGCTGCGACCGATTTTTTCCCATTCCTGATACTCACCCTTAACGAACGAGAGCGTTCGACGTGGCGACTGATGAAGCAATGATGGCCAGTGTCGCCGGACGTTATGCGTCCGCGTTGTACGATCTGGCGACCGAGCAGAACCAAGTGAAGCCGGTCGAGCAGAACATGACCGCTCTGCAAGGCATGCTTGATGAGAGCGAAGATCTTCGCCGGCTGGTTCGTAGTCCGGTGTTTTCGGCCGATGAGCAGACCAAGGCGCTCGAAGCTGTGCTGGCGAAAGCCGGCATTACCGGCTTGACCGCGAACTTCGTCAAGTTGATCGCCAAGAACCGCCGGTTGTTTGCGGTTCCCGATATGATCAAGGCATACCGTACTTTGGCGGCACGCGGCCGAGGCGAAGCTTCCGCCGAGGTAACGTCCGCCGTTGCGCTCAACGACGCGCAATTGCAGCAGCTCAAAGAAACATTGAAGGCTTCGGTCGGTAAGGATGTGGCGATCTCGTCACGCGTCGATCCGAGCATTTTAGGTGGCCTCATCGTCAAGGTGGGTAGCCGCATGATCGATAGTTCGCTTCGCACGAAGCTGAATAGTCTCAAGACCGCCATGAAAGAGGTTGGCTGATGGAAATTCGCGCCGCTGAGATCTCCTCAATCCTGAAGGAGCAGATCAAAAACTTCGGCAAGGAGGCGCAAGTCTCCGAGATCGGTCAGGTACTATCCGTTGGCGACGGTATCGCCCGCGTCTATGGTCTCGACAACGTCCAAGCCGGCGAGATGGTCGAGTTCCCAGGCGGCATCCGCGGCATGGCGCTGAACCTCGAGGCCGACAATGTCGGCGTCGTGATCTTCGGCGACGATCGCTCGATCAAGGAAGGCGACACCGTCAAGCGTACGGGCGCCATCGTGGAAGTGCCAGTCGGCAAGGGCTTGCTCGGCCGCGTGGTCGATGGTCTCGGCAATCCGATCGACGGCAAGGGCCCGATCAAGTCCGACAAGAAATCGCGCGTCGACATCAAGGCGCCAGGCATCTTGCCACGCAAGTCGGTGCATGAGCCGATGTCGACCGGCCTCAAGGCGATCGACGCTTTGATCCCGATCGGCCGCGGTCAGCGCGAACTGATCATCGGTGACCGTCAGACCGGTAAGACCGCTGTCGCGCTCGATACGATTTTGAACCAGAAGGCGCTCAACAAGGGCACCGACGAGAACCAGAAGCTCTATTGCGTCTACGTCGCCATCGGCCAGAAGCGCTCGACGGTTGCGCAGTTCGTCAAGGTGTTGGAAGAAAACGGCGCCCTCGAATATACGATCATCGTTGCCGCGACGGCCTCAGATCCCGCGCCACTGCAGTACCTCGCGCCGTTCACCGGTTGCACCATGGGCGAGTACTTCCGCGACAATAAAATGCACGCCGTCATCATCTATGACGACTTGTCGAAGCAGGCCGTCGCCTATCGCCAGATGTCACTGTTGCTGCGCCGTCCGCCAGGCCGCGAAGCTTATCCAGGCGACGTGTTCTATCTCCACAGCCGCTTGCTCGAACGCGCCGCCAAAATGGGCGATGCCGCCGGTAACGGTTCGCTCACGGCGCTGCCAGTCATCGAGACTCAGGGCAACGACGTGTCGGCGTTTATTCCAACCAACGTGATCTCGATCACCGACGGCCAGATCTTCCTCGAGACAGACTTGTTCTATCAGGGCATCCGGCCTGCCGTGAACGTCGGTCTGTCGGTGTCGCGCGTGGGTTCATCCGCGCAGACCAAGGCGATGAAGAAGGTTGCCGGCAAGATCAAGGGCGAGTTGGCGCAGTATCGCGAGATGGCGGCATTTGCTCAGTTCGGCTCGGATCTCGACGCTGCAACGCAGAAGCTGCTGGCTCGTGGCTCCCGCCTGACCGAACTTCTGAAGCAGGGCCAGTTCGCTCCGCTCAAGATGGAAGAGCAGGTTTGCGTGATTTATGCTGGCGTCAACGGCTACCTCGATCCGCTGCCGGTCGACAAGATCAAGCCGTTCGAGGATGCGTTGCTGGCGAACCTCCGTTCGACGAACATCGCGATTCTCGACGACATCCGCACCTCGAAGGATTTGTCCGACGCCACAGCCGACAAGCTCAAGGGCGTGATTACGACGGTCGCCAAGGCTGTCGCGTAAGCGAACATGATCGTAGGTTGGGTCAAGCCTTTGGGCGCGACCCAACACTTTTCTGCTGGCTTTAAATGTGTTGGGTCGCGTTTGCTTGACCCAACCTACGGAAACAACCGATGGCCTCACTAAAAGACATGCGCAATCGCATCGCCTCGGTTAAGGCGACGCGGAAGATCACGAAGGCGATGCAGATGGTGGCGGCAGCGAAGCTGCGCCGCGCCCAGGAAGCCGCGACCGCAGCCCGTCCCTATGCCATGCGCATGGACCAGATGCTTGCCAACGTTCATTCGCGTATCACCAACACCGAAGGCGCGTCGCCGCTACTCGTTGGCACCGGCAGCGACAAGGTTCACCTGCTGGTGGTGATGACCGCCGAACGTGGTCTGTGCGGCGGTTTCAACGGCAACATCGCGAAGCTCGCTCGCAACGATGCGCAGCGCCTCATCCGCGAAGGCAAGACGGTCAAGATCCTTGCCGTTGGCAAGAAAGGCGCCGATGCGTTGCGCCGCGAATTCGGCCGCCAGATCATCGATCGCGTCGATCTCAAGGCTGTGAAGAACCTGTCGTTCGACAACGCCGAGGACATCTCGAACCGCATTTTCAAGCTGTTCGAAGCCAAGGAATTCGATATCGCGACGCTGTATTTCTCCGAGTTCAAATCGGTGATCGCGCAGAAGCCGACAGCACTGCAACTGATTCCGGTCAAGGTGCCGGAAGTGGCCGCGGTGAAGGACGCAAAAGCTGCAGCGTCCGCTGCGTCGGTCAACGAATACGAGCCGTCGGAAGAAGAGATTATCGGCGTTCTGCTGCCGCGCAATATCTCGACCCAGGTGTTTCGTGGGCTGCTAGAGAACGCGGCCTCCGAACAGGGCGCGCGCATGAGCGCCATGGACAATGCCACCCGCAACGCCGGCGACATGATCAACAAGCTGACGATCAAGTACAACCGTCAGCGCCAAGCCAACATCACACGCGAACTGATCGAAATCATCTCGGGCGCCGAAGCGCTGTGAATTTTGGACTGAACAAGATCTGTTGGGTTACGGCCAAGCGGCCTAACCCAACCTACAAGGCGGAATACGTAGGTTGGGTTAGCGCTTTTCGCGCGTAACCCAACATAGAACACAAACGAGGACAAGAGAACGATGGCTGCGAGCAACAAAGTCGGCAGAATCAGTCAGGTGATGGGCGCCGTCATCGACGTCAAGTTCGATGGGCATTTGCCGGAAATTCTGAACGCCCTGGAAACCAACAACCACGGCAACCGGTTGATCCTCGAAGTCGCCCAGCATCTCGGCGAGAACACCGTGCGCACGATCGCCATGGACTCGTCTGAAGGTCTGACGCGCGGTCAGGAAGTGACCGACCTCGGCGCCCCGATTTCGGTGCCGGTCGGCGAAGAAACGCTCGGCCGCATCATGAACGTCATCGGCGAGCCGATCGACGAAGTTGGCCCGATCAAGACGCCCGGCCGCCGCGCCATTCATCAGCCGGCCCCGTCGTTTGCCGAGCAGTCGACCGAAGCCTCGATGCTGGTCACCGGCATCAAAGTCGTGGATCTGCTGGCACCTTACGCCAAGGGCGGCAAGATCGGCCTGTTCGGTGGCGCCGGCGTCGGCAAGACCGTGCTGATCATGGAACTCATCAACAACGTCGCTCGCGCGCATGGCGGTTACTCGGTGTTTGCCGGCGTCGGCGAGCGCACGCGTGAAGGCAACGATCTTTATCACGAGATGATCGAGTCGAACGTCAACATCGATCCGAAGAAGAACAACGGCTCGACCAAGGGTTCCAAGTGCGCGCTCGTGTACGGCCAGATGAACGAGCCGCCAGGCGCCCGCATGCGCGTTGCGCTTTCCGGTCTGACCGTCGCCGAGGACTTCCGCGACAAGGGCCAGGACGTGTTGTTCTTCGTCGACAACATTTTCCGCTTCACGCAGGCTGGTTCCGAAGTGTCCGCACTACTTGGCCGTATTCCGTCTGCCGTGGGTTATCAGCCGACGCTTGCGACCGACATGGGCGCCCTGCAAGAGCGCATCACCACCACGCAGAAGGGCTCGATCACATCGGTACAGGCGATCTACGTGCCAGCCGACGACTTGACCGATCCGGCGCCGGCCACCTCGTTCGCCCATTTGGACGCGACGACCGTGCTGTCGCGCTCGATCGCAGAAAAGGGCATCTACCCGGCCGTGGATCCGCTCGACTCGACCTCGCGCATTCTTGAGCCACGCGTTGTCGGCCAAGAGCACTATGATACGGCCCGCCGCGTGCAGCAAATCCTGCAGAAGTACAAGTCGCTACAGGACATCATCGCCATTCTCGGCATGGATGAGCTGTCGGAAGAAGACAAGGTGACGGTTGCCCGCGCGCGCAAGATTGAACGCTTCCTGTCGCAACCATTCTTCGTCGCGCAAGTTTTCACTGGAGCAGACGGCAAGCTGGTTGACATCAAAGATACCATCAAAGGCTTCAAGGGCCTTTGCGATGGCGACTACGATCATCTGCCCGAGCAGGCATTCTACATGGTGGGAACCATCGAGGAAGCGATTGCAAAGGCTGAGAAGCTGGCAGAAGCTGCTTAAACAAAGTGCCGCAGGTTTCTTGCGGCGCACCCAACGTGAGGCTGAGCTATGTCCGACGTGACGAAGGCCGTTCCCGGCGCCGATTCAAAGTTTGGGAAATGCTGCACCGAACTCAAGGAAGCGATGATGGGGGAGGATTTCGATCCCCTGATCACCGAGGGTGAGGACGGCGTCCTCTACATGGCGGTCGGCATGATCGACCTGGAAGAGGAAGAGCCTGGTCTGGTCGATCACCCTCTTTTCTTCTGTCCGTTCTGCGGAACCAAGTTGCAGACGGCCGAAGAAGTGAAGGCGAAGGTCGGGTCCGACAGCGACACACCCACCGCGCTGAGCTGAATTTTTGAAAGTTTGAGACGGAAGAACGAACGCTATGGCTGGTACATTCAAATTTGAGCTGGTGTCACCGGAGCGTGTCCTTCTTTCGACCGATGCCGAGCAGGCCATTCTGCCGGGTGCCGATGGTGTGTTCACCGTGATGCCGGGCCATGCGCCAGTCGTGACGAACCTCTTGCCAGGCGTTGCGCGCATTACAATGGCGAACGGCATCAAGAGCATTTTCGTCAAGGGCGGCTTCGCTGAGGTTGGCCCGGACAGCGTTACGGTGTTAGCCGAACGCGCCTTCATCACGGATGAGGTTGATCCGCGGCAGATCGAGTCTGAGTTGGCGTCTGCGCAACACATGCTCGACAATGGTTTGGATGACGACGCCAAGCTGCACATCACGCGCGCGATCGATGAGTTGCGGGCGTTGGTCGGCAACAAGATCACGCCGTAAGCTGGGCGGTTTGCTTGCGGATTTCTAACAGGCAGCCTTTGGCCTTAATCCGCTAAATGCTGAAATTCGCGCACGACGGTTCGATACGTGTCGCGTTTGAATGGCACGATCATTTCCGGCACGAGTTTCATGTCCACCCATTTCCAGGCGTCGAACTCGGGCTTCTGGCCCATGCACCCTTTAATGTCGATCTCGCGGTTGTGGCCGGTAAACCGCATGGCGAACCACCGTTGCCGTTGGCCGCGAAACCGGCCCTTCAGGGCGATCCCCAGCAAATGCGCCGGTAGTTCGTAAGTCAGCCATTCGGGAACTTCGCCAATAATGCTGGCGCTCGTGACGCCGGTCTCTTCTTGCAGCTCGCGAATTGCTGCTGCTTCAGGTTTTTCTTTGGGGTTAAGCCCGCCTTGCGGCATCTGCCAGATCGGCGGTTCGTTGCGTGCGAGCCATCGCGGCGAACGCCGTCCGACCCAAACCAAACCGTCGCGGTTGATCAGCATTATGCCGACGCACGGGCGCACTGGGAGTTTGTTGGGCAATGACTGGGTCTTACGGGCCATCGGCAATGGCTTCCTGTGGAAAAGCCTGAATTACATTTAAACAATACTCTGATTCCACAAGGAAATTATGACGGTTCCAACAAATTGTAGCAGCCTTTGCGTTGTGGCGCGTCCCTGATGCTTGCTCACCGTTGGGATACCAAGTGGGCGAACTCAGCGAGGACCTTGATATAGACCTCGCGTTTGAACGGCACGATGAGGCCGGGGAGCTCGGCCGCTTTGGCCCATCGCCACGATACGAACTCGACCGGATGGCCAGCCTGCGGTTCGATGTTGATTTCACTATCAGCGCCATCGAAGCGGACCGCGAACCACTTCTGGCGTTGCCCACGATATCGCCCGCCCCACGCCTTACCAACCAGTTCCGCGGGCAGGTCATACGTGAACCAATCAGCACTTTCGGCGAGCGTCGTGACAGAGCGCATACTCGTCTCTTCCCACAACTCGCGCAGCATCGCTGATGCCGGATCTTCGCCCTCGTCAATGCCGCCTTGCGGCATTTGCCACCAGCTTCCGGGGCCTTCTGGATCTGTTGGCGCATCGTTACGGCGGCCGACCCAAACAAGGTCATCACGGTTCAGCACCATGATGCCGACGTTGAGACGGTAGCCGAGTTTCGTAATGTCCATTGTCGCCTGCTCGATGTCTGAAATTGCACCCGCTGATACAATTCGGGCGCCCCACCGGAGCGCCCGAACGAATGATCGCAATGTCCGTGCCGGTGATTAGTTCGGCTTCTTTTCCGGCTGCGGCGGTGCCGGAATGGACGCAGCCGGTGCCGGAGTTGCTGGTGCGGGCGTCGTTGCGGGAGTAGCGGGTTGCACCGGCGCTTCCGTTCCGTCGCGCAGCATGGCGAGAGCATACTGTAGCTGCGTGTCCTTCTCGGGTTCGCGCGGCACGTAGGCCGATGAACCTGACTGCTCTTTTTCCTTCGGGTCGTTCTTCAAATGGCCGCGCAGGCTCGCTTCGCCGCGTGGCTTGTCCTTGCCCTTCATGTCGTCAGGCAGCTCCTGCTCGACGATGATATCCGGGTCGATGCCCTTCGCTTGGATCGACCGGCCCGATGGCGTGTAGTAGCGCGCGGTGGTGAGACGGAGAGCACCGTTGGCGCCAAGTGGAATGATCGTCTGCACCGAACCCTTGCCGAACGAACGCGTACCGATAACGGTGGCACGCTTGTGGTCCTGCAGAGCGCCGGCGACAATTTCAGACGCCGAGGCCGAACCGCCATTGATCAGCACGAGAATGCGCTTGCCGTCCGAGATATCGCCTGGGCGGGCTTGGCTACGCTGGGTTTCTTCCAAGTTGCGGCCCTTGGTCAGAACGATCGCGCCCTTTTCCAGGAAATCGTCGGATACCGAAATTGCCTGGTCGAGCAGTCCACCTGGATTGTTGCGGAGATCAACAATGAAGCCCTTGATCTTCTTGTTGGTCTGCTTCTTTAGCGCCTCGACCTGCTTGACGAGGTTGCCGTGCGTCTGTTCGTTGAATGTCGAGAGCTTGGTGTAGATCACCTCGCCGTCAAGTTCGAGGCGTGACTTCACCGCGTTGATGCGGATCACGTCGCGCGTCACTTTGATGTCGAAAGGCTCGTCTTTGCCCTTGCGGATGACGGTCAGCGTGATCGGCGTATTGACCGGCCCGCGCATCTTTTCGACCGCCTGCTCTAGTGTGAGCCCGACGATTTGATCGTTGTCGAGATGGGTGATCAAATCGTTCGCTTGCACGCCGGCTTTGTAGGCCGGAGTGTCGTCGATGGGCGAGACGACCTTGACGACGCCATTCTCCATCGTGACCTCGATACCGAGACCGCCGAACTCGCCGCGCGTTTGCACTTGCATGTCGCGGAAGCTTTTGGGCGACAGGTACGCCGAATGGGGATCGAGCGCAGCGAGCATGCCGTTGATGGCGTTCTCGACGAGTGATGCGTCATCCGGTTTCTCGACGTAGTCGGTCCGCACGCGCTCTAGCACGTCACCGAACAGATCGAGTTGCCGGTAGATTTCAGTATTGGGCGTAGTCGCCGAATAGGTGCGGCTGACGTTGAGGACGGTCGTCGCACCTGCGAGACCTGCCATCGCCATGAAGGACCAGAATGCGAAGTCAGATTTGCGCGTCATCCCTGCACCTTTTTCGAACCATCTGCCCACCAGGGCTCAGGGTCCACGGGGCGCCCCTCTTTGCGGAACTCAACGTACAGGACGGGGGCATTGTCCTGTGCCTTGCCTTTTGGTGCGGCACTCATCGTTCCAATCGGCTCGCCAGCGAGCACGAATTGACCGAGTTGCACATCGATTTGCGATAAGCCAGCAAGAACGACATGGTAGCCATTGCCACCATTGATGATCAAGAGCTGACCATACGATCGGAACTCGCTTGCATAAAGTACCCAACCGTCACAGGGGGCGGTAATCTGTGCGCCTTGCCGGGTTTCCATCACCAAACCCTTGGAGGCGCCGCCCGACGGCATCTTCTCGCCGAAGGTTATCACACGTTTGCCCTGCGCTGGCAAAGGCAGCTGTCCACGCGCCTGATGGAATGGAATTGCCGGCATCAGGCGGCTTGGGTTCGCCGACATCACGCCGCCTTGTGGCGCGAGCTCGAATGACGGGCTCTGCGTTTTTGGCAATGCAGCGACGATAATTTTAGGTTCAACTTTGTTGACCGGCACTTCGATCGCCGGAACAGTGGCCGGTTCCGCGACAGGCGTGGTGGTTGATGCGGGTGGCGGCGCAACTGCTGCCATTGAAGTGGCTGCCTGAGGCGCTGGTTCCGTCAAAGGCGCCGCTGCCGCAGCGGCTTGCTTCTCGTATGCACCCAGCGACGTATTATCTGCGACCGCGCGATCGAGTTTGGTGATCAGCTCCGACAAATCGGTGACGCTTTTCGAAATTTCGCCGGCAGCCTTCCGCACATCCGCCAGTTGCTCTTGGCGCTCGGACAGCGTCTGACGCTTGACTTCCATGAGGCTTGCCAACCGCAACTGCGCGTCTTTCAAGCGCGTCGTCTCGGATTCGAGCTTGTCGCGCTCGCCCTTGATATCGCTCATCACGCGCGCGAGTTCGGTCAAACGGCCGGACAGTTCCTCCGCTTGCGTGCGCAGTTCGGGAAACGCGCGTGCAAGCAACATGGCGCTACGCACCATCTGCAGCGCATCTTCGCGCTTGGTGATGATGACAGGTGGCGGATTGCGGCCCATGCGCTGCATTGCGGCAAGCAGGCTGGCGATCTGCCCATGCCGTTGGGCGAGTGAACCCTGCAGCAGCTTCTGCTGCGTTTCAAGTTCGTCCCGGCGCGCCTCGATCGTGGACATCTGGCCTTCGCTGCGCTGGATCAGGCGAGCGGTCTCTTGCAGTTGCGCATTGAGGCGCGATCGTTCGATATCCATCTGCGAGACGTCGGATTGAAGCTGTTTTGCCCGCGTTTCCGCGGCCTCGAGCTTCTGCCGGTTGGCCTTCAGATCGCGCGTTGGCTCTTGCGCGCCGGCCGGCGGTGCAATCGCCAACAATGCCGCCATTGAAGCCGAAACGCAGATCCGCAATCGGGGGCTAGTCGAACCCTTGGCAATTGCGGTTGCGGCTATCGGCATATGCAAACGTAGTCCATTCCATCCAAGTTCGTGCGGCACAGGTTTCGGGGAGAAGTGATTCTCCCAAGAGCGCCAGGATTAAGGCAATTGTTTTGCAGTGCAACTCACAATGAATTTTTCATGATGCTATTTCGATTGTGGCGACACGGCCGCGAGAAGCGTCAACTTGCTATTTGCATGCGCTAGGGCCCACACCTATGAGCTGATCACGTCCTGCTTACGGAGCACCAATGCCGGATTTTTTCTTTCATTTGACCACCGTAGCCACGATCGCGGTGTTGATCGCACTCGGGGTTGGCCTGTACACGATGATGAAGGGTGACAACGCCAATCTCAGTCAAAAACTCATGCGCTGGCGTGTCGGTCTACAGTTTGTCGCGATTATCGTTATCATGCTGGCTGTCTATTTTCGCCGCTAAGCGGGCACAAAGGCGCGTTTCATGGTCGTATTGAACAAGATCTACACGCGAACCGGTGATGATGGCACGACGGGACTGGGCGACGGCGAGCGCGTGCGCAAAGACGGTGCGCGGGTATCGGCGTATGGCACAGTGGATGAGGCCAATTCGGCGATCGGCATGGCGCGCATTCATCTGACAGCGGCGGACGACAAGGTCAACGCGATGCTGCTGCGAATTCAAAACGACCTGTTCGATCTGGGCGCCGATCTGTGCGTGCCGGATCGCGGTGAAAAGCTTGGGTATGAGCCGCTTCGCATAACGGCTGCTCAAGTGACACGTCTCGAACAGGAAATCGATGCGTTGAATTCCGAGCTTAGCCCGTTGCGCTCGTTCGTCCTGCCCGGCGGCACGGCGGCCGCCGCAGCATTGCATGTCGCCCGCACGGTGACGCGGCGCGCTGAGCGGTTGATTGTCGAATTGATGGCCGACGATCGTGAGCCGGTCAGTGCTCCGACGCTGACCTACGTCAATCGATTGTCGGATTTTTTGTTCGTTGCGAGCCGCTATGTGAATAATAAAGGCCAGGGCGACGTTCTCTGGGTGCCGGGAAAAAACCGCTAGACGCCTGAACCCCCAGCCGGGAGATCGATCCAGTGTTTGTGCCCGTTTACGACGACAACCCGTTGCGCTCGATTAGATTTCAGTACGTCACATTCGCGCTGGTCGCGATCAATCTTGCTATTTTCGCTGTGCAGGCCACCGGCATGCAGGCGCAGATGGTGGCGAGTTTCGGCATTGTACCGTTGAAGCTTCTGGGCGCTAGGGCGGCGAATACGGCGATTGCAATACCTCCCGAGTTCATGGGCTTGCCAACGTGGGCGACGCTGATTTCATACATGTTCTTCCACGTCGATATTTGGCACGTCGGCACCAATATGCTGTTCCTCTGGGTATTCGGCGACAATGTCGAAGACGCGATGGGACACGCCAAGTTTCTCTTTTTCTATGTTGCCTGTGGCGTGTTTGCCGGGGTCGCCCATTCGGCGATGCAGCCAGCCTCGGCGGTGCCCCTCATTGGCGCCAGCGGAGCGGTCGCCGGCGTGATCGCCGCCTACGTTCTTCTTTATCCACGTGTCATGGTGTGGGTGCTGGCGTTCCGCATTATTCCGCTCCACATCACAGCGGCGTTGGCGCTCGGTGCATGGATACTCACTCAGATCGTCATGGTACTGCTGCCGCAATCGGGCCCACCCATGCCGATCGCGTGGTGGGCGCATATCGGTGGACTTGCGGCGGGCGCGGCACTGGTGCTTGTTCTACGAAGGCCCGGTGTCCGGCTTTTCGCGTGAACTGACCGGCGCGAGCATTGCTTTGTTTTTAAGCATGACGCTCGGTATGCGCTTGCTCACAATGGCGCAATTGACAGCGCGGGAGCGCATGAATACGCTGCTTTTCGCAAGTGCGAAGGCCACAAGCTAGAGCGCTGACTAATTAGCCAGATGCATTCGATTGAAACACCATGAACCGGCGCCGCTTTATCTTGCGCAGCACGTTTCGACGTTGTTGTTAGATGAGGTATTGGGTGTCGCCGGATTTCCGGCCCAGGAGCAGAGTTAGCCATGAAAATCCTCGTGCCCGTCAAGCGCGTGGTCGACTACAACGTTAAGATCCGCGTCAAGCCTGACGGCACTGGCGTCGAGCTTGCCAACGTCAAGATGTCGATGAACCCCTTCGACGAAATTGCCGTCGAAGAGGCGATCCGTCTGAAGGAAAAGGGCGTCGTGACCGAGATCGTTGCCATCTCGATTGGCGCCATTAAGTCGCAAGAGACAATTCGTACCGCGCTCGCCATGGGGGCCGATCGGGGCATCTTGATCGAAACCCCAGAGGGTGAAGCCGTCGAGCCGCTTGCCGTCGCCAAGCTGCTGAAGGCAGTCGTCGATGCGGAAAAGCCGGGCCTCGTCATTCTCGGCAAGCAGGCGATCGATGACGACTGCAATCAGACCGGCCAGATGCTGGCGGCCCTGCTTGGCTGGGCGCAAGCGACATACGCGTCAAAGATCGTCATCGAAGGGGAAATGGCCCACGTGACACGCGAAGTCGATGGTGGATTGGAGACGCTGGCCCTCAAGTTGCCGATCATCGTGACCACCGATCTTCGCTTGAACGAACCGCGCTACGCCTCGTTGCCTAACATTATGAAGGCTAAGAAAAAGCCCCTCGATATCAAGAAGCCGGCGGACTTGGGCGTTGATATCGCGCCGCGCCTGAAGGTGCTCAAGACGGTCGAGCCGCCGACGCGCAAATCCGGGGTAAAGGTGGCGACGGCCGCCGAGCTGGTACACAAACTGAAGACCGAGGCGGGGGTACTTTGATGGCGACGCTACTGATTGCAGAGCATTCGAACGACGCGCTGAACGCGCTCACCGCCAAGGCTCTGACGGCAGCACTCGCCCTAGGCAGCGATGTGCACGTGTTGGTCGCCGGTCACAATTGCAAGCCCGCAGCAGACGCAGCAGCTAAGCTGGCGGGGGTGTCTAAGGTGCTGGTCGCGGACGCTGCTCAGCTGGGCCATCAGCTAGCTGAGGAAGTCGCGGCACTGGTGGTGCCTATGATGGCAAACTACGATGCCGTTGTTGCTGCAGCAACAGCTGGCGCCAAGAACGTCATGCCGCGGATCGCCGCCAATCTCGACGTGATGCAGATTTCGGAAATCACGGCAGTCAAATCGGCTGACACGTTCGAGCGCCCGATTTATGCGGGCAACGCCATTCAAACCGTGCAGTCGGCCGATGCCAAGAAGGTGATTACCGTGCGGGCGGCGGCGTTCGCAGCTCAACCCGATGGGGGTGCTGCTGCGATTGAAAACATAACCGTGCCGGCCGTCGTCGGGCTCGCGACCTTCGACAAGGCTGAGATCGCGCGTTCGGATCGGCCTGAACTCGCTTCCGCCAAGATCGTCATTTCCGGCGGTCGCGGTTTGCAGTCGGGCGAGAATTTCAAGAAATACATCGAACCGGTGGCCGATCGATTGGGTGCTGCTATGGGCGCAAGCCGGGCGGCCGTCGACGCTGGTTTCGTGCCGAATGATTATCAAGTTGGTCAGACCGGCAAGGTCGTCGCCCCCGATCTTTACATCGCCGTCGGTATATCGGGCGCGATCCAGCATTTGGCCGGCATGAAGGACTCGAAGGTGATCGTCGCGATCAATAAGGATGCCGAGGCGCCGATTTTCCAAGTCGCTGATTACGGCTTGGTCGGCGATCTGTTCCAAATTCTTCCCGAACTCGATAGCGAGCTGCAAAAGGCCGGGCGCTGACAAGTCGCCGGCCTGCAATCGCGAACAAGGAATACGACGATGGATGCCCCAACGATGACCAAACCGGCAGCAGTGCTCGAAAAGAGCACGCAGATCAAGCGTATCGGCATCATCGGCGCAGGCCAGATGGGCAGCGGTATCGCGCACGTGATCGCGACCTCAGGCTACGATGTGGCACTCAACGACATCGAGAAAAGCCGGGTGGATAAAGGCTTGGCCGCCATCGAAAAGAACATGGCCCGGCAGGTTAGCAAAGGCTTGCTGAAGGACGCCGAAATGGGCACCGCTCTCAAGCGCATCGAATACGCCGCAAGTTATAAGGATTTCGGTGACTGCGATCTCGTCATCGAGGCGGCGGTCGAAGACGAGGGCATCAAGCGTAAGATCTTCGCCGAGCTGTGCCCACATCTAAAGAAAACGGCCCTGGTCGCATCCAACACGTCGTCGATCTCGATCACCCGATTGGCGGCATCGACGGATCGGCCCGAGCTTTTCATCGGCATGCACTTCATGAATCCGGTGCCGTTAATGCAGCTTGTCGAGCTGATCCGCGGCATCGCGACGGACGATGTAACGTTTACTGCTGCAAAGATTTTCATTGCGAGCCTTGGCAAGACGATTGCCGTTTCGGAAGATTTTCCAGCCTTCATCGTCAATCGCATTCTGCTGCCGATGATCAACGAAGCCGTCTATACGCTTTATGAGGGCGTCGGCACGGTCGAGGCGATCGACAAGGCGCTGAAACTGGGCGCTAATCATCCCATGGGTCCATTGGAGCTGGCAGACTTCATCGGCCTCGATACCTGCCTGTCGGTTATGCAGGTTCTGTACGAAGGACTGGCTGACTCGAAGTATCGGCCCTGCCCACTCCTCGTAAAGTACGTTGAAGCAGGCTGGCTCGGCCGCAAAACGCAGCGTGGTTTCTACGATTATCGAGGCGACAAGCCGGTGCCGACGCGTTGATCGACTGGTTGATTGTGCTGCCCGCAATCAGCGTTAAGTGCGGTTGGCCGATGTGACATCTGGTGTCT
Organism: Hyphomicrobiaceae bacterium; assembly: GCA_031367505.1. Lineage (GTDB taxonomy): Bacteria > Pseudomonadota > Alphaproteobacteria > Rhizobiales > Hyphomicrobiaceae > JAKFWF01. Next base: position 11,151 of record JANLPY010000796.1, on the reverse strand, counting down.
TGTGCTGGTCGCTTACTCATCCTAGCCTTGCCGGTTAGATGAACGCGAGAACCCTGCTTTCCACTGTCGACACTGCCGATCGTCCCGGCATTTATGCGCCGATCGAGCCCTATGCCGCTGGTCGTCTGGTGGTGCCAGGCGGGCACGAGATTTATTGGGAAACATGTGGCAATCCGCGAGGGATACCAGCCCTCGTCGTCCACGGTGGGCCGGGTGGCGGTTCCAATCCACCCATGCGGCGGTACCACGATCCCTCGCGCTATCGCATCATCCTGTTCGATCAACGCGGATGCGGCCGCTCAACGCCGAACGCTTCGCTCGACAACAATACGACGTGGGATCTTGTCGATGACATGGAGCGTCTGCGGCTGCATCTGGGGGTCGATCAGTGGCAGGTGATGGGTGGTTCGTGGGGCTCAACCTTGGCTCTTTGCTACGCGCAGCGCCACGCGAATCGTGTACTCCAACTCGTCTTGCGCGGCATTTTCTTGCTACGGCGGGCCGAACTGGATTGGTTCTACCAGGATGGCTGCAGTTGGATCTTTCCGGACGCGTTCGAGCCCTATCGTGATCTGATCCCACCGGCTGAACGTGGCGATATGATCGGTGCCTATTATCGCCGCCTGACGCATCCTGATCGATCCGAGCAATTGGCTGCTGCCCGCGCCTGGAGCACGTGGGAGGGCACAACGCTATCGCTATATCAAGATCCCGAGCGGATGCGCTTGTTCGGCGCCGACAGCTATGCCATCGCGTTTGCACGGATCGAATGCCACTATTTCGTCAATCGCGGGTTCTTCGACGCTGATGATCAGCTGTTACGCGAGGCCTATCGGATTGCGAACATACCGGGCGTGATCATTCACGGCCGTTACGACGTCGTGACGCCGATGAAGAACGCGTGGGACCTGCATAAGGCCTGGCCGAGCGGGGAACTTCGTATCGTGCCTGATGCCGGTCATGCGATGACCGAGCCCGGTATAGCGCACGAAATCGTCGCCGCGACGGCGCGTTTTGCAAAGTAACGCGCACAAACTCAGGGTTTCGGAATGGCGCCCTGAAGTTTGATCAAGCGGTATCGCACGTCCTTTTCGGCGCGCGCGTAGCAATCGCGCTCAAGTCCCAGCACAAGAACTTCCAGTGGCTTCGCTTCAGGATTGGAAGGCGATGATGGAGTGCCAGACGAACTCTTGTTTGCGTCTGGATTGCCAACACTGCAGTTTGGAGCTTTCGGTCGAATGAGATGGTGACGTGCAATTCGAAGTGCAGCGACTTGGGTCGTATTGGGGAGTGGCGCGGGCGATGGTTGAACAGTCGCCGTCCGCTCTTTTGTAGGTTTCATCCGCTCGTGGCGCGATTTTTCGGCGGCATGATCGTGCGCGCACCCCGTGAGCAAGGTGGCGGCAAGTGCCATTCCCGCAATTGCCAAAAAGTTTCGATATGAGCCAGTCGCTTGACTGGAATTGGCGCAATTCATTTCAGTATTCGCCGGGTTGAGCCTTGTTCTCAATTCATACTGCAAAACCGGGACCAGCTCATTTTAATGTAGATTCCGGGTTACTCGCTCCAGCGTAACGACAAATTGTAGGATTATGAATTGCCCATTCTTTGCTTATCGCAAAAGCAGTTTCGGTTTGATGGGAAAACAGGCTCTGCCTTTCTAACAAATAATCCGATCCAAGATTATTCGTAATCTGCCACTTAACTATAACATACTTAAGTCGTTTTCAAGTCGCCGCAATAGGCTACCTTCTTTGTGCTGATCTATTGTGTTGATAAGTCAAGTTCTGCGTCTGTGCATTACACGGCGATCGATGACGTTTTGACGGTGAGGCATTTTGCATGTCCCATATCCGGAGTGACCGCGAATCTCCCCACGCTGCGTCGGAGGTGTTTCCGATGGATGCATCGGAGCTACTCGGCGCCGATGGACAAGCGACTATATTCGACGTGAGCTCGGGACGCGTGATTGATGGCGCGGTCATAAAAGATAGATTTGAGAAATCGAAGCGGCGGCGCTATGCCGAATGGCAATCGGAAGAACGGACAGCGTCGACCAAGTCGACATCATCGTTCTCCAGCCGGCTGCGACTAGGTCTCATCCTTGCCGTCTGTATGGCTGGCCCTCCAACAGGTGCGATCGTTGCGTTTTGGACTTTTGGTCCGCAGGCGAAACCGATCCTTACGAAAGCGGCGGCGCAACAACCGCCGGCACCGCGAGATGCAGCGCTGTTGACCGATCCGTCGCCCTCCGTTGAGACGCAGAAATTTGCGGCCGCTTCGCAGTCGGCAGGGTTTCCCGAGTTTAAGCTGTCCTCCTTGCCGGCCACTGCGCCAACTATTGCCAGCGAACCGCTCGATCGTGCGGAAGATACCAGGCCTCCACTTTACCCGAACCTGCCTGAAGATAATCAGCGCAAACTCGAGCAGGAGATACCTGCTCAACCTTTGATCATTGCAGCAACGCCTGTCGTGAGCGTTGCAACCGCCGTATGTTCAGCAACGAAGATCGATCCCATCCCGGTGCAGGGCGGGCGTACCAGGTTTTCAGTCGTTAGTCCCTGCCGAAAAGGCGAGAAGGTGACGATCAATTATGCGGGTTTCTCGCAGTCGGGCCGTTTGAATGACGAGGGCATAAGAGAATTCGAAGTCGATTTGTTCGCGGGTGATCAAACCATAGTGGAGTTTGTCTTTGAGGACGGCGAGCGGATGTCGCGCTTACCTGTCACCAATGACATCGACCAGGTGTCCAAAGTGGCGATCGTTTGGAATGGGCCAGTCAATCTCGATTTACATGCATTTGAATACTCGTCGCGAATTGGCGACAACGGGCACGTGTGGGCCGGCGCGCCGTCGTCATATGAAGATGCATTGCGGACCGTTCGCCGGATTCGAAAAGGCCAGGGTTTTCTGAGCTCGCAAAGTTCAGGAATCGATGACGGCGATCATGCCGAGGTTTATACGTTTCTCCTCGACGACGATCAGAAAAACGGTGTGATTGAAACAGCGATCCATTATGCCACCCGTGGCGCAATTCCACATGGTGAGACATGCGACGATCGCCGGTATGCGTCGGTCAAGTTCAAGGTTTTTCTGACAGTGCGTGGACAGCTGTCGGAAATGGTTACGCGGCAGTTCTCGTCGGTGCCCTGCGGCGTCGCATTGGCGCGCGATCAATTGCTGGTTCGCAACTCTGTGCAAAGGCTGGATCGACGGCAGGCAGCGCTGCTCGTCGAGCATTAGGCGACCACTGCTGGTCTCAGCGGCCGTTGGTTGACCGCCAGATCTTGAAGCGACTGCGGCTGGCGTCATTCGCTGGATAAACGTCGAACATCGGCGCACCTTTGCGCACTTCCTCCACGGCGAAATCCTCGTAGGCGGTCATCTCGAACGCCTCGGCAGCAATCTCGTTGGCCAAATGCGCCGGCAGCACCACGACAGCCTCCGCGTCGCCAACGATGATGTCGCCTGGAAATACCGGCGCATCGCCGCAAGCGATCGGCACATTCATGTCGACGGATAGGTGATGCAGCAGGCTGATCGGCGCCGAGGGCTTGGCTTGATAGACCGGCAGTCCAATGGCCGCGATCTCGGCGCAATCGCGCATGCCGCCATCGGTGACGCATCCGGCCACGCCGCGCACATGCAGGCGCGTCATTAAGATATCACCGCCGGACGCCGCGCGAGCGTCACGGCGGCTGTCGATCACGAGTACGTGGCCAGCAGGGCAGGTTTCGATCGCGGCCCGTTGCGGGTAGGTGCGATCAGAAAGAATTGCGGTGGTCGCGAGGTCTTCGCGGGCAGGGATTGTGCGAACCGTGAAGGCCTCGCCGACAAGTCGCATGGGGCCGCCGGCAATCGGCTTTACGTCTTGGATGAGTTGCGAGCGAAAGCCGCGCTTGAACAGGCACGTCGTCAGCGTCGCGACGCTCACCATCCCGAGCTTGTGGCGGGCATCCGGTGTGAGACTATGGATCGGCATCGCCCAAACTCCGGTGAAATTTACTTTTTGGTTCGCGGTAAGGGCACACCATACAACTCGAGACGGTGTCCAACGAGTTTGAAACCGAGCTCGCGGGCGACGCGCTCCTGTAGCTTCTCGATTTCTTCACTGCGGAATTCGATGACACCGCCGCCATCCACATCGATCAGATGATCGTGGTGTTCGGTATGTGCTTCTTCGTAGCGGCGGCGGCCTTCACCGAATTCGCGACGGGCAAGAATGCCTTTTTGCTCGAGCAGTCGCACCGTCCGATAAACTGTCGATAGAGAAATACGGCCATCGATGCGATGTGCGCGCGCGTGAACCTCCTCTACGTTCGGATGGTCGGCAGCGTTCGAAAGCACCTCGGTGATTGTGCGGCGTTGCCCGGTCATGCGCAGACCTTGCTCGGAACAGAGCCGGGCAATGCGATTGGCGGGGGGGTCGTCGGTAACAGTCATCGGATCGGTCGGAGCTCCGTTGCCGCTGTTGCGATAACCACCTTATAGGTAGCCTCCAGCCCGTCGTCCACGAACAAGCGGAAGATTACGACGGCCGGCGACCTTAACGCGAGGGAAGTGCTGCAATCGTGTTGGTCACGCGCTCTTTCAGGATGCAATCATAAGCCGCAAGCAGTTGGGCGCGTTCGGTTTCCCACCGTAGCAGGGACTTCGCGCGCGCTTTTCCGGTCTCGGCGAGGGTGGCTCGCAACTCCGTTTCGTCAAGCAATCGCGCCAGTTGATCGGCAAATTGTGTCGGCGAATTGTTGTGCGCAACCAACGCCGCCTCACCCGCGACGCGCATGCCTTCATCGAGATCGAACTGCACGAACGGAATGCCGAGGCTCATATACTCGAACACCTTGTTCATCGAGATCTTATCATTATAACCGTTTTTCGGATCCGGGATCGCGCCAATGTCGAAGGTCGAGAACGCGCGCAGCAACGGCTGGCCGGACAGGAAGCCGGTGAATGTCACGTAGCCGGCCAACCCGTGGGTGGCGACCATGCCCTTGAGCCGATCGAGTTCGGTGCCGGAGCCGACAATCACGCACTGCGTATCTTGGCGCTTCTGCACGTTGACGAGATGCGCCATTGCTTCGATCAACAGGTCGACGCCGTCTTGTGCACCCATGATGCCAACGTAGCCGATTACATTGCGGCGGCCATTGCGTAAGCGCTCATCGGGTTCGATGCGCTTGAAACGCGACAGATCGGGGATCGAGCGCACGACAAAAACGCGGTCAGGGTCCATGCCGCCGCGGGCGATCGCGATCGACTTGAAGGTCTCATTCGTTGCGATCGAGGCATCAGCGGTCGCGAAAGTCCAGCGTTCCAGCTTCAGCAGCAGCTGATGGAAGGCGCCACGTTTGCCGAACTTGGCTTCGTAGAGCTCGGGATTGATATCGTGGTGATCGAACAGGAATGGCTTGCCGAACAGGTATTTCCAGAAGGCGCCGATGATGAAGATGAGGTCAGGCGGATTGCAGGCCTGCACGCAGTCGAAGCCGACCTTGAAATAGACGCGAATGCTAAGGATGAATTCCCAGAACAATACCCAAGAATATTCGAGGGCGTACCCGAGTGCTCCGTCCGCTTCGAACGGGAGCGGGTGGCGGAACACGTGAATGCCGTCGAGCAATTCGTAGCTTTTCGTATATTGCGCGCCCTTGGGGCAAATGATTGAGATCGTGTAGCCGGCATCGCGCAACGTCGTGGCTTCCTGCCAAACGCGCCGATCGATCGGGACCGTCAAGTTCTCGACGATCATTAGCAGGCTCGGAGACTTGGCCAACGAAAACACTCCCACGCGAACACTCGTGGGCTGAACATGCCAGTTCAAGGTAAACGTTCCGTCGGGAAACACGACTAATGTCAAACGTGTAAATGTCCCATTTTGGGACCTTGAAGCTCATAGAATGTTTAACAAATGGTTATTGCCGAATGGTCCGTTTCTTGCGATCACTGACTTGAGCAAATGAGTATGCGGCGGAATGAAACGCTGCCGCAATTTTGAGGTGACTGATGTTCAAGATATCGCGTAACCGGGCCTGGCCACCGTCGATCGACCTGTCGACTGTTCGTCAAACCGTCCACTATATGCAAGGCGACATGGCGCGCGTGCCTGGGCTGGAGAAAATTGCCGCGGCGCTCGACACTGCACTCAAGGAAATCGACGCGGTGCAAACGCGCCCGTCCGTCTCGAATTTGAACGATCCAGTGCTGCGGGCCCGCTTCCTGCCTCGCCGCCACTAGTGTTCTAGTCCTCGCGCTTTCACCCGGCGATCCGGTCCATGGCGGCCGCGAGCTTCAGATCAAGAACGGTAATGCCGCCGGCATCGTGGGTGGCGAGTGTCACATCCACACGGTTCCAGACGTTGAACCACTCCGGGTGATGGTTCATCTGTTCGGCGATCAACGCTGATCGGGTCATGAAGCCAAACGCCGCATTGAAATCGTCAAACTTGAATGAGCGGGTGAGCGCCTCGCGGTTTGCCACCCGCGACCAGCCGGGCAACGATTTCAATCCGTCCAAGACCGCGGCATCGTCAAGCTTGGTGGGCATCGCACGTTATCCTCGGTTATCGGATACTCAGTTTTCGTATCTTCAGTAATTGTTCTCATCGGCATAGTCGGCGTACTGCCCGCCTCCGAGGACGAATTCCTCCTCGATCACGTACGGTCCGCCACCGGCGCCAGGCTTGGCCGACATCACAGCGAATTTTGGTACAAAGAATTCCGGCGTATTGAGTGTCGCTTTTCTTTCCAAGATGCGCACGACGGCATCAACCGGTGTATGGCGCAGGCGCGCCAGCGTGACGTGAGGCTTCCACGTGCGCCCATCCGGCGGCAATCCCGCATTGCGGGCGCTACGATCACATGCGCGAGCTAGCGCTTCCAACGCATTGCAAGGAGCGACACCGGCCCACAACACGCGTGGCTCGTCGCCGCCGAACGACCCCAATCCCTGAAGCTTCAAGGAGAATGCCAGTAGCTCGATGCGCGCCAGCTCGCTCGCGAATTCGCGGGCTTGGTCCATGCCGATGTCACCGGCGAAGCGCAAAGTCAGGTGCATATCGGCGGGCGGTATCCACCAGGCACCGGGTGTCGGTTGGCGAACGCGATCGAGCGTCAACGCAACGTCCGCCGGCATCGGTATGGCTGCGAATAAGCGAGGCATAATTTGTCCCCGGGCAATTCAACGATCAAACATTCAGCTGTCAAATTTTTCCGGCGCTACGCCGCTTGACTGCGACGCGCTCCAAAAGCTCGGCAACTTTTCCACCGATGCGATCGGCGATCAAGGCGACGCCTCGGGCGTTGGGGTGCAGACCGTCCGGCAAGCTGAGTTCAGGCTTCAGGGCGACGCCATCGAGGAAGAATGGATAGAGCAGGGTGTTATGCTTTTTTGATAGTTCAGCAAACATAGGATCGAACGCTTTTGCGTATGCTTCGCCCCAATTTCGCGGCGCGGGAATACCGGTCAGCAGCACTTCGATGCCTTTTTCGCGAAGCCGGCTTAGGATCGTATCGAGGTTCTTCTTCGCCTGTTCCGGCGGTTGTCCGCGAAGGGCATCGTTGGCGCCAAGCTCGACAATGGCAGCATCGACGCCGTCGGGGATTGCCCAATCGAAGCGTTCGAGTGCCGCCGATGTTGTGTCGCCCGATACACCCGCATTGATGATCTCGACGTTCAATCCTTTGATTTTTAGTGCGCGTTCCAATTGTACCGGAAACGCATCGGAGGGAGCGAGACCGTAGCCAGCCGTCAAACTGTCGCCAAATGCCACGATGCGAATTGGATTTTCCGCTTTCGCGAGCTGTTGAGCCACAATGGGGCGTCCTGTGGCCGCTAAAATCAAGGTGCACAGCAGAAGAGACAGGGTGACATCGCGCCGCGCTACACCCGATGCCGCGTCAATCGGTCTTGTGCAATTGCGAAATAAACCCATCTTCTTGCCTCGACCTTCATCCATCATCACACACTGACTTAGAAATGGGCACCCTTTAAGACAAGCCCTGCCGGAGACCTTCGTGACTTCAACCGAAAACATTGCTGCCAAGCCTCCGATCATCAGGTTGAGCGACGTACATCTGACGTTGACGAGCCGGGCTGGACCCGTCGACATTTTGCGCGGCGTCAGTCTCGATATTCCCGCCGGTCAATCGGTGGCAATCGTCGGGCCGTCGGGTTCGGGAAAGACATCGCTGTTGATGATCATGGCTGGGCTGGAACGTGTGACGCGCGGCAAAGTGGCCGTGGCAGGTCGCGATTTCGTGTCGATGAATGAGGATCAGCTAGCTCTCGCGCGCGGCGCGGAAATTGGGATCGTGTTCCAGTCGTTTCACTTGGTTCCGACCATGACCGCACTGGAAAATGTTGCGTTGCCTTTGGAATTCGCCGGCAGAGCCGACGCTTTTGAGGTGGCCTCCGGATTGTTGGACGAAGTCGGGCTCGGCGCGCGCAAGTCGCATTTTCCAGCACAGTTGTCGGGCGGCGAGCAGCAACGAGTCGCACTGGCCCGGGCGTTAGCGCCACGCCCGAAGTTGATCCTCGCCGATGAGCCGACCGGTAACCTCGACACCGCAACCGGCAGTCAGGTCATCGACTTGCTGTTCGGCATGCAGAAGCGACGCGGCGCGACACTCGTTCTGGTAACGCACGATCCCAATCTGGCGAAGTTGTGTGAGCGCACGATCCACATGGCTGACGGGCAGCTTGATCTCAACGCTGCACGCGCGAAGGAGCTGGTGCCGGCATGACCAGCATGGATGTTGCCCTGACAACAGCGCCTCCAGCGTGGCACGCACGACTGCCGTTGCCGATCCGTTTTGCGCTTCGCGAGATGCGCGCTGGCTTGCGTGGTTTTTACGTATTCGTAGCCTGCGTTGCGTTAGGCGTCATGGTGATCACCGGCGTCAGTGCGCTGGGCGATGCTTTACGCAACGGCTTCGAGAGCCAAGGCCGCACGATTTTGGGCGGCGACGTCACGTTCGCGCGGGCTCATAAACGAGCCGAGCCTGCCGAATTGGCCTGGATGACCGCGCGCGGTCGCGTCAGCGAAACGGCAACCATGCGGGTGATGGCGCGAACCCTCGATGGCAACGAACAGGCGCTCGCCGAGCTCAAAGGTATCGATGCGCCGTATCCATTGGTCGGCGAGGTTAGGCTCAAGGATGGCGTCGGGCTTGATGCAGCGGTGCGCACGATGCCGGGTGCGGCGGTCGATCCGATTCTGCTCGAGCGTCTCAATTTGAAAGTCGGTGACCCGATTTCAATCGGCACCGCAACGGTTTCGATTACCGCCGTGATCGAGCAGGAGCCGGACACGATTTCCGACCGACTGACCTTCGGACCGCGAATTTTCGTATCACTAGCGACACTGGAAAAGACCGGGCTGGTGCAGCCGGGCAGTCTGATCCGCTGGCGGTATGCGCTGGCATTGCCGAATGCCGGCGCCACAACGGCCGCCAACTTCATCAGCTTTCGCGAGCAAATCACCAAAGGCTTGCCCGAGTCGGGCTTTATCATCGCCGATCGCCGGGACCCATCGCCGCAAGTGACACGCACCCTCGATCGGTTGCGTCAGTTCCTCACCCTCATCGGGCTGACCGCGTTGCTGGTCGGTGGCGTCGGCGTGGCGAACGCGGTGGCAACTTTCATCGACCGGCGGCGCAAGGTGATCGCCACTTTCAAAAGCCTCGGCGCGTCGAGCCGTTTGATCTTCGGCATTTTCCTGGCGCAGGTGATGGCGATCGCCGCCATCGGCGTAGTTATCGGCATAGTCCTCGGCTACCTGGTGCCGGTGCTGCTCAACATGTTCTATGGAGCCAGCCTGCCGATCCGCGCCGAGATTACGGTTAGCCTGGGAAGCGTGCTTTCTGCCGCAGCATACGGATTTCTGGTGGCGTTGGTGTTTACGCTGTGGCCGCTAGGCCGCGCAGAAATGGTGCGGGCGGGCGTTCTGTTCCGCGAAGAGGTGGCACCGGAAAGTGTGTGGCCGCGACCGGCGATCATCGCCGCAACCGTTGCCGCGGCTATGGCTCTTGCCGCCTTCGCGATCTTGAACTCCGATGCACGCCGCATCGCCATCTACTTCTGTTTCGGCCTCGTGCTGGTATTCGCCGTTTTCCTGGGGCTAGGTGAACTCGTGACGCGCGTCGCCGCACGTGCCAAACGGTCGCGCTGGCCGGAGCTGGCGTTAGCGGTCGGCAATCTTGGTGCACCGGGCGGGCTTACCCGATCGGTCATCCTGTCGTTGGGAGCAGGTTTGTCGTTGCTGGTTGCGGTGGCGCTGGCCGATGCTTCGATCGTAAAGGAGTTGACCGGTCGCGTGCCGGCCAACAGTCCCAACTATTTCGTGCTCGATATCCCGAAGGGCGATCTTGCCGCATTCACGAAAACGGTGCGTGATATCGAACCCTCGGCCCGGATTGAAGATGCGCCGATGTTGCGCGGCCGGATTGTGCGCTTGAAGGGCGTGCCAGTCGAAGAGCTCAGCGCGCCGCCGGAAGCTCAATGGGTGCTCAATGGCGATCGTGGCTTGACCTATGCTGAAGAGGTTCCAGATGGATCGCATGTGGTGTCGGGAGCGTGGTGGCCGAAGGAGCACGCCGGCGAACCGCTGGTCTCGTTCGAAGCGGAACTGGCATCCAAGCTCCGATTGAAAGTTGGCGATCAGGTCACGGTCAACGTATTGGGCCGCAACCTCACCGCGCGGATTTCGAACCTGCGCGACGTGAAATGGGAGAGTCTCGCGATCAACTTCGTGATGGTGTTTTCGCCCAATGTTCTGAAAGCCGCGCCGCACAATCTGCTGGCGACCATTGCGCTGCCGAAGGATGCAACACTGACGACTGAAGCAGCGGTCGGCAAGGCGATCGGCAAGGTGCATCCGGCGACGACCGCAATCCGGGTGAAAGACGCGATCAACTCATTCAATGCGGTGTTCCAGAAAATCATTACGGCGGTGCGGGTCGCGGGCAGCGTTACGCTTCTGGCTGGAGCGCTGGTGCTTGCTGGTGCGCTGGCAACGGCGCAGCGGCGGCGCATTCAACAAGCGGTTGTGCTCAAGGTATTAGGTGCAACCCGGCGGCGGATTTTGACGTCGCATGCGATCGAGTACGCGTTGTTGGCAGGCGTAACCACGATCTTCGCGGTGGCGCTGG
>JANLPY010000794.1:0-7247 GCA_031367505.1 Hyphomicrobiaceae bacterium | reverse complement strand
GCTCGAAGCCATCGATCCGATAAGGGAACGCGGAGGAAAGTCCCCAGAGAACTCCGGCAAACGCCGCAAGCGATAACATCGATGAGAAGAGCTGAATACCGATGGTCAGCGTGCCAGCTGCGAACTGCTGAATATCATCGGCGATGCGCTGATCCGGATTGTCGGCTTGATCGCCGGCGAGCCGCATGCGGTAGTGAACTGAGCCGTCGGTCCAGCGTTCGAGGTATCGACGCGTCATCCAGGTGCGCCAGCGAAGCACGAGACCTTGCGTCAAGTAAAGCTCATAGACGGCCAAGACAATGAAGAGTGCTGCCAGCAGTGCAAACACGCCGAGTTCGGAGGTAAACGCCGCCAAATTCTTCGTCTGGAGCGCATTGTAAAAGCGGCCGTTCCATTGATTGAGTAGGACGCTCAGTCCGACCTGGGCGACGTTGATGGTGAGGACGAGTCCTAGAAGGCTCCGCGCTACCCACTTCTCCTCGATATTCGAGAGATCGACGCGGCCGCCGCGCAAACCGCTCGCGACATCGGAACTGAAATAGGGCAGACTAAGGAACCAAGCGTCACCTAGCGATGTGCGAATGGTCGGCATTGTGGCGCACCTTGCGTAATGAGTTGATCATTGTCCGCACGGGCGCAGCGGTTGCTTCGACCGGGGCGATCTGCATGAACAGGTTGCGCGGACAAAGTTTGCGCGCAGCTCGCCGCCAGATCACAAATCAGTAATGTGGAGATGTGCCGCCTGGGATGTATGATGATTTGCTGCGGTGGAGCCGAGAAAGTAGCCATGCCATGTCAGGAACACTCGTCGAAGCAAGCGGTCAGCGATTGCATCAGAACCGTCGCTGGCCGCTGGAAGTGGCGGCCCTCGGGGTCGTCTTCGGGGATATCGGAACGAGCCCGCTCTATGCGTTTGACTTGGCTCTGAAGGCTGCGACCGGAGTACCGTTGCCGACTGCCGTATTCGGCATCTTGTCGCTCATCGTGTGGACCATCATGATCGTCGTCACGATCAAGTACGTTGTTTTCGTGCTGCAGGCTGACAATCACGGAGAGGGCGGGATTCTGGCGCTTGTTACCCGCATGCGCCTGCATCGCAGCGAGAAACGCGCTGATAGGATCCTCTTGGCGGCGGGGATCTGCGGCGCAGCCTTGATTTTCGGCGACGGCATGTTGACGCCGGCCATTTCCGTCCTGTCGGCTGTCGAGGGGCTGGAGATCGTTGCGCCCAGCTTGCAACACTTCGCCGTACCAGTGGCAATTGTCATACTCTTGCTATTCTTTCTGCTGCAGGGGTACGGAACGGATCGGATCGCGAGCCTCTTCGGTCCGGTCATGTTGGTGTGGTTCGGGGTCATCGGGACGCTCGGTCTTGCCGCCATCTTGACGTATCCTGCCGTGCTGTGGGCTGTTTTGCCAACTCATGCCTTCACGCTGCTCGCTGCCCACCCGGTGATTGCGCTCGCCGTTTCAGGTGCGGCGTTTCTTGCTGTGACCGGTGCCGAGGCGCTGTACGCCGATCTCGGTCATTTCGGCATCACCGCGATCCGTCGGGTCTGGATCGTGGTCGCGATGCCGGCGCTGCTACTGTGCTACTTCGGCCAGGGAGCGCACGCGCTCGCGCTCGGAAGGCCGCCGCAGAATCCGATGTTTGAGCTTGCGGCACCTTGGTTTGGTATGCCGTTGCTCGCGTTGGCGACGGCTGCAACGATCATCGCAAGCCAAGCCATCCTCACCGGCGCGTTCACTCTGGCCAAGCAGGCCATGGAAATCGGTCTATTGCCACCGCTTCGCGTCAAGTACACCTCTGAAGAAAACGAGAGACATATCTACGTACCCGCCGTGAATGTGTTGCTGATGATTGGAACGGTGCTGATCACACTCGGCTTCGGCTCTTCTGCGGCCATGGGATCAGCCTATGGGATCGCTGTTTCCGGCGCTATGGCCACGACCACGGTTCTTCTGATCGCCGATCAACAACGTAGCAAGACCTGGAGTTGGTCCTTGTTTGCTGCTGCAGCGGCGGTGTTCGTCCTGGTCGATGGGTTCTTTCTAACGACAAACCTTCTCAAAATCGTCGATGGCGGCTGGATTCCCCTGTCTGTTGCGGGCGGGGTGATTGTGGTGATCTGGAGCTGGCGCGTCGGGCATGCCCGGGTCGTTGCAGCCCAGATGGCGGCAGCTGAGACACTTGGCAAGGGCCTGGCGCACTTTGTCGAGCGGCCGGCGGATGCGCCGCCTAAAACGATGGTATTCCTGACGCGCGTGCCTGCTGCGGCGCCGATAGCTATGACGCGCCTTGCACGCACGGTCGATGTCGTCCGACAGCCAATCATCATCGCCCAGATCCGTATCATCTCCCGCCCGCGCGCCCAACCGGAGGAACGTGTCTCGCTCAGCAGAGTCGACCGCGACGTGTGGCGGGCTGAAATCCGCTTCGGCTACATGGAGGCGACCAACGTACCAGCAGTTCTCCAGCCCCAGCTTGAGCGTAACTCTGCCTTCACCGCTCCAATCATCTATGTTGTTGGTTCGGAGCGGATCGTGCCTGAGACCGCGAGCATCGGCTGGCGATGGATGCTGATGCGATTATTTGCCTTCATGGCCCGAAATGCCGAGCGCTCTGTCGACCGTTTCGGGTTGCCTAGTCAGAAAACTCTGGAAATCGGCCAGACCATCAGGCTTTGATCGGCCAGTGTCGTCAAAGCCGCTAAAATCAGCGTTTTCTGATGGCGAATCTAGGCGGGGATGCAAATTTATGAGCCGAAAGCGCAAGGTGCGTTGGGCGCGATTTCTGGGCCCTGGATTGATTGCTGGAGCTTCCGACGACGATCCCTCAGGCATCGCCACCTACTCGCAGGCCGGCGCGCAATTCGGCTTCGCCATGCTCTGGACCGTCGTGTTCACTTGGCCATTCATGGTCGCGATCCAACTTATCGCAGCGCACATCGGACGCGTGACCGGTGCCGGCATTATGGCCAACATCAAGACGATCTATCCGCGATGGATCGTGATGGCTCTGACGTCGCTCCTCGTGATCGCCAACACGATCAACATCGCGGCCGACCTTGCCGCCATGGGAGAAGCACTACAATTGGTAGTCGGCGGTGGGCAGCATGGACACGCCCTCGTCTTTGGCCTCGTATGCATCGTGCTCCAGATTTTTGTTCCGTATCGCCTCTACGCGCCGATCCTCAGATGGTTGACGCTGTCCCTGTTGGCCTACGTGGCGACGGCGTTCACCATCAAGGTGCCCTGGGCAGAAGCCCTGCAACAGACGGTGTGGCCGTCGCTCCAATGGTCGGCGGACTATCTCCTCGTCATCGTCGCAGTCTTCGGTACGACGATCAGCCCGTATGTCTTTTTCTGGCAGGCGTCGCAGGAAGTGGAAGAGATGCATCAGAACCGGCCACATCACCCGCTGAAGGACCTGAAGCGAGGCGGCGATTCCGAGCTGGTGCGCATGGAGTGGGATACGTTGATCGGCATGGCGGCCTCAAACATCGTCGCGTTCTTCATAATTTTGACCACGGCCGCGACGCTTCACGCAGCCGGCCTGACCAACATCGCAACGTCGGCCCAAGCGGCCGAGGCACTGCGGCCGCTCGCCGGAGAACTTACCTTTCTGCTATTCGCGCTTGGCATCATCGGCACAGGTCTACTTGCGGTTCCGGTGCTCGCTGCATCTGCCGCCTATGCAGTCGGCGAGACTTTCGGGCTACGGTCGACCCTCGAGGCCAAGCCCGGCGAAGCCAAGGGTTTCTATGGCGTGATTCTCGCAGCTACGCTGATCGGTGTGATGATCGATTTCACACCGCTGGACCCGATCAAGATGTTGTTTTGGAGCGCCGTTATCAATGGCGTTATTGCCATACCGATCATGGCCGTCATGATGCTGCTGGTGACGAACAAACGCGTGATGGGCCGATTCACTGCATCACCGATGCTGGCCATTGGCGGATGGGCCGCAACGGCGGCGATGCTGGCAGTGGTTACGGCCTTGTTGTGGACGATTCGTTGAGGAGCAAGTGCCCCGACCGCGAGCCGCTTTTCAACGCCACTGTCCAAGTGCGCGGATCGCGTATTGTCGCCTGGTGGTCATCACGGGGAGACGAAAGCAGATTGGGAATTCGTATAGTTTCCGCAATGTCGGGGCAATGACCAACGCAATAGTCTCCATCTTGTTCGGCAACGGCCGGACGAGAAGCTGAAAACCCAAGTCGACGGTAGGAGGACACGCCGCTAAAGAGCCAATGACGCCGCATCCGTGGCAAACGAGGTGCGCGTGCTGCCCGGTCACGGTTTTAATGCGCGACCTCCCCACCGCGCCTCCATGTGACCGGGCACCGCCAAGCTCTTATTGCTCGGACCGACGCTCGTCGCGATTAGATTGAAAGGAGCGGCCTATGTGCCAGCACCGAAATGCAGGCGCCGATGTCTCCAAAACAGCGCCCCAGGTGCAGCGGAACAACTTACCACTTGCTGCCGTGTCTGGCGCGCAAGGTTACAACAGTACACTGGGCATCACGCGGCGTACGCAGGATTGGCAGAGACTGGCCGACCTCGTCGTGGTGGCCAGCTTCGATAGGGACAATCCGGCTCGCGTTGCCCGTCTACGCAAGCGCTGGCAAGGCGCGGTCGATTGAACTGCTGCGATCGACTGCGGTTACCATCGCAGTGTGGGTTCGGCCGAGATCTACTCTGGGTTCGGCCGAGATCGAAGGCGGCAAACCGGTCGCCCGGGAGAAATCAAATGGCTGGTTTCGCTCGACAGGCGTTGTCACAACAGCGCGCGGATGATGCCGGCGAACAGGTTGCGCATTTGGACGTGCCGAGGTTGATAGCTTCTGAGAGTAGTTTCGACGGGGATTCGGACGTCAGGCATGGCCCGCCTTTGGGGCGTGAGCTGCATGCTGCCGTCTACTGGTCGGCCAGCCTTTCCGAACCAGATCCAGGCCGCCATTAACATCCAACCATACGCCGCAGCGACTGATACGTGATTTCGATCTTGCAATAGTGACTATGATTTTCATAGTATTACTGGCACTGCCGTGCATCGGATTGCCACTGGTCCGTTGTCGGCGTGTGACGCCTGGATGCAAATCCTCATCGTTCCAGGTTCACTTGCAATTGCTGCGACGCTGATCGGGTTCGCCTATTGCCTCGTTGTGTAGTGCTTCGAGCACTGCGGGGCGGCTCAAACCATTCAGTGCTGCCCGCTGCCAATCCGGCACGGTCGGCTACAGTTTGGAGTTCGCCCCCTGCGCGCAGCCCTCAATGCGCAGCCCATACGAGAACGTGATAGTCTTTGACGAGGCGTCTCACGACGCGCATTCGTCGCGCTGCATGTTCCAGTTTGGACAGGCCGCGTCGATCCAAGGCATCTGCAAGCATTGTCGCGACGCGATTCAGCAGACAGGGTAAGCGAAGATCTACAGGGACGGCCGACAGAACGTCGCACGTCACGATTGCTTCAATCGCGATCGCCTCGATCGCCACCCAGTCGGCCTAACTGCGCCTCGCGAGCACTTCAAGCTTCAGGCTGCAATAGCCGAGATGCATGGCCTTCGCCGGCTCCTTTTGGAAATCCCGAGGGATTTCCCTGTACGCCAGCTTGTATAGTTCGGTCGCCGCGAACGCGACCCGCACAAGGTTGCCGCGGCGCGCGGAGTTGCGGATCTCATGTACTCTCGACTCAATTCGGTGTTGTAATCCTACCCGCATCGGGCGTTCGGCTGCGATGAACTCTTTGAGGACATCCTCCAGATCAATTGCGGGGCGTCGCACCTTAATATCGCAGTTCAACAAGGCGAACTCGGCAAGGGTTTCTGTAAGGTTGGCAATGCGTGAAATTTCGCGGGATGTCTCGTTTGCTGGCTGCTGGGGCATGGCCGCGTTCATCGACAGCGCGCGATGCGCCAGATCGATTCTGGTTACGCTAGATGCACGTGCTCCACGAGCATGCGGCGATGACTTATGGTGCGCCACGGACGTTCTCCGGATATCGAAGAGCACTGCTTCTGTAGTGACCGAATGTCTGGATTATTCGCCTGGCAATGTGATCCACACATGTCCCCAATTATACCGTTTCTCAACTCTTTGGCCGAAAGCAAGGCACTCTGTGGGATGAATTGAGCTCGACCCCGGACCAAGTCACTGCACAGAGCGGTCGCTCCGGCTTTATTGACTGGTATAACGCGGTTGAGAGAACTCAATACTTGCTTGGAATTGGAACGACATAGCATTCGTGTAACGCCGGCCTTCGGTCGATGCTTGGCTTGCCATAGAGCAGCCGGAACCGGCATAGTTTGGCAATCCGTATAGATTCATCCACGTCGCAGCAATTGCTCCACCTCTAGGTTTGCACAACTGCACCTCGATCGATGATCGGCCGAGGTAGACAGCCGGCCTCGATAGGAATGATTCTTTCGAGGCGAAGCTTAAGGAGTGATTCAAATGCGCAACTGGTCGAACGTGCTCTCAGCAGGCGTCTTGGCATCCGGGCTTGCCGGACTCATCGCGGGTCCCGCTTTGGCAGCACCCGCAGCTTTGACGGTCTCCGATCAAAAGGCGGTCGGCGACACCATCATGATCGCCGACGTCAATCTTCCCAAGAATGGATTTTTGGTGATCCATCCAAGCGATGCGAAAGGCAACCTGATCGAGAAGGACATCGGCCATCTGACTCTTACCGCTGGCGATCACAAAGCGGTCAAGGTGAAACTCACCGGGGCAATCAAGGCCGGCGACAAGCTGTGGGCCATGCTGCATGAGGACACCGGCACCGCTGGCCAGTACGAATTTGGCATGGCCGGAAAAAGCAATATTGATATGCCGTTGAAGGAAAATGGCAAGGTCGTCGAGAACGCTTTCAAGCTGCAATAACAGGACCTCGTCTGGCGCGCTACCACACTAGGCCCTGCCCGAGTGGGCACCCCCGAGCGCGCCGGACACCCTAGGATCAGGTGTTCCGAAAAGTGTAGAATACTCCGATCACTCGATCAACGTGCCCGGGACGAGCCCGGAAAGTGCAAGCAACTGAAACGCCCTCCAGACACTACATCTCGGTGATGAAGTGTTCATGGAGTACATTGCGGCCAATGGTTTGTGAGTGGGAGAGTTCGCGAATGCGCGAGACGATCCTGGCTGATCGCCGGAGTGACTCATTCGCGTCGCGCTTGCCGCAAAAGAGCAGTTTACGAGACGCGCCGTGAGATTCTGGCTGACGGAAGGTCGGGTTGAAGTTC
>JANLPY010000748.1:0-3616 GCA_031367505.1 Hyphomicrobiaceae bacterium | reverse complement strand
TGTCCTGGGTGAGGGTTGCAAACACCTCGATCCTCAGGACAGGACTCCCCACCCGTTACAGCTGTCGTCTCAACTGGTTACCGGCCGTCAAAATAAAAGCGCCCGCATCAGCGGGCTGGAGCGCAGCGACTTAGTGCTTGGGAAGATGTCTACTGCCGAGCGCGAGATCATCATTAAGGAGGGCGGCCTACAGAATTTCATAGATGATCAACAGTGGGCAGAAACCCGACTTACGTTCGCAGCGGCATTCGACCGCAGATACGACGAAGGGTCAGTGAGCCTCGGTGCCCCGAATGCCATCGACAAACTCAAGACGATCCGTGGACGCAAGATCTCCATGGAGGCGCTACGCCAGTCGATCTCCGTGAAGCGCTCCATCTCCGCCATAGTCGATGGATCGTCACCTACGGCCGCGCTGGATGCCCTAGTCGCGACCTGGAAGCGGAAGGCGAACCCGCGTTCGCCGAAGACCGTCAAGAAGATGGAACTGATTGTGCGCCGGTTTACTGGCGCGGTCGGATCACGGGTGCCGCGCGACATCATCAGGGCCGACATCATCAGGTTCCGTGAATCGCTGGAGGCCAAGACTGACCTGTCGCAAGCCGCAGTGCAGCAGCATCTTAGTTTCCTTCACCGGCTGTTCGGCGTCGCCCTGTCCGAGAACCTGATCGACGCGAATCCCGTTCACGGCGTGAAGGCCATCAAGCCCGCCGGGGCCAAGTTCTCCGACGATGACGGACGCAAGCCATTCGAGCCGATGCAGGTCCGTGCCATCTTCAAGGCGATGGAGAAGGAAAGCACGGACACCCAGTGGATAATTCGGCTTTTAGCCTATCACGGCATGCGATCCGGAGAGGTCGCACAACTTCGCTGCGAAGACGTGGCGGTGGTGTCAGGCATCCCCGTCCTTCGCATTCATGACAAGTACGGCAGCATCAAGAACAAATTCTCGAAGCGTGACATTCCCATCCACCCGGAATGCATGGGGGTTGTCGCGTATGCTGCCGCCCGTGGCAGCGAGCCGTGGCTCTTCCAATCGTACGCCAAGACTGTCGACAAGGGCGGAAAGTTCCAACGGTGGGGCGGTAACTTCCTCCGGTCGAAAGTAGGCATCGCCGATACCGACCTCACCATGCATTCGTTACGGCACACGTGGAAAACGTGCGCGCGCGAACTCGGTATGCCGGCGCCAGTGTCACGTGCGATCATGGGCCATTCGATGGGAAGCGGTCACCATGAGGGATATGGTGCGATTCCATCGCTCCGCTCACGAGCAGACTGGATAGCGAAGATAAATCCTGTGGCGTGAACGAGCCCAGACCGGTCCACGTGACCAGTGTCCCCCGGCACCCATCATCCCACGCCGGCACACCATCCAGGATGGAAGGATTGAACGCTGTCGTCGTTGAAGTGTGACCACCCCTGGAGCCGTGACAACGTTAGTGGCGAGTGCCCTCTGTCATTGTCGGCGTGCGCGAAGGCCGGGGTCGTGGTCGCGCGATCGGTGTGTTGCAGGGTGCCGGTCGTCAACACCGCCAGTTCATATGGCGGGGCTGTCCTCGTTGCCGTGGATACGGTTACATCCACCAACGCGTCATCCGAGCGTATGTCCACTAGGGGAGAGATCGCCACAATACAAATCCAGCGATGCAGGAAAGGAGAGCCGCAGGTTTGGTGCAGGCCATGCCGACCGTCCAATACAGCCGATAAAGAGCCAACATTTGCCGGCGAGATACGTCATTACCACTGACGCGTTTGGACGTAAAATAATAGTAAACCCCAAACAGCGCTGTGCCGGTGCCAGTCAGGACGAGAACGGACCAGCGGCTCCAAAAGTCCAACATGGCGAGCCAATCGTGCCCGCTGATCCAGTACCAAATCCAATAGAGCGATATCGCCGCCAGAGGCGTGACGAACAGGGCGAATTGGGCGGCAAGCTTGGCGCGCCGTTTCAGCTCGGCATCTTCGGACTCGGAAATCACTTCAGCCCACTCGGACGCCAGCATCGCGACCGTTCCTGCGGCGGAGGCGTCGAGATAGCGGAGGACAGCGCGCCAGCACCGCGGGTCCGACCAATAGTCCGGATGCGTCCCGTCCCCGAGACTTGTCTCAGCGAATCGTGCAGAACCCGTTCGAGCGGCTGGACCACAAAGTGCGCGACCGATGAAATCTGCATCGCGCCACATGTTGGCCCAAGAGTTCACGAGCTTTCTAGCCTCGAACTGATCCAGCAATTGCTCGGGTGGGAGGATGCAGTTGGGGAAGAACCATGACATCAATCGTAATGGTGAGCCTAGGGTGACAATTCTTAGCCGTTTGGTGACGGGCTCGCCGTCTGCCAGCTTGAGAACCGTGTGCGTGACGAGGACGCTTCCAAGGCTGTGGCCGATCAGGACAATCTGAGCGGCAGGGTACTTCACATTGAGTTCCAACAGCAAGCAAGCTAGTCGACTTTCGGCTCTCTGACGATGCGTCGGGTTGCCGACATAGCTTGCGACATCGCCCACGAAATCACAGATTATCAACGATTGTCGGACAACGAGGCGCAGGAGTTGCAAGCCGATGAGAAGCGCAGGAATGCGCCACCACTCATACTGGAGCAGGTCGGCTTGAGCACGTGCGACAACTAGGTACATCACAAAAGAAAATGCTCCGATCGCAAGCGCTGGGGCGAGGAGAGCGTAGACCAGTGCTGTGATCGCAACTAGTAAACGCCGTTCGCTTCCTTTCGCTTTGGGGACACAGCGAAGGCCATCCCAAACGCCAGGGAGAAGTTGAAAGATGGTCTGTACCAGCAGCTCTGCCGTGTTCCCTCTGCGCGATAGAATTGCGGCCGGGCGCGGCCGCAGTCCGCTCCAAATCGTCGGCATCAAAAGATGCGTCTTTCCAGCGGCGCTAACCTTCAGTGAACGCAGTACTTTTGCTTCAGTGTCGAGTTGCGGTAATCCATTAATTTCCACGGTCTCGGATTCGACCTCGGATTGGGTGGCGGAGCCAAGACCGATCAGCGCATTGGCGAGAATGTCGCCACTGCTGTGGTCGCCAACGCCGTGGACAATAACAGCAACGGTCGCGACCTCGTGGTCCTCGGCGACGTTTCCGGGAACTCTGCAAGGAACGTGGACGGATGTTGGCGACTTGTTCTTTGTTACCGGCTTGATCTCGCTCTCAAAGCGCCGCAACGCAAAGCGTATGCCTGCCAGGGTAACAATGCCCATAAAGAGTAGGAGCCATGGTCCCCACGATTTCAGGGCCTCCAATCCGCCATCCCTGATCTCAACGGCGAAAGCAGTGGTGTAGCCGACAAGCGCAAGTACCGTAACGACGGTCCAACCGCCGCGGGCGATCTTGAGCGCGCGTTCGGGCGTCACGTGATAGCTCCATTTCCTTGAAAACAAAGGAGGGCGGCGAGCTTTTTAGCCCTGTTTGTCACCTACGTCGCCAAGCGTTCAATAGTACTGTCAACCATAAATCCTCGGCTCTGGGCGGCAGGCACATTGGGGAACTTGGCGCTGTTTGGGATTGATGTTGGAGGCTAACCCCAGGCTGCGGCGAGCATGCGGCTCGCGGTGAGCGTGTGGCCTTCGCGATCGTTGGTGCGGTGCCAGCCGAGATA
>JANLPY010000712.1:0-4618 GCA_031367505.1 Hyphomicrobiaceae bacterium | reverse complement strand
CTTCACCCACCTGCGTGACTGGTGCGTGACCACGATTGCTCAGCGACCACCTGATGTGGTAATGAACAGGGATGCCCAAGCTGGACCCACATCCTCGACTGATTGCCAAGGCGGCGGCCATAAATGGTCACCGGACGCGCTACTCGATCACCGGCGTGCAGGGCCTCCAACTCGACTGCCTCCCTGATGGTACGCGCTCTTGGTACTGCCGATATCAGGTAGGCAGTGGGCGCACGCGAAAAGAGCGCCATCTACGCCTTGGATCATTCTCCGACCGCGATCCAGACTATCTTTCGTTCGGGCAAGCCAAGGATCGGGCGCACGAGGCGCTGGTTGCTTCCAAGCGGGATGGTCAAGATCCATTTGCCGAACGGCGCCAAACAGCGGGCGAGGTATTCGGATCGCTGTTCCGAGATTGGATCGAACGCCACAGCAAGGTACACAAGAAGACATGGCGAGCCGATGAACAACTGTACGCCCTTCATGTCGAGCGACGCCTGGGTCAGGCCGTCGCGACGGACGTTTCGCGTCAGGACGTGATCGCCTTGCTCGACCGTGTCGCCGACACTGCGGGGCCGGTCCAATGCAATCGGGTGCAGGCGCTAATCTCAGCCTGCTTTTCATGGGCTGTCGACGAGGGACGGCTGGCTTCCCACCCGGCAATCCGAATTCGGAAACGCGGCAAGGAGACGGCCCGGGATCGTGTCCTCAATGACGTCGAACTCGCAGCATTCTGGAAGGCAATTGACGGTCAGCCGCCGGTAATCGCGAGAGCGCTGCGGCTGCTGACGATACTGGGGCAGCGGCGCAGTGAGGTTGCAGAGATGACTACCTCGGAGTTGGCGCTCGATGGCGAGCTGGCGAAATGGACAATTCCAAGCCAACGGACGAAAAATGGGCTGAAGCACGAGGTTCCGCTGCCGCCTACCGCCGCCAAGATCATGAAGGAGGCTGTGGCCGACGCGCGCGGACCCTACCCATTTCCGGCCCGGCTGGTAGAACCCAGCCCCCTTCATCGAACGACACTGTCGCACGCATTTGCCGAGGTCGCACAGTCGCTCAGCTTGGAGGACGTTCGGTTGCATGATCTTCGGCACGTTGCCGCAACGGGCATGGCCGCCTCCGGCGTGCCGCTGGAAATCCGCCAGTGGGTGATGAACCAAGTCACCGGACGTCGGCAAGCTATCGGCGGGCGCTACGACCAACACGGCTATCTGGAAGAGAAACGGCGGGCGCTGGAGCTTTGGGAACGCAGGCTGCTTGCAATCGTCGAAGGCCGACCGGTGCCACCAGACCGCTATTGAGGGCACGCTCGGCTTTCTGCTGAATAGCGATGGGGTGGTTCGGCGGCGCGTTTGCCGTGCCGCTTCGGCTTGCTGAGCCTGATTGCGTAGATTCCAGCGTCGTGGCACACACTCTCCATGCCCCGCAAAGCCGCTATCACAGAAATTTCGCTCAGGTCGCTGGGCCTAAAGCGGCTCGCAGCGCTCGTGCTCGAATCCTGCGACCGAGACGAAGTTCTCGAGAAAAAGGTGCGCTTAATGCTGGCCGCCAAGGGCGGCGGCGATACGCTTGATGCCGAACTCGACAAGCGCATCAAGAGCCTGTCAGGTTCGCGCGCTTTCTACGACTGGCGCATGGCCGGGGATCTCGTTCGGACGCTCGATACTATCCGCTCAAATATCGTCGGTGAACTTGGCCCAAAGAACCCGCGGGCAGCCGCAGTAAGGCTCTGGCAACTGATCGATGCCTCGCACAAGATCATGGAAAGAGTAGACGACAGCAGCGGCATGACCAGCAGTAGCCTACAGGGGGCGGTGACTGATCTTGGCCGAATACTCGAGAAATGCGGCGTTGATTATGCTGCAGCACTCGTTGAACGTATACACAAGAGTTTCCTCGACAACGGATACAGCATCAAAGACGGATTGATTCAGGCTGCCTCGCCGGCGCTTGGGGGCGAGGGGCGCGCCGTCTTGCGCTCGCTCTTTGAGCAGGATCTGCGGCTATTGGACGTCATGCCCAAATCGCCGATAGACCGCAGTTCCGAATACGAGCAGCAGTCACGTCGTTCCTCAGCCACCCAGGGATTGATGGATATCGCCGATGCGGAAGGGGACGTCGATGCCTACCTCAGCGCGGCTGAGCGCAGCCCCTATGCGTTTGCCCGCGTTAATGGGGCAGCCAAACGCCTTTTGACGGCCAAGCGCCCAACCGAAGCGCTTGTTTGGCTTGACCGTGTGCCAGGTGACCATGGTCAGTGGCGAGACCCCACGGGCGAAGGACTTGTGGGGCTGAAGTTGACGGCACTCGATGCACTAGGTCGAAAGCAAGATGCGCAAGCGCTTCGCTGGCAGATGTTCGAGCGGTACCTTTGGATATTTTATTTGCGCGAGTATGTGAAGCGGCTACCTGATTTCGAGGACGACGACGTGGTTCGGAAGGCGATCAAGCACGCACTCGCATATCCAAACGCTCTGGAGGCGCTGATGTTTCTCGTCGATTGGCCGGACCTCGCTGCGGCCGCCAAACTAGCTGCGGCGCGCAAGGCCGAAATCGAAGGCCGCCACTACCAAGTCTTGAACCACGCCATTGACCGGCTGGAGAGCAAGCAACCGGTCGCAGCCACGATCCTGCTCCGTGCCAAAATCGACGACGTGCTAGCCCGAGCATCCTCAACTCAGTATGTTCACGCCGCACGCGATCTTGCACGAGCAGCAGCCCTGGCGTCCAAAGTCGACGAAGCGAGCGCTATCCCAACCCATGCCGCCTACTTCACGGATCTCAAAATAAAGCATGCTCGCAAGACGAGCTTCTGGCCAAAAGTTCAGGACGTTGGGTTATGACCGGCCGTAGCCTTGCCACACTATGACGACTTGTAGTCACTGAGACGACGATTAGGGCGAAGTCCACCTTTCGATACATGAGCTAGCTGCGCCGCACTGTCGGCACCAACCTCGCGCGCCTCGGCATTTCGAAGGACATTCGAGCCCGGTTGCTCAACCACGTCGAAGGGGCCCGTAGCGTCACCGACGCCGTCTACAACCAGCACGAGTTCTGGGCCGAGAAGCGGGCAGCACTGGAGCGTTAGGAGACTGAGCTGCGGCGAATTGTTGGTTAGGCGGGGGTGTTGGCGCGGGGGTTAACGCCAGGGTCTCGACTGCGTGCAATGTTTGTGGCAGCTTGCTTCCGGTTCGATCAGTTAGCCGACCCGATTTTCGGGCGGTCCGGGTCGGGCCAATACGGTCTGTTCCTGGTCGAGCGAGGCGGGCCTTGCAGTTCGGCAGCCCGTTGGTAGGATAACCGACAGTCGGCGACTGTGAGCCACGGGCGAGGTTGACCCCATTCCGCTCTCTATGTCATCGCCGGAAGCAGACTCGATAAGAGCACGGTGTTTCTAGGTACGAATGGGGGTTGGGGTAATGCGCGCACAATGCCTAGCAGCTGCTCTTGCGTTGCTTCTTGCACTCGCTCACCCAGCGACGGCGCAAGATCTAGCGTCGCCTATTGTCGGCGTGTGGAAGCTGACCAGCTTTGCGCGCAAGGAAATTGGTTCGGCCAAGGTGGTTGAGGTGTACGGGGAAGACCCACGCGGCTATCGGATACATACGCGAGGTGGACACGCGTTTTATATGTTTTTCTCGAAAGATCGGAAAGCTCCTATCGGAGCCATTACCGACTCCGACCGCATTGAATTGTACAAGACGATGACGACTGCAGGAGGCACCTTTAAAGTCGACGGCAAGAAGTTTCATTTTCAGCCCGAAGTCTCCTCGGGGCAGTCGCTGACCGGATTCAGCTATGAGTTCGAGATAACAGGCATGACCCTGAAAATGATGACTGAACCAAGAAAGAACCCGTCAGGTGGGCCCGATTTCTTCTTCATCTCCTCCTACGAGCGAGTCGAGTAGGTGCAGATCCCGATTGACATAACGCTCGGCGCAATCGACGTGGAATCCACACCCCAGCTCGGTGACCGCGGAGACTGCGGCCGAAGATATGAAGCCGCACCGTGACCGCTGAGCAGCCGATTCCAAAAACGCAGTACGCTGATGCCGATGGGCTGAGCATCGCATACCAGGTGTTGGGCAGCGGCCCTCAAGACCTGATCATTGTTCCGGGAACTATATCCCACGCTGAAGTGGACTGGGAGTTCCCCGAGCAGGCGAACTCACGCTGGCGGCTCGCGCAGTCGTTCCGAGTCATCGTCTTCGATAAGCGCGGCCAAGGCATGTCGGATGCATTCGATGGTGTGCCGACGTTAGAAGAGCGCATGGATGATGTGCGCGCAGTGATGAGGGCTGCAGGTTCAAAAAAGGCCGTCCTATTTGCTTGGTCCGAGGGTGGCCCTATGGCGACCCTGTTCACGGCGACTTACCCAGCAATGGTAGAGCGGCTAATCCTTTACGGTTCAATGGCGCGCTATACCAGCGTGCCGGACTACCCATATCGCAGGACGCTCGCGGAGCTTCTTGAATGGTTTTCTGCCACTTGGGGCAAACCCGAATCCTTTCTACGCTACGCGCCAAGCCGCAAAGATGATGCGAGCTTCCTTGAAGCTGGAGCGCGCTACCAGCGGCAGACCGCCTCGCCTAGTGCCGTGAGGCGACTGGTTACG
>JANLPY010000447.1:0-26721 GCA_031367505.1 Hyphomicrobiaceae bacterium | reverse complement strand
AGCGGGACCGGCAAGACGCACTTGGCGATCGCGCTCGGAATGCTCGCCGCGCAGCGCGGTTGGAAAGTTCGCTTCACGTCGGCCGCCGATCTCGTCATCGGGCTCGAAGCGGCGCATCGCCAGGGCCGCATGAAAGAGTTCATGCACAGGATCGTCGCTGCACCCAAGCTGCTGATCATCGATGAGATCGGCTATCTGCCCTTCGGGCGCGAGCAGGCCAACCTGTTCTTTCAAGTGATTGCACGCCGCTACGAAAAGGGCTCTCTGATCCTGACGTCGAACCTCAGCTTCGGCAGCTGGGACGACGCGTTCGCCAATGATGCGGTGCTGACCGCCGCCATGCTCGATCGCGTGCTGCATCATGCGACCGTCGTGCAGATCGCCGGTGAAAGTTACCGCCTCAAAGACAAGCGCCGCGCCGGCATTCTGGCGCGACCGCAGGTGCCATCGACGACGGCGGTCAAAAGCAAAGCCACGAAGCAAGAGAAAGTTTGAACGATGCCGTAAACCGCGGTGGGTCAGATTCAAGTCGGCGACAACGGTAAACCCGGGTCAGATTCAAGTCGGCGTTGACATTGCGGTCGTCGCCCGCTCACACGCGGGCGCGGATTGAAACAAGATCACCGTTCGCGCATACGATAAAGCGTGCGGTCGCCCGCTCACACGCAGAGGAGCCAACAGCGAAGATCACTTGTAAAGTTAAGGACCTGTCCACGGTCGGCTGTCCACATACCGGTGTTTGCCTAGCCAGTTGCCGCCAGCGCCCTCGCCGCTTCCGCACGCGGCATCAGGAAGGCGGCAATATCCTCGATCACCTCGGACAGCGTGCCGGGCTGCACCGCGATGTTCTCGACGAAGGACGTCCACTGCTGCTGCTTCATGGCATCTGCGGCGAACGCGGCCGTCAGTGCATCGGGTCGCACGGCGGGGATTTGCGTGCCGCGCCGGTCGAAGGTGGCGCGGATCGCGCGCGGGAGCGCGTCACCGGCGAACTCGTTCGAACGTGCCAGCACCCAGATGTCGTAGAAATCCTTCATGCGGCTGTTGGCGCGACCGAGCATGACCATGGCCTCAAACTTCTCGGCGATTACTGCCTCCGGCGGATAGACCCGCACGCGTGGCGCCGGGAGATCAAGTAGCACCGGCAGATAGCGCTCTTGCGGTTCGACGGCATCGCCGAAGCCGATATCGATGAGTACGCGAACGCGCGCGCCGTCAAGCGTGGCGTTCGTCTTCAGCCGCAGACCGCCGTACTCAAACTCTTCGCGGATATGCTTGATGGTGAGTGCGTCGCTATCGAATATGACGCCGTCCTCGACCACGACACGGCAGACGTCGCGGAACACGTCGAGCATCACCTCTGGTTCCGGATTGCCGAAGCCGAGAAGGTCCAAATCCTGGGTCGGACGGAATGCATTCTCGAACCAAGTGGTCATCAACATCGCGCCCTTCAACACGAAGCGGTCGCGATGAGCGGTCAAGCTGAGCCGATACAGCAGCCGTTCGAGTACATAGCGTGTCAGCAGCAGTTGAAATGGTTCATTGCGCTCACGCGACAGGTTCAGGAGGCGCGCGCGAACAGAGGCTGCAATGTTGGCGGGCTTAAGCATTTGCGGTCATGGCCTCCATATAGGGCCGCATCGCCTTCCAGACGCCGAGCGTTTCGGCGATCCCGGCAATCTGCGATGGCGTCGCCTTGCGGCTCCGCAGGATTTCGCGCAAGCCTTCGAGTGCGAGATTGAGGCCGGGGCTCTTCTGGAACCGGCGGCCGGCGGGCACACGATAACGGAAGAGATCGACCACGGTGCGCGCAGGCGTGGTAATCGCGACATCGACGCCGTCAATGACATGATTCTCGATGCCTGATCGCAGCATCTCAGGAGCGAAGCGCACGATCTGCAGCGCCGGTTGCGTTACCACTGGCTTGCGATCCTTCGATCCGATGGCGATCCAAACGCGCGAGGGGATGGTGTCGGTCAGCTCGTGGAAGGCAAGCGCGGATACGAGGCAAACGACGCCGCCAGGCACTAGCTTGGCCACGAGCGCGAGATCGTGATTGGCATCGTCGGACTGACCGGGCAGCCGATAGAGGCCGCGACTGAGGCGGTCCACATCCCCGCCCTCTTCCATTCGCGCGACGGTGGCCGCAGTGATGCCGGCTGCCGCAAATTCGGCAAGCCGCACCATGCCCTGCTTCTGCAGCAGGCGGAGCGCACGTTCGCGCTGTGTAAGGGCACTTTTCATTGGCATACAATGATACATAATGTCGAATATATCAATATGATATACGACGTTTTCTATCAAGCTTTGTTGGTCAAGTCTTGCGTGAGGTTTGTGGGAGTGAGTGCCGCACGATGGTGTTCAATTGGGCAATACCTGCAACGGACGCCCGATTAACTTGTTGATATTTATACGATTTATGCCTTTCTGATCGTCATCATAATCCGTAGGTCCCCGGTTCAAGTCCGGGTTCCGCTACCAATCTTTTCAATGGGTTAGCTTGTGTTTCCCGAAAGCGCTGCCTGCTCTTGTGGCGTGATTTGATGACGCGGCTCGGAGGTGAACAGACCGGCGAGGCGATCCAGGTAGATGTAGACAATCGGGGTCGTGAACAGGGTCATCATCTGACTGATCATCAATCCGCCGACCATGGCATAGCCAAGCGGCTGGCGAATTTCCGCACCGGTGCCAGCGCCGAACATCAACGGCACGGCACCGAGTAGTGCTGCCATGGTCGTCATCATGATCGGACGGAACCTGAGCAGTGCGGCCCTGCGGATTGCGTCCTCAGCCGATAGACCCAGATCCCGCTCCGCCGTGATCGCGAAATCTACCATCATGATACCGTTCTTCTTGACAATGCCGATCAACAGGATGACGCCGATCATAGCGACGAGACTGAAGTCGAAGCCGAACAGCATCAAGGTCGCGATCGCGCCTGAACCAGCCGAAGGCAATGTTGATAGGATCGTCAGCGGGTGGATGTAGCTTTCGTACAAGACACCAAGGATCAGATAGACGACCACCAACGCCGCGCCGATGAGCAGGGGCACGGTGCGCAACGAGTCCTGGAATGCCTGCGCATTGCCCTGGAATGTGCCGATCAGAGTCGCTGGTAGTTGCAACTCGCGCTCCATGTTCTGGATGATCGCGGTCGCTTCGCCGAGCGCCGCGCCCTGCGCCAGATTGAAGCTGATGGTTACGGCCGGGAACTGGCCTTGATGGCTGATCGAAAGCGGCGCTGTTTTGCGTGTCGTCCAGGAAGCGATGCGCGACAGCGGCACCTGCTGTCCGGTGGCCGGCGACTTGATGAAGATCTTGTCCAGACTATCGACCGTGCCTTGCAGTTCGGGCAGTACCTCCATGACGACGTGATAGCTGTTTTGCTGGGTGAAATACTGGGCCACCTGGCGTTGCCCAAAGGCGTCGTAGAGCGTGTCGTCGATGAGCTGCGGTGGGATGCCGAACTGCGATGCCTGGTCGCGATTGATCGTCAAGGACAGTGCCAATCCATTGAACTGCTGATCGGTCGCCACATCACGCAGTTGCGGCACCGATTTCAAGCGTTCGAGGATTTTCGGCGCCCAATCATTGAGTTCGTCCAGGTTCGAATCCTGCAGCGTGTATTGAAACTGGGTGCGCGCGAGTCGCCCGCCGACATTGACGTCCTGCGCCGCCTGCATGAACAGGCGGGCGCCTTCGACCTTGTCGAGTTGAGGCCGCAAACGCGCAATGACCTGGCTGACCGACGTATCGCGCTCGGCTTTCGGCTTGAGTGTGATGAACACGCGGCCATTGTTCAAGGTGGCGGTCGGACCGCCGCTGCCAATCACCATGGCGGTGGTTGCGACGGCCGGATCCCGGCCGATGATTTCACCAAGCGCCTCCTGGCGCTTCATCATCTCGCCAAACGAGACATCCTGCCCGGCTTCCGAAATCCCAGTGATCAGGCCGGTGTCCTGCTGCGGAAAGAACCCCTTTGGTATGATCGCGAACAGATATCCGGTAGCGACGAGGGTCGCGAGAAAGACGCATAGGGTCGGAAACTGATGGCGCAGGACGAAATCGAGGCCGCGCGAATAGCCACGCAACAAGGCTTCAAATCCCCGCTCGGTGACCTGGTAGAAGCGTCCATGCTTTGTCTCGTGTTCCGGCGTCAAGAACCTTGAGGCCATCATCGGGGTAAGTGTCAGTGCCAGCACCGCGGAAACGGCAATGCACATCGTCGTCGTCACGGCGAATTCGCGGAACAGCCGGCCGATCACGCCGCCCATGAGCAGCAATGGAATGAATACCGCCACGAGCGAAACGCTTATCGATACGATCGTGAACGCTATTTCGCCGGCGCCCTTCATCGCCGCATCGTAGGGCTGCATGCCCTCCTCGATGTGGCGAACGATGTTCTCGAGCATGACGATCGCATCATCGACGATGAAACCAACCGAGATCGTCAGGGCCATCAGCGAAATGTTGTCGAGGCTGAAGACAACGAGATACATCAGGGCGAGTGCGCCCGTCAGGGACAGCGGCACAGTGATCGAAGGTATGACGGTGGCCCAGAAGGTGCGCAGGAACAGGAAGATAACTCCGACGACGAGACCGATCGTCAGCAGCAGTGTGAACTTCACGTCCTCCACCGAGGCGCGAATGGTCTGGGTCCGGTCACTCAGGATTTCGACATGGGCCGCGGGTGGCAGCGCGGCCTTCAGGCGTGGCAGCAGCTCCTTGATCTTGTCGACGGTCTCGATGACGTTGGCGCCAGGCTGCTTGAAGATGATCAGAAAGACGCCGCGCTTGCCTGATGCCCAGGCAGCTTTTTTGGCGTCTTCCGGGCCGGCAATGGCTTGACCAATGTCGTGAATGCGCAACGGAGCACCATTGCGATAGGCGACGATGACCTGGTTCCAGTCCTCGGCCCGCTGCAACTGGTCGTTGGCCAAAATCGTGTAGTTGCGCACTTCGCCGTCAATGTTGCCCTTGGGTGTATTGACGGTGCTGACCGTCAACTGCTGCCGCACGTCTTCGAGCGAAAGGTTCTTGGCGACCAGCTTGGCGGGATCGAGCTGGATGCGGATGGCTGGCTTCTGTTCGCCACCGATGCTGACCTGTCCCACGCCGGAGATCTGGCTGATTTGCTGCGCGAGTTTGGTGTCGGCGATTTCGTCGACATCGATCAGCGGCAGACTGTCGGAGGTCACCGAAAGCAGCATGATCGGCGAGTCGGCCGGGTTCACCTTCTTGTATGTCGGCGGACTGGGCAGTTCGCGCGGCAACTGGCCGCTAGCGGCGTTGATGGCGGCCTGGATATCGTTCGCGGCTGCATCGATGTTGCGGTCGAGGTCGAATTGGACCGTGACGCTGGTGGTTCCAAGGCCACTGGTCGACGTCGTCTGTGAGACACCGGGGATCTGGGCAAACTGCCGCTCCAGTGGTTGCGCCACCGATACCGCCATGGTTTCGGCACTTGCGCCTGGCAACTGGGCCGACACCTGGATGGTCGGAAAATCAACCTTCGGCAGAGGGGCCACCGGCAGCAACGTGTAAGCGATGACGCCGATGAACAGAAGGCCCACCATTATGAGAGAAGTGCCGATTGGATAGCGGATCGAAGCCGCCGAGATACCGCCGGTCATGGCTCAATCCGCCTTCGCTTGCGATGTAATTTTCGCCGGGACCGGTCCGAGTTCCGGCAGTATCTGCAGGGAGCTTCCGGCCTGGACCCGATAATGACCGCTGATCACGACGCGTTCGCCCTCGACGAGTCCGCTCTCGATTACCGCGAGATTTTCGCCGATGTGGCCGACGTTGACTGGCCGCTGTTCCGCTTTGAGATCGGGCGTGGCAACGAACACGAACAGGCCATTTGGACCGCGCTGGACGGCGCTGTCGGGCACCACGAGGACCTTGTTCAGTGTGCCGACCCGCAGCTTGGTGGAACCGGAAAAGCCTGGCCAGAACGCAGCATTGGCGTTGGCGAAAGTGGCCTTCAATCGGATGGTGCCACTGGCCTGGTCGATCTGATTGTCGATAAGCTTCAACTCGCCTTCGCCCAACTGCTTTTTGCCGTCGGAACTGAAGGCCAAGGTTTTCAGCGGTCCGGATTTTGCACTTTCGGAGATTGCCGGTAAATCTTGCTCGGGCGCCGTGAACACCACCGAAATCGGCTCGATCTGATTGATCGTGAGGATGCCCGCCGGATCCGTCGCGTGGACGATGTTGCCCTTGTCCACGGCCCGAAAGCCGACGCGGCCGCTGAGCGGAGCGACAATCGTCGTATAGCCGAGCTGGACCTGCGCGGCTTCGATCGTGGCGTTGTCGGCCAGCAATTGCGCGGTCAACTGAGATACCGCCGCGACCCGCTGGTCAAGGAGCTGCAGCGTGGCATTGCCATTCCGGCTCAGCGCTTTAGTGCGCTCCAAATCCTGCTTTGCGTTGGTTAGGCTGGCTGTATCCTGGGCCAATTTCGCCTCCGCCTGATGCAGAGCAGCTTCGAAGGGGGCGGCGTCGATCTTGACCAGAAGATCGCCTTCTCGAACCGGTTGGCCTTCTTCGAATGCGATCTTTTCGATCTGACCATCAACGCGCGTGCGCACGTTGACCGAGTTGGTCGGCTGAACGGTGCCGAGGCCGGTCAGGAACAATGGGAAATTCTGCCGCTCGACGATCGCCACATGAACCGGTGCTTCAGCGGTGGAGTTGCCGGCGGGTGCTGGATTGTTGGCTGAGTTCGCCGGGGCAGGGTCGGCGCGGGGCCGCGTGTAGTAAATTCCACCGGCGCTGGCCGACAGAGCCACGGCAA
The DNA here is from genome assembly GCA_031367505.1 of Hyphomicrobiaceae bacterium. GTDB lineage: Bacteria > Pseudomonadota > Alphaproteobacteria > Rhizobiales > Hyphomicrobiaceae > JAKFWF01. The sequence continues at coordinate 19,922 of JANLPY010000447.1, read as the reverse complement.
GCGCGACCGTAAGTGGCCATCGCTGGCGGCGCGGCTGAATTGGTTCGAGTTCTTGCGTCATTTGCGAAATGCCCTTGTTACCAAATTGAGGTTTGCGGCACAGGCCTGCGCCGATGTCTGCCAATTCATTGGCATCGAGCATTTCGATAAGTTCGGCAGGGCATGATCGAACGACTGGACGGCATTTCGGTTGTGTGAAGGCGCATGGTGCGATGTCCTGATCTGATCGACCTTGTGGCGGAAATGGCTTGATTGATCCCAGGATCGCCCGAAAAGGCAGTCAGCGGTACTCGGACAGAGGCTGTAGTTCGCCGGCGTTGCGGGCTAGGCCATCCGGTCTATTGCGTTTGCGCTTTCGTCACCGGGGCGAACATGAAGATGCAAGCGGCCGCGAATTCACGGCCACGCGCAAACTGCAAATGATGGTGTCACCGTTACGATCAAAGCCCGGTGTGGGACGATTTTGAAGCGGCGCGGCGGGTGAGATGTCGAACGTGATCCGATTGCGAGGGTTGGCCAGCGGCGGATGCTTCGTGCGCACCGCCCAACAAATCGAGCCCTTCGAGTGACCGGACGCAGGTCGCTCGCCATTCGACCTTGGTCATGTGGGTTTCCGGGCCCCAGAACGTCATGCAATCGGCAAGCGTCGTGCCACCACCGCCTGTGCTGTCAGGTGCGGCCGTGCCGCCTGTCGAAGTTGCACTGGACAGTGCAGGGGACGGCACGGACGCGGGCTGATCGGTTGCACTCGACGCCGGTGCCGGCACTTGCGGCGGCGCGATCGTCGGCAAGGCCGGTGCGGCGGCGATCGTTACGCTGGTCGAGGCATCAGTGCTGGTCGCGGTGTTTGCCGGTTTCGGATGGTGAGTATGATCGTGATCCGAGCCCTGTGGATCGCCGGTTTTTCGATGATCTGCGAGATGCATGCCGTGGTCCGTCAGAAGCTCGGTCCGATTGCTCCGACTTACCGCCGTCCCAGTATCGGTGGCCACCTTATGCACTAGATGGGTCGCACTAGGTCGCAGGACAGTTGAGGTGGCGCCTGAGCGAGCAGCATGAGATCCCCGCGCCCAAGTGTTCGTCGTCAGTGCAGCCGATCCGAGTATCAGACCGATTGTCAGAACTGAGAACCTTGCGGTCATGGCACAACTCCATATGTGTACTTTAACAACTCTTCGGTTTCGTGAAGGTCCTGTCGTTCTACGGTGTCGTTTTGCTAGGCCACCGGCATCACAGTCGGGATACCTTGAAGATGAATGAGTTTATCGGTTGGCGATATTCCGCCGGAAGGGCTAGGCGATGCGGCGGTGACCTAGGCCGCATGGCCGAATTGGACGGTGCGCGACACGAGTTCGGTGCTCAACAAGGTGTGCAAATTTGCCTCAATTCGATATCCGGCCAAGCATTCTAGGAGGCTGGAATCGCAATAGACCGAACGGCCTAGCGCATCTCACTGAATGTACGAACGGCATGAACTCACGCTTAATGGCGCAGCAGTCGCTCAAGGTGTTGGAGGATCTACATGGCCGAATCTCGCGAACGCCCCCTCATCGTTATCGTCGAGAACGATCAGCAACTCGCTGATGCGCTATCAATGCTGGTGCATGATTGGGGCTTCGAAGCACTTCCGGCGAAATCGGCCGCCGCCGCCGTGCGTGCCCTCGGCTCACGCATAGCGAAAGTCAGCGCCATTATTTCCGATTACCAGCTCGACGAAGGTTTCACCGGCATCAAGGGCGCGACGGCCATTGCACAGGCAATCGGCCACAAGGTCCCCACCATCGTCACGACCGGCCACACCATGCTTGCCGAACATGAAAACGTTTTTCCGGTCCTCGCGAAGCCGTTCGATCCGGGGGTGCTGCACCGCTGGCTCACCGATCATGTGGAGCGCCCGGCGGGGTGGGTGGCAGCCTAGTGGGCAAGAGCCTGGGCTCGTGTCGCGAGTTCGGTTCGGTTGCGGGCGGCAAACTGTGCGAATAGCGCCGCCAGATGGATTTTGACAGTACCCTCGGCGATATCGAGTTCGCGCGCGATTTCCTTGTTGGCCAATCCGCGTAGTATGCACTGGAGAACATCGCGCTGCCGGGGCGTCAGGTTTTCGAGCGTTGGCTCGGACACTGGAATTGCGCTCGCTGCCGTTGTCACTGGAGCCGCTGCTTCGGGCATGGGTGGGGCAGCCGATGCCATCATAAATCGCGGGATATAGATCTGACCGTCGCAGATGAGCGTCAATGCCTTAACGATTTCGTCTTCCGGCAAGCTCTTTGGGATGTAACCGCTCAATCCCAGCGACACGGCTGATAAGACGTTATTGCGATCCTCCGAGCCCGAGACCACCGCGACCCGCACATGCGGGTAGGTTTCCTTGACCACGGTCAGACTTTGGGGACCGTTCATGCCGGGCATTGAGAGATCGAAAAGTGCCAAGCTGATCGAGGGATCGCCGGCGAGGCGGTCCATGGCGTCATCAAATCCGCTCACTTCAATCACGTCCGCGAAGTCGAGGCTGTCTTTGAGCAATAGCCCGAGGCTCTTGCGATAAAGACCGTGATCGTCAGCTACGAGTGCCTTGCGTCGTTGTCCAGTCGCCATGTGTTCCGCCACGGTCCGGCTCAAATCCACAGTGAGTTGGATAACACGGTTTGGCGTAAATTGGCATTGCATTGTAGCCGCTTAACCGACTGCTGTCAGGCGGTTGTCCCTGTACCGATGAGACGTTCGAGCGCATTGGCGACATCATCGGGTTCGGCCGGCTTGGTGAGCCAGGGGCGTCCGGTCGCCAGTACCGCTGCAAGCGTCACGGCGTCGGTGCCGCCCGTAAGGATCAACGCGGGAACGGGTCCGCCTCGCACGCCTTCGATCGCCTCCAGTAAGGCCGGACCAGTCTGATCGTCGCCGAGGTGGAAATCGACGACTGCGACGTCGAATTGTCGACCTGCCAACAACGCAGCTCTCGCTTCGGCGATGGACGCGAAGGTCAGGGGGCGGCAACCTCTGTCGGTGAGTTCGCGCTTCATGCCATCGACGATCTGAGGATCATCATCGATGATGAGGACAGTCTGGCCGGCGAGCTTCGAGCGGACGTCATTGAGCTTGCTTCCTGGCCGATCTCGCTCAGCGGGGCGTGCGACTAGTGTTTCAGGAACGACAAGCGTGAAGTGCGTTCCCCGGTCCATTTTGGAGGTCATCCTCAATCCGATACCCAACAGTTTAGCATAGCGCCGGACGATCGAGAGCCCCATGCCCAATCCGTCGTTGGCACCGCTTGCCTGTTCCTTCGATCGCTCGAATTCTTCGTAGATCCTGCCTTAGCGATGCGCCGGGATGCGGGCCCCGTATCGTAGACTTCGAATAGTACGCCTTCGCTGTGACAACGAACGGCGAGCAAGACTCCGCCGGATCTCGTGAACTTCAGGGCGTTCGACACGAGATTGCGCAGTATCGTTTCGAGCAGCGCGGGGTCGGTCATGATGAGGACATCGAGGCTGTGCGTCTTGAATTTCAGCCCGCGGCCTTCCGCCTCAGCCCGAAATCCCACGGTCAGGCGTTCCAACAATTCGACGGCAGAAACTCGCTCGACATTCGGCTGGATCAATCCCGCGTCAAGCCTCGAAACATTAAGGAGTACATCGAATATTCCCTTGAGCGAGGACAGCGAGCCTTCGAGCTGTGCCACAAGTTGAGGCGCTTCCGGTCCCGATACGCGCCGCGAAAGTGCGCGTGTAAATAAGGCCATGGCATGCAATGGCTGGCGCAGGTCGTGGCTGGCAGCCGCGAGGAACCGGGACTTGACCGCAGTCGCCTCCTCGGCTTGGGCAAGCGCCAGATCCAAGGCTGCGTTCCGGCCGGCAAGGTCGCTGGTACGTTGTTCGACCTGCGTTTCAAGCGATTCGTTCAAGGCCTCCAGTGCCGATTGCCGGTGCTTCAACTCGGACACAAGTGTAGCCAGCGACCTCGAAAGCGACTCGACTTCCGCGTAGTCGCGCACTTCGGGAATGCCGACCGGGTTTCCCTCGCGCAACGCATCAGCGGCATGCGTTAATCGAAGCAACGGGGCGGATATCCGACCGGACAAGAACCAGGCCGCAATTGCTGCCAAGGCAGCAAGCCCAAGACTGAGAACCAATGTTTGCCGTTGCAGTTTGATGGCCGGCGCGAGCGCCTCGTCGGCATTCTGTCGGACCAAGACGATCCAACCGAGGCCGGCAAAGTTTCGATAGCCGTTGCTTTTTGCGTAACCTGTGACATACCGTCCGCCATCCGGCCATTGCTCGATTGCGAATTTGTTGGCGCCGGTCATGGCTTGCCGAACACTTTCGAGTTCGAGTTTCTTGCCAGTCAGTTCCTGGGGGCCGAGAAGTACCACGCCAGTCTCGGTCAGAACCAGCACTTGTTCGCCTTTGCCTTCCGGTGCGTTTCCGAACAACGAATCTCTGACTTCCTCTGCCCAGCTCCAGTCGATCTGTGCACCAAGCACGCCGATGGTTTCGCCAGTAGCGGCGACGACCGGCGCCGAGATGTCGAGAAACTTAGGTTGTGCTGCGGCATGCCGCTGAACCAGTTGAGCCAAATTCTCGTCGGCATGGACATCGCCAACCGTCGGTTCCTTGAGGCCGGAGATAAACCATGCCCGTTGCGACATGTCGGTGCCTTCGAGCACGCCGTTGGTCGCGCGGGCGACGATGCCGTTGCGGCGCGTGAATCCGATCCAGGCGTAGTCCGGATACGTCTGCTGCAATTCCGATAGCCACAATTTGACTGCGTCCGGCCTGTCTGCAACCGCGAGCGTTCGAAACAGCCGCGCGGCGGTAGCGATTTCACGATACCGTTCGAACAGCGTCCGATCGAGCTTGTCTTGCATCTGGTCGGCCAACAGCTTGAGCGATGAGCCGATTTCCACTTCGACGCGCCGGACGCCGGATCGTCCGACGGTCATGGCGATGAGTGCAATCGTCGCGCACATCAACAATGAAATTGAGAGCGCCAGCAGGTGCTTCAGGTTGAGTGGTCGTCGCATTGCAGCACGTTCGCCTGTTGTCGTTTTGCAGCCTCAACGGTTACGAGATGATCGTGCCGGAGAACGCGCGCTCTGCGATGAACGCCGATTGGTTTCGTCACATCGTTGAAACATGCAACGGCGGCACGCGCCCGGCCCACGGCATCGCTTGTTCCAGTGCCGTCGCTACTTGCAGCACGACATGCTCGCCGGCCGGCTTGGCTGCGATCTGGATTCCGATCGGCAATCCGTTCGAATGCACAGCGAGCGGCAACGACATCGCGGGCGTGCCCATGATGTTGTGCGGGATCGTGAACTGCACTGGGATTTTGAAAAGATCTTGCGATAAGTGCTTGGCGCCAACCCCTGGTTTGGACAGATTATAGTTGCCCCACGGCTCGGCGACGCGAGCAGTGGTTGGCGATAACCAGATATCGTACTTGGTCCAGAAAGCCCCGAGCTTGCGTCGCGCGACGTTCGCCGCTCCTAACGCCGACATGAACTGGGCCGCAGTGATCGTCTTGGCATACTCATACATGGCGAGGATTACCGGTTCGAGCGTGTCCGGACCAATCTTGTTGCCGGATCGCGTCGCGTAACCCTCGAGACGACTGTCGAACCCGAAGAAAAAGATTGCCGTGGTCGCATCAAGCACTCCGACACCGCCCATATCGACATGAGCCCGCTCAACGGTGTGGCCCATGCCGGCCAGCACCTTGCCGGTCGCTTCGACCGCGTTGGCGACTTCCGGATCGATCGCCGCGCCGACCAGTTCGTCAAGCACGATGCCGACGCGTAGCTTTCCCGCTGATCGTTTTGCGAGTTCTGCGTAACTCTCCGAAGGTCGAGGAATGATGAAGGGATCGCCCGGCATCGGCGCCGATAGGCACTCAAGCATGGCCGCCGCATCGCGCACCGTCTTTGCCTGTACGAGATTTGCTGAATAGCCGAAGCCGCCTTCGTCGACCACTGGGCCGATCGAGACGCGCCCGCGTGACGGCTTCAAGCCGACGCCGCCACAGAAACTAGCCGGGATACGGATCGAGCCGCCGATGTCGGAGCCGTGGGCAAGTGGCACGATGCCGCCGGTCACTGCCGACTGCGCGCCGCCGCTAGAGCCGCCAGCGGAATAGCCATGTTTCCAGGGGTTCGACGTGTTGCCGTACAGCATGCCCTCGGTCGTGCCCGCCATCGAATATTCTGGTGCGGCCGAGCGGCCGAGGATATTGACGCCCGCAGCCTTGAGGTGATCGACGAGGTAGGTTCCAGCCTCCACCACCATGCCTTTGCAGAGCCTGGATCCGAACTCGATTTTGCGGCCCTTCTCGTGGCCGAAAACGTCCTTCATGAGAAAAGGCACCCCGTGGAATGGGCCAGACCCCAGGCTCTTCTCGTCGAGCCCATCGATGCGGTCTTCGTAGATTTCGACCACGGCATTGAGATTCGGATTGGCTTTATCGATCGCCGCGGCCGCAGTAAGCGCCAACTCCTTTGGCGTTACCTGTTTCTTGGCGACCAACTCAGCCAGACCGAGACCATCGTAGCTTGAATATTCGGCGAGTTTCATCATGACAATTTTCCTGCTTCCAGGTGTTTCGAAACAGTTATCCAGCGACCAAGCTGGCTGCCTCCCCAAATATCGCATTCCTGCCCGGTGCCGCTTCGAAAAGGGCTTTTGTGTAGGCGTGCTTAGGCGCGGCGAAGAGATCGGCGGTCGCCCCCTCCTCGACGACGACACCTGATTGCATCACGGCGATCCGGTCGCACACTTGGGCTGCCACCCGCAGATCATGCGTGATGAACAGCACGGCGATATTGAACCGCTGACGTATTTCATCGATCAGTTTCAACACTTGCGCTTGCACCGATACGTCAAGCGCCGATACCGCTTCATCCGCGATGAGCAACTCAGGCTCCATGGCCAGTGCGCGGGCGATGGCTATGCGTTGCCGTTGTCCGCCTGAGAATTGATGCGGATAGCGCGACAGCGCATCTGGCGACAGACCGACCAGGGCCATTAGCTCGCGGGCGCGCGCGATGGCTGCCTCGGATGTGGTGCCATAGTTCATTGGGCCTTCGATGATCGAGGCTTCGACCGTGCGGCGTGGATTGAGCGAGCGATAGGGGTCTTGGAAGACAATCTGGATGCGGCGGCGCTCGGGGCGCAGCTCGCGTTCACGCATTGTCGCGATGTTGAGATCGCCGATGCGGATCTCGCCAGAAGTTGGATCAACCAGCCGCGCGATGCAGCGTGCCACGGTCGATTTGCCGGACCCGGATTCGCCGACGATCCCGAGTGTCTCGCCCCGGCGAACGGTGATTGACACATTCTGCACGGCTTTTACCGCGCGGCCTGCACGAAAGAATCCGGGGCTCGAATAGGTTTTAGTTAGGTTCGTCGTCGTCAACGTGATTGGCGCTGTGATGGGCTTGCGCGGCGGCGGCGTCAAACTCGGCACTGAAGCGATCAGCATCCGTGTGTACGCTTCGCGCGGGTTTCGCAGGATCTCGTCGCGGGTGCCGGTCTCGACCACCCTGCCGTTCTGCATAACGACGATGCGGTCGGCAATGTCGGCCACCACGCCAAAGTCATGCGTGATGAACAACACGCCGGTGCCGCGCCGCACCTGCAGCTCCTTGATCAGCGACAGAATTTGCGCCTGCGTTGTGACGTCGAGCGCGGTCGTCGGTTCGTCGGCGATCAACAGCACGGGATCGAGCACCAAGGCCGCCGCGATCATGATGCGCTGACGCTGCCCGCCGGATAATTGATGTGGAAAGCAGTCGATCAATTGATCGACATCGGGTAAGTGCACCGAGCGCATGATTTCGAGTACGCGCTGCCGGCGCTCGGTCGCACCTAATTTGGTGTGGATCTCCAATACTTCGCCGATTTGGTCGCCGACCCGCTCGACCGGATTGAGTGCGGTCATCGGCTCTTGGAAGATCATCGACATGCGGGTGCCGCGCAGGTCGCGCAGGCGCTGCGTCGTAACGGTGCAGACGTTCTCGCTCTCTAGGAGGATCGATCCTGCATCTCGCGTCAGCTGCCCTTTCGGCAGTAGACCCATTATCGCCTGCGCGGTCACCGACTTGCCGGATCCGGATTCGCCGACGACGCAGACAATCTCACCGCGTGCGACTGAGAATGTCACGCCGTCGACAGCGTGGCGGCGGTCGGAACCCTTCGGCAATGCCACGGATAGGTTTGCTATTTCGAGCACATTTTGAAATTCGGACTTGCTCACGGACGCCGCTCCATTTTCGGATCGAGCGTATCACGCAAGCCATCGCCCAGCATGTTGACCGCGAGTACGGTCAACGCAAGTAGAATGCCGGGATAGAGAATGTTGTGCGGGAAAATGCGGAACATCACCCGGCCTTCGGCCATGATGTTACCCCAGGTCGGCGTCTCCGGTGGAATGCCGATACCGAGAAATGACAATATTGCCTCGACCAGGATCGCCGAGGCGCAAATGAACGTCCCCTGCACGATCAGCGGTGCGATGGTATTCGGTAGGATGTGGCGCGCAATCAGCGTTGGTGTCGGCGTGCCCAGTGTGATGGCGGCTTCTACGTAAGGCTCGTTGCGCACTTGCAGCACGACCGAGCGCACAAGCCGCACGACGCGGGGAATTTCCGGCACAACGATCGCCGCGATGACGCTACCGATGCCGGCACGAAACAGCGACACCAGCGCGATGGCGAGCAGGATTGCCGGGATTGCCATCAAACCATCCATGATGCGCATGACGAAGAAGTCGAGCCAGCGCACATATCCGGCGACAAGTCCGATGAGCAGTCCGATGATGATCGAGATTGCGGAAACCGCAAGGCCGACAAGGATCGAAACGCGCGCGCCATAGACGACCCGGCTGTAGACGTCGCGACCCAGGCTATCAGTGCCCAGATGATGCACGCGGGATGCCTTCGTGCCATCGTCGAGCCGGTACGTCGCCTCAGCACCGGGTAGCTTGTTGCGGAATGCCGGATTGATCTCGGTTGGGCTCATGGTGCCGAGCCACGGTGCTGTGAGGCCGATGACGGTAATGAGCAGGAACACTATTCCGCCGATGACCACGCCGGGGTTGCGCCAGAGTTTGTGCCACACGGTTGGGCGGACGGGCCTCGGCTCAAGCGTGGCGGTCAACGGCGACGATGGTACCGTCAAGTTTGGATCAATGCTCAATAGCGGATCCTCGGGTCCAGCACGGTGTAGAGCAGGTCGACGGCTAAATTGATCAGCACGTAGACAAGCGAGAACAGCAGGATTACCGCTTGAATCGTCGGATAATCGCGCGCTAGTACGGCGTCGACGGTGAGCCGTCCGAGGCCAGGGATCGTATACACGCTCTCGGTCACGACAACGCCGCCAATCAGCAGCGCGATGCCAAGGCCGATCACGGTGACGATCGGCACCGCGGCATTGCGTAGTGCGTGCCGGAATAGGACCTTGAGCTCGGTCTGTCCTTTGGCGCGCGCGGTGCGGATGTAGTCCTCGGATAACACCTCGATCACGCTCGTGCGGGTCATGCGGGCGATCAACGCGATGTAGATCACCGAGAGCGTCAGCGAGGGCAAAATCAGGCGATGAATGTAGCCACCAAAACCTTCCGACAGCCGCTGATATCCCTGGACCGGAAACCAATTCGATTGGATCGCCAGAAAATAGATCAGGCCATAGCCGATAACGAACACCGGTACTGAGAATCCGAGCACTGAAAAGCCCATCACGATCCGGTCGAGCCAACTACCTTGTGTGTATGCTGATAACACGCCCAGCGGCACGGCAATGATAATCGCGAACAGTATCGTGAGCACGGTAATCGATAGCGTCGGCTCAATGCGGTCGGCGATCAACGAGGTGACAGTCTTCTTGAAAAAGAAGCTTTCGCCGAAGTCGCCCTGCAGCAACTTACTCGACCAGATGGCAAACTGGACCGGCATCGACCGGTCGAGGCCGAGTTTCGAGCGGATCGCCGCGACCTGTTCGGCATTGGCGTTGTCGCCGGCGATGATGGCTGCTGGATCCGAAGGGGTCAGCCGCAACATGAGGAAAACGAATACGGCGACGATCAACATCACCGGTATCGTCGCCGCCAGCCGTCGCAGGATGTAGACGAACATATGTGCCATCCCTGTTGAGTAAGCAGCCTAATTCTTACGAGCAAACCTCAACCGTCACCCACTCCAGACCGTCATCCCGGCGCAGCCCGGGACACGCGACAAGGTCCCGCAAATTAGTTGTTGCGACGAGGAAACGAAGTCTCCCACATTCATTTGGCCTTTGAAAATGAACCTGTTGAGGCTGGTCAATCCCCCCGGCCTACGCCGGGGTGACGGTTGTGGGGGTGATCCTACCTCTTGGTGATGTTCCAGAACACCGGCGCCGGGGCTGGTATCCAGCCATCGATGTTGGCACGGGTAATACCCGGCTGATACCACTGGCCGAGCGTCACGTGGGTTACGATCTCAGTTGCGCGCACCTGGACCGCTTCGGCGATTGCTTTTTGCTTGGCTGGATCGGTCTCGCGGGCGAACTGGTCGCGTAACTTCTCCATTTCGGCATCGCACGGCCAGCCGAATAGCGCCTTCTCGCATCCGGAATTGAAGTAAGCCGCCATCACCGGATTGAGCACGTCGGCCGCCACCCAGGAGGTGAGAAACGCGTGCCAGCCGCCGGCCTCTGGTGCATCCTTCTTGGCGCGACGGGCAACCACTGTCTGCCAATCCATCGACTGCATATCGACCTTGAAGCCCGCCTTCTCCATCAGCTGCTTCGCGACCGGTGCAAGGTTCGTCAATACGAACAGGTCGGTCGAATGCATCAACACGATCGGCGTGCCATCGTAGCCGCCTTCCTTCAGCAGCTCCTGCGCCTTCTTCATATTGCTTTCGAGCTTGTCGGCCATGCCGGCGTCGGAGGCGAGCGCCGTGCCGCAAACGAACATAGCCTTACAGACCTTGTAGTAGGCTGGATCACCGATCACTGCTTTGAGAAAGTCTTCCTGATTGAAGGCATACCAAAGCGCCTGGCGAATCTTCGGGTTGTCAAACGGCTTGTGCGTCCAGTTGGGCCGGAAGGTGTACTGGTTGCCGAGGGGGTTCCAATCGACGAACTTGATCGACTTGTCGGCCTTGATCAGCGGGTAAAGATCGTGCGGCGGCTGTTCGATGATGTCGATCTCGCCGGCGAGCAGCGCGTTGACAGCCTGTTGATGGTCGCTGATCGCACGCCACTCGACGCGGTCAACCTTGACGACCTTGCCACCAGCCAGACCAGAGGCGGGCTCGGCGCGGGGCACGTATTTGTCATTCTTGATGTAGACTGTCTTGTCGCCGGGTTTCCATTCGTCCTTTTTGAAAACGAAGGGGCCCGAGCCGATGAATTCGGACAATTGGGTGTTGGGATCACCATCGGCAACCCGTTTCGGCATCATGAATGGCACATTCGACGAGGGCTTGCCGAGGGCTGTTAGCACAAGGCCAGTCGGCTCTTTGAGCTTCATCGTGAAGGTTTTTGCATCGGTAGCGGCTAGCTCGGCTACAAAGCTCATCAGCTTCTGGCCCATGCCATCCTTGGCGCCCCAGCGTTTGATCGAGGCGACGCAATCTTCCGATGTGACCGGCGCGCCATCGTGCCAGCTAAGGCCGGGCCGCAGCGTGAACGTGAAGGTCAGCTTGTCGGGCGAGGTCTCGAACTTCTCGACCATCTGCGGCTGAATCTCGCCCTTTGCATCCATGGCGAAAAGCGTGTCGTAGATCATGTAACCGTGGTTGCGGGTGATGTAGGCTGTGGTCCAAATCGGATCGACGATCTTCAAGTCGGAGTGCATCACGATCTTGAGTGTGGTTTGCGCCCTCGTCGACGGAGCGGCAAACGTCGATATCCCCACTGCCATCGCGGCAGTCACGTACATCCAGGCCCGTTGCATCAGGTTCTCCGGTTTGATCGCCAACTCGTTTCGCACACAATGCCCTACTCAAGCGGTGCGCCTGGCGACCAAGTTGATGCGATTACCGGAAAGCGGTCAAGGATCAAGTCGCAGGAAGGCCAGGGCGAGGATATGACAGCCGGTGGCAATCTTGATCCGCACATCCCGGCCGGAGGCAGTGCGTGCCACCCCACGCTCCAATTCCCGCGATGATCCGCAGCCGCTTATGTTCATGATGGTAAACGGCTGCAGCGGTCGTCGATCAAGCGCGAGCTCAATCGACGACCGCTGAATATGCTGGCCATCTACGTCGCGCCGGCGCGCGCTGCGCCATTAGTCAGGCCGCCGCCAGGGCAGTAGCATCGACACGCGTTGCTTGTAGCGACGATACTCATCACCGAAGAGGTCTACCAGATCGCGCTCTTCGAGCATGATGCCGACGAAGATGTATAGCGTCGTGACCGCGGCAAAAAGCAAGTGCCCCATCGACATGGCCGGCGCCGCCCAGAACGCGATAATGAAGCCGAGATAGATCGGATGCCGGACGAACTTATAGTAAAGTGGTGTGCGGAATATTGGCTCCGGCATCGGCTGGCCGCGAAGGTTGTTTGTGACTTGATGCAGACCAAACAACTCGAAGTGGTTGATCAAGAATGTGCTGGTGAGCACGATGAGCCAACCGGCGAACGAAATCCCCATCACGATGAGCGCCAGTTGCGGCTGCTCGATTTTCCACACCACGTCGGGGATCGGCCGCCACTGCCACACCAGCAGTATGAGCGCTAGACTAGAGAATAGCACATAGGTGCTGCGCTCGACCGACTTGGGCACAAATTGCGTCCACCATTGCTTGAACTGTTTGCGCGCCATCAAGCTGTGTTGAACCGCAAATACCGACATCAGCAAAAGGTTGACGATTATCGCTTCGGGCAACGGTACGAGCGGTCCGGTATCGATGCCTTTCGGCACCGGCAGTCCGGATACAAAACCAACTGTGTAGAGGAACGTTGCGAAGAAAATAGCGTAGCTCGCAATTCCATATAACAGCGCCAGACCTCTGCCGAGGTATCCGCCGTGCAATTCCGCAGCGCTGGCTGGCAACTCAATTTTAGAGGTCATTTTCGCTTCTCCTCTGTTTAAATATACGGATTGAATGATTTCTCGAGGTGGCCGATTGCAGCTACGATTGCACGCGGACCGCGGTCGCCTGCCTCAGCACACCAGCAACCACAAATTGGTGCACGGTGAACATCAGCCGGAGGTACTGGCTCGCGGCACCCCAGGAGAATGCGCAGATAGCGGATTACGAAGAATAGTCGCGGCAGGTGCTAAGCAAATTGGCATCTCACGGCCGCGCCGTTCCGGACCAGTACTTCAGTACTGTGCTCGACCAAACGTGCCGCAAACCCAAGTTTAGCTCACTTGATGTCCGCGACTGCACGGGCAGCGTCGATGATGCCGGCACCGAGACCGTTCAACATCGCGGTATGACCCGGGTCGCGGGCTGTCCTTTTGAGGATGCTGCGAGCTTCCTCGGCAGAGAGCGTCGGCCGCCGCTCAAGCATTAGGGCGATGATGCCGGACACATGGGCGGCGGCAAGCGAGGTTCCTGACGACATCTCGTAGGACGAGTTCGGTGCAGGTGCGAGAATGTCGACGCCCGGTGCCGCCAAGGCGATGTATTCACCTCGGTTGGCCATGCCGTAGAGTTGGTCATTGCTATCGATGGCGGTAACAGCGATCACGCCAGGGTACGCCGCTGGATAAGCTTGCGCGGCAGTTGGACCGCCGTTGCCGGCTGCTGCGACGAAGATGACGCCTTTGGCAATTCCGGCCTCGATCGCGCGTTGTAACAGTGCGTCTTTAGGGCCAGCAAAACTCATGTTGATCACCCGCGCACCGTTGGCGATCGCCCAATGGATGCCATTGATAATCGACAGCGTGGTTGCCTCCGGGCGCTGGCCGGCAGCGGCAGCAAAAGCCCGGACAGCAAGTACGCGCGCGTCCGGCGCCATGCCGCGGATTTGCTGGCGTGCGGCAACGATGCCAGCAACGGCTGTGCCGTGCGCTTCCGTGGTGGGGCTTCCCTCGCCAATCGCATCGAAGCTTTCGATGGCGACGCCCGCCAATTCCGGATGGGTCCCGTCCAATCCAGTGTCGATGACGGCAACGCGCACGTTGCGGCCCAATGAAATACGGTGCGCCTCGCCCAAACGAACTTTCTCGGTCGCATATTGCGGGATCGACGAAACCATCGCGCCGATTGCCGCTTGTGCAGTCTCGAACACGAAATTCGGCTGCACTTCGAGGATACGCTCGTCGGTTACCGATTGATCGATCACAGCGGTCAATGCCTGTGTGATGTCGCGGCCCTCCGGCACACGCAGCCGGACGATTTTCATGCCCAGAAGCGGCAATCTGTTCTGCACAGTAACATCCAGCGATAGGCCTGAGCCGAGCGTTAGGGTGTCGCTGTCACTGATGTGATCAGGCAGCGCTACGACGACCTCCCGCGTGCGCGAGCGCCGGAGATCGGCGGCAGGCGGGATCGTCGATCTCGCACGAGGCTGGGGTGTTGCAAAACTCGGTTGCTCGAAAGCAAAACGAGAAGGCGCGAACTTGAATGGACTGGCCGGCAAGTGGACCAATTTTTGCGGACGCTTCACCAACTCCTTGCGGCGCTCGTTCTTGTTGTTGGCTGGCTCGTGCTTGTTCGCGTCTTTCTTGGCGACGTGACGCTCTGGCCGGCCAGCCTGTTTGACCGGCTTGGACTCTTCCCGTTGCGGCTTCTTCTTTTCGGCCCGCTCTTTTTCCTTTTCCGAAGCTCCAGATCCGCGCTTGGGAACTTTTGTCTTGGCCTCCTTGCCTTTTTCGTTTTTGTTGTTGGACGAGGATTTTTGCCCCTTGTCGTCATCGTCGCGTTTTTTGTGATCGCCGCTCTTGCCACCCTTGGCCTGCACAACGCCGACAGGGGTTGTGAGCAGCGAGGCAACCAGCACAGCACTGAGAATTTTACGCAGCGAGGAAACTAGGGGCGACATGGCGACTTCCCTCATTGGGGGGTTGCGGCGCGGCCGGCAAAAGCAAATATGTCTTGCCGTGCCTTCAAGCCGTCGGTGGTGCGAGCGGCAACATCGGAAGGCACTTTGCCAGATCCAACACGAAGCCGGTAGAGGCCATTTTTTGGTCCATCAATGATTACTGCATTGAACTCGCTGAGAGTAGAATTGAGATCCTTGGCAGTGACCCCAGGTTGTAATGAAACGAGCATCTCAATGCCGCCGGCGGTCACCGCGACGTTGGTATCAAAAGCCGTTTTGAATTTCATGCCCTCGGTTGGCAGTAGCGTGCCGATCGCAATCGCTTGCACCAGCATAACAATCGCTGCAGCGCCCGATGCAAGTGCAATTGCATTCGGTGAAGGGTTTCCGAGTAGAGCCGTGAACCGTTGCCATGCGCCCGATATCGATGGCACTTTGAAACACCGAGGTTGAGGCGTAATCGCAATTGCAGCCATCAATCGATCCAGAGCCGCGCGCGATGGGCCTGCAATCGCTTCGTTGTCGATGATGCAGCTGATCCGCTCTTCGCGTGCCATTATAACAAGGGGGGCGACGGCGGGAAAAGCGTCAACGTATGTCGTAATACGAACGCGTTCCGCCGTTGTCAGCCGACTGGTCGCGAGCCAAGGCAGCATAGCCTCGATCTCGGCGGCTTCGGTCAAATTCACATCTGTGGTTAGGGGCTGCATCACGGCGTTCCATTGGTTGCTCAACCTTTGGACGCTGCAAAATAGAAAAAGGTTCAAATTGAGATGAAACAGCCTATGTTGTTACAATTGAACACTTTTACTAAGCGCGCTCCCGTCCAATCAACAGCGGAATGATCGACTTGACAACGATTATGCCTCCAGAAATGCCACTGCCCAATTTGCGCTCGCGCGATACCTTCCGCATTTGGACGCGGATCGCGATCCGCTACAGCGATCTCGATCCCATCGGCCACGTCAACAATGCGATCACGCCGATGTTTTTCGAGGAGGCCCGTTGCAGCGTGATCTATCCGGTGTTGCAAGCCGACGGGCGAAGTGATCTCGATCTGGTGCTGGTGCGGACGATTATCGACTACGTCAAGGAACTCTCGTATCCAGGCGCAGTCGATGTCGGCACGAGGGTGCAACGCGTCGGCACGAAGTCGCTCCACATGGTGCATGGCGTATTCGACGTGGCGAGTGGCGCGTGTGCTGCGACTGGCGAATGTGTTCTCGTGATTTTCGATCAGGCAAACCGTGTTTCAGTAGCGCCCCCTGATGGCGTGCGTGCTCGCCTGCTAGCACTGGCTTGAGACACGATCACGACTTGCTCGCTTTAATATAAAGGCGGGCGCCGAAAAGAGCCGCACTCGCTATGCAAAGAATTGCCAGCGGAGCCAGGATCTGCCAGCCGGATGCCGTTGACACGCCGGCGGCGCGCACCAGCGATCCAGCGGTAGCGCCGATGCTGGCAAAATACAGCGGGCGCACCCAACCGGCCAAGGCCGACCCAAGCATGAACGATTTGAACGTAACGCCACTTGAGGCCGCAATCATCGCGGCGGGCGCGCTCGGGATGATGGGCGTAAGCCGCAACACAGCCGTTAGCCAGACACCGTCATCTGCTGCGCGCGCCAGCAGCTGGGTTGCTCCCGCACCCAGGTAACGCTCGATCAATCCAGTGGCAGCCAGTTGCGCAGAAACAGTCGTTCGATAAATGAAAGGTGCCGTTACGAGCTGCGCTGCGAACCACATGCCGGCTGGCAATACCGCGCCGAGGACCGCCCCACCTGCAATCAACGACAGCGAACCGGCCGGCAGGACAAGGCAATTTGCGATCAACGCCCAAGCGGCAAAAGCAATAGCGAACGTTGTTGGGCGCTGCTCCAATGCAGCAAGCACGGTCATCACCAGGTCGCGGCCCCCGAGCCACAACATGGCGCCAGTGCCAAGTGCCGAGAGGATGATGATGGCGATCAATCGGGTGTTCGCGAGGCTCACTTGAGGATCACAACGTCCTTGGCGAACGTAATGCTGATCCGCGTCCCAAGATTTGCGTCACTGGTGATCTCTAGCTTAGCCCCGTGGGCATCGACTAACTGACGGACCAAGGGCAAGCCGATGCCGGAGCCGCCATTATCGTTAGTCAGCATGGGTTTCGGAAGGTTCGGTCCGGGATTGGCACTATACGGTCCCAAGATTCGGGCGATGTCGGACTGGCTCATACTCGTGCCAGTATCGATGATCGCGAGCTGTACTCCGCGACCGGCGTTCGATGATGTCGCGATTGTGATTTTCCCGCCGCGCGGCGTAAAGCGCAGCCCGTTCGACAACAAGTTGAAAATAATCTGCCTGATGGCACGTTGGTTCGCCCGAACCTTTGGCAGGCAGTCGTCAAGCGTGGTGGCGAGCGTCACGTCGCCCCGGATAGCGATCGGCTGCATCGCAGAGGCACACCTGCGAGCAATGTCGTTCAAATCGATATCGTCGAGCTCGATATATGCAGGATGCTGTTTATCCCCATCACGCTCGACCATTGCGCGCACCAGGTCCAGAGTGTGTCGCGCGCTATCGTGAATGTCGGCCGCGTAGGCCTTATATCGCGGATTGCCCATAGAGCCCAGCCGCTCATCCCGCATGATCTCGGCCAGCGAAACGATGGCGCTCAGAGGTGTGCCTAACTCATGAGCCAACGTAGCAAGTGGCGTGGCCAGGACGGTGCCGGCTATGGCCTCCGGATCATTGGCAGCGGTCGGTTGCGCACTCGCATCAGGTTGCACGCCCTGCTGAAAGTTCAATGGCGGCGGGAATTGGATCGGCTGCTCAATTGACGTGGTGGCGGTTGCCGGCTCCCGATTGAGCTCGACCTTGTCTAGAGATTGTTCTGGAGCAGGTGTCGTCTGATCGGCCGCCAAGATGGATTTGGTGCCGGCACGGATCCGGCGAGCAATCTCGCGCAGCGTCGCAAGGTCATCTTGTTGTGGTGGTGGAGGAAGTGCACCCCCGTCGGCTGCAGCCAATCCGGTTGGTGGATCGATGGTGATCAATACCAGCGGACGATCCTCGTGACGGATCGTTTCGAGCCGGCCTTTGAAAGCTCGTGGGCCAGTCGCCGTCCAGAACAGTAGCGTTTCATCGTGCGGCGCAGCGTTTGAGCCGGCGGCCATATGCGCCTTAATCGCGAGCCAGCCCGGCATCGAGGCATCTAGTTCGATTGACCGTGCGTCGCCAATGCCGAGATATTCGGCGCCCGAGGCATTGCTGGTGACAAGGCGGTGGGTCGCCGGATCGATGATCAATGTCGGATTGTGCCGTTCAGCAAGCCAAGCGTCACCCGTCAGGAGGGCTGACCTTGCATGCTTACGATCGATCGGCGTGGTGACGTTCACGCTGTATGGTCATCCGGTTGGCATAACGTGCTCCAATATCAATACTATTATCAGTGGCGCCTTGGCGAGAAGAATGGCGACTTATGTTATGGTTCAACCGATGGTGCTGGCTGCTTGGCCATGATCTGCTATGCTGAACCGCAAGCTGTCAGTTTGGCAGCGTAACACTTACTGTTTCCTCAGGAGTATCGCCATGGATTTCAAGCCTCAAATGCCGCAAATGCCGCCGATGGAAATCCCTGAGCCGGTTCGCCAGTTGGCCGAACGCAATGTCGAGCAGAGCCGCTCGGCCTATATGCAGTTTGTCGAGATGGCCCGTAAGGCGCAGGACATGGTTACCAAGTCATCGGGGACCGTGACCCAGACAGCAATGGACATCCAGACCAAGGCAATGCGGTTCGCCGAACAAAACGTGGATGCCGGCTTCACCCTGGCAACCGAATTGGCCAAGGCGCGCGATATGAAAGAGTATTTCGAGATTCAGCAGAAACACATGCAGCGGCAGATGCAGTCCTATGCCAGTCAGGCGCAGGAACTCGGCAAGCTGATGACAGAGGCAGCACAAAAAGTGCAGCCTAAGACGTGATTGTCGTGCGAAGTGCCGCGTCGATCTCAAGCTTTTTAGCCCGTAGGGCATGATTGCCGGCGTTTGATGCGCATTTTGCTTGACGCCGGATAGGTGTTTGGCGATGTAACAGGTTCGATGATGGTGTCCGCTCAAGCAGAGCGGGCATAGTCGTCCGATGCCGCTGTAGCTCAGTTGGTTAGAGCACTAGATTGTGGATCTAGGGGTCCCCCGTTCGAGCCGGGGCAGCGGTACCAATAAATACAACAACTTAGGCAAGAACGGTTCAATGTCGATCTGGCTGTGGGTACCATGTGGGTACCAGAAAGCGAACTTTTGATTGACTTTGCGATCCGGTGATTTCTGCGTCGTTGCGCGACCGATAGATGTGCTGAGCATTCCTACGGATGTCCTGATCATTTCGTTTGCGCCAACTGGATCAGCTGGCGGCGCCCTCCCGACATCCTCAAGGCAGCTCGGGTGAAGCTCGCCTTTATAAGAGGTCGGGGCACGAGGTGATCATCAATGCAGAATGGCTGCGGCCCCACACAACTGGATCCGGCAATTCGCCTCAGCTACCTCAACATTCGCTCTCAGTGACCCGCCCATGCGCAGCGAAGATGCGAGCGTTGGCGAGTAGACTACAATGAAGTTCGGCCCCACAGCGCTTTCGGCAACGAAACGCCGTCCGCGCTACTGAAACGCTCATCGGCAACGAGCCCGCCGTGAGCTCACGAATCGTCCATTGGCATCGTTTTAAACCTGGCCACAATAGAAATCTTCGAGATGTCTGCACCGACCGCAGCTGGTGCCGATGTCAGGCTGAAGCGAACGCTACAATGTTCTGATGTAGGCGCAGCCAGCGCTGATCTTAACCGAGTGCCGCGCGCCATCACGGCAATACGCGCTCCCACCCAAATTGACGCGCTATAACCGAGTCTTACGCTAAGCTTGTTAGACTTCACGGCCGGCTCGCGATCCAAGCTCGAATGTCGGACGCAAG
>JANLPY010000701.1:0-2748 GCA_031367505.1 Hyphomicrobiaceae bacterium | reverse complement strand
CTGGCCCAAGACCGCTTCGCCGAAGCTACAGCGGGGGTTAACGGGTGCAACGTATGCCACTGCAACGATGTGTGTCAAGGTCTGATCCGGCACCGCAGAAAATATGGGTGAAGTTCGGTGTTTCATAGCTGAGCGGGTTTCTGTTTCTGCGCTTTCTGCTCCACTTTCACAATATCGATCGCCTTCTCGACGATGCTCTTAATCTCTGAGATCCATTCGTCCGTCCAGCGATCACTGCTGACCTCCGGCACTGGCACTTGGAGTCCGAATATGTCATGCACGAGATGCCTGCGGATACTCGTGCCTCCGACAACTCCAATCGGCCGGTGATAAGCATCCTGCCATCTCGTCTGCGGAATTTTCCACAGTCGCGTTTTGCTGAGTTCCTTGAGTAGCTTGTCCACTTCTTGTTTCAAACGGTCGATGATCGCGTCTTTTTCCTCGTCGGTCAGTTTCTTTTCAACGGGTTCATGCCATTCCAATGGCGCTTCCAAGAATCGAGTTAGGACATTGCGGGTCTTGGTCGTGAGCGTGCCAATCGGCCAAAGCTTATAGCCGTCGAACCACCCTTCCGCCAAGCGTCGCGCCATCGCTTTGATACTCTGCCATTTTGCTGATTCGATGTCTGCGTTTCGCTTGTAGCCCAACCTTGCGTCCCATTCGTCTTGGAACAGCAGGCTGGCTTCCCGCACGGCGATCCCGAACCTCTCATAACTGTATTTCGGCCATGCAGGTTGGAGCTTTACAGCCTGGCGAGCTACGAGATGTTCCGTCAGGTGCCAAAGCTCGCCTCCCAGCCGAGATTCAAACTTTGCCACACTCCCTTCGTCAGTTGTCGGATACCGATTGGAGTCAAGATAAGCGAAGTAGAAAGTATTCGTTTCCAAGTGGGTAGCGAGCCGCCGCGCGGCCTCACGGCTCACAATTCGGGCGACTTGGTTGTCGAGCACGTTGCGCACGCCGCCAAAAACGTGCTCACGCTTGGATGCGGCTGTGGTCAGGTTGTCACCGGAGACCGTGTCCATGTGTGTGAACAACAGCGCGAACTTGGAGGTGTAGCCCGCGCTGCCCATGGCCTCGAAGACTTTGCCTGCGACCGGCGAACTTAAAGCGTTCTTCGCCGACTCGACGAGCAACACATTGTCCACGTCATTGAACAGCGAAGTAAGTTCATCTGGGACGTCTGCTGTCATGCGCGCGTGCAGCAATCCCTCGGTATCGATAAAGACATGGCGATACTCCTCATCTTCCGGCACCCATTCCGGGCGGAATTGGCCGCGCACGCGAATCCCGGTCACGAGTGGTGTGAGCAGACCACCCCACTGATCCTTCGCGGTGCCGCAAAAACCGCGCACTGCGCTGATGAAATCATCGCGCTGCTGACTCGGCATTGTAAGTGTCCATGCATCCCACCAGCCTGTGGAGGACTTGATGGGCTTTCCAACAATGACACCGGCGAACCGCTCGGCGATCTCATCCATCACGTCATTTACGAGATCGAGAAACTCGTCGGTTTCTGTGGCGATACTCTGAGCCTCGTCGATTGCATCATCTAGTGCGCTTCCGTTGAGCGCGCTGAATTCTCCACGACTTGATTCGATCTCTTTGCGCGCCGCTGCCCCAATGGCGCGAATCTTCTTGAGTGCCATTCCGATGAACTTTGGCCGACTGGTCGCTCGCTGGCTCTTGAGTGGTTGATTTTCCGGGGCATCGAATGAGAACACGTCGTCCTCATCAGCTTTCTCGTTATCCCAGCCTCCAAGGATGTATTTCAGTCGGAAGCGCATATCGCTTTGCTCCAAAAACTCGGTCGCCACCGCTTGGTCGGTTCCGCCTTGAATGGCTTTGATCACTGCGGCCGACAGAGACTCAATCACCTCCTGCTGGGTTTGATGTCGGGACAAGAAAGTGATCGCGGCGGAGAAGTCCTTCGCACCGGTAATCACTTCGATCTCGCATGTCGTGGTGCGATTGACCGAGGTGGACGGGAAGCGATCATGCTCAGCGTCGGAGCCAATCAGTCGGCGGAGCAGAGTCGTCTTTCCAGCGCCGGTGATTCCGAGAAGCAACGTGCGCACGTAGCCGCCATTTTCGAGCGACGGCAATTCAATCAGTTTGTCGCGAAGGGCACGGTGGCTGTTTACCACAGGATCGAAGTCCTCATAAAATATGTCGAGAACCACGGTGTCGAAACTCCCACTCCGCACGGCGTCCTCGCGTCCAGCAAATGAATGGAGTTCAGCACGGGCCAATAGGTCATTCATCTGCACCTCAAGCCGCTTTGCTCTTGTTTCGTCATCAGTTTTCAAGCCTTTGCAGACCTTTCGTCCCGGGCGTCCATTCTCCGTTAGACCGGGATGACGGAAGCTGATCACGAAGTTGTTGCGACCCGAAGGACGATATGCGCGAGCGGTGTATGCAGTGTTCATATTGGTATTCCATCGCATACCAAACAGTCATGTCAAATAAAAATGAGATACTGTGGAATACTTCGCTTTCCTCCCGTTACGAACGCAACAAAAAAGGCGAACGGACTTGCCGTTCGCCTTTTTGAAGTTGTCCAAAAATCTATGGAACTATCTAGTAGCGGTAGTGATCCGGCTTGTAGGGGCCTTCCACCGGCACGCCGAGATACTCCGACTGTTTCTGCTAAAGCTTCGTGAGCTTCACTCCTTTTTTTTCGAGGTGAAGCCGCGCCACTTCCTCATCGAGTTTTTTCGGCAAAATGTAAACGCCGGGCTTGTTCGT
>JANLPY010000682.1:0-5094 GCA_031367505.1 Hyphomicrobiaceae bacterium | reverse complement strand
TCTTGACGCCATTATTGCTGAGAATGATTTGGGCATCTTCAGCGAAGAAGATCGACACGCCATCGCTTACCAAGCGCCACACAGGTTCCAGTGCTGGCCCGATTTCTGTCCCGTTTTGCCAAAATTACGGGAAAGCTACATAGTGGCTTCGTTTACGATCCTAAGCTATCGGCTGATCAACGATACGGCGAAGGCAAACGGCTTGACGTGGGATGCCGTGTTCTCTTGCGAGGGGATAGGCAAGTACAAGCTTCTTCCTGAGGCCTATCAGTCAGTCGCTCGATACCTTCAGCTCGACGTTGGAGCATGCTGCATGGTCGCATGCCACAACTTCGATCTCGACGCTGCAAAGGCGGTTGGTTTCAAGACTGCGTTTGTGCGTCGCCCCTTGGAATGGGGCAAAGCCGGGCCACCGGATCCCAATCCTAATCCGCAGCACGATTTCGTCGTCGATGATTTCCCTGGGCTGGCGAAGGCATTGGGTGTCGAGCATTGATCTTAGTTGGGGCGTCCAACCTGCGATTTCGAAGCACGGAGGATAAGAAATTGGACAATAAAACTTCGAACTCGTTTCAAGAGGTCGTTCGTCGGCGCCGCAGTGTTCGAAAGTTCGAGGCCGGGAAGGCGGTCGGTCGCGATGTTCTTGAGCGGATCGTTGACTGTGGGCGTTGGGCGCCGTCCGGTGCCAACGTGCAGTGCTGGGATTTCATCGTTGTCGATGACCCGAGTGTCCGCGACGCCGTCACGGCTGTGTTCCTCCGGCAAACGCAACGCCTCGTCGATCACGCCAAAGGATTTCCCGCCGTCAAGAAAACCTATCTCGAAAACACCGTTGCGATCATCCTCGTTATCGGCGACCCCCGGTGGAAGGTATGCTTCCCTCAGCCGACGACGCCTAAGTGGGAGGCGGAGTACTTGGATAATAACCAAGCTATATTCTTGTGCTCGCTCGGCGCTGCCATACAAAACATCCAGCTCGGCGTGACGGCTGAAGGGTTGACCTCGGCGTGGCTGTCGGGTGGCGGCGAGGAACTCACAAACCAGGAGCTTTCGGCACTGCTCGGATATCCCAAATGGATGAAGGCCTACGGCACGATCCCTATTGGCTATCCTTCGACGCAACAGAACCGGCGCTACCGCCGCCCCCTCGCTCAAACGCTGCACTGGAATAGCTATCAACCACAACAGTACCGCCGGCATGCTCAGATCGACTTTTACGAGAGCACATTGCGTCCGTTTGCCATGTATCGCGACGAAGAGTCCGTGGATAGCTGGCCGGATCGGGAGGAGAAACTCGGTGATTGGCTCGATGCTTATGCGAGTGCGATCACCAATCCATCGGGAGCGCTCGAAGAGCAAACTGATTTCTCGAAGCCGCGGATTGCAGGCCAGGCAACTAAAAGGCGCCAAAAGCCAGCAAAGGAATGAGCGGGCCATGTTTGTCAAAGATGCCCTGAAATACAATCCGCTGCCACTGCCCGACCGGCATCACCTGAGCGACACCGAGATGCGTGCGGCGGCAGAAACATTTTACAAGTGCATGCGGCGCCGGCACACGGTGCGCGACTTCACAGACAGGCCGGTGCCTGTAGAGGTCATACAATCGTGCATCCGCACGGCTGGATCGGCTCCGAGCGGCGCAAATCATCAGCCGTGGGCGTTTGTCGCCATCTCGAACCCCGACTTCAACATCGCATCCGTTTGGCGGCCGAGGAAGAAGAGACGGCGTTCTATGACGGCGGCGGGGGCGACGAATGGATCCGAGCGCTGGAGCCAATTGGGACTAGCGCATCGAAGCCGCATCTCGATATCGCGCCCTGGATTGTCGTCATCTTCGCCCAGAGGTGGGGCGAACTCGACGATGGGACGCGTTACAAGAACTACTATGTTCCTGAAAGCGTCGGCATCGCGACCGGGTTCCTGATTGCTGCGCTTCATCACCCTGGTTTGACGGTGCTAACCCACACGCCGAACCCTATGAGGTTCCTCAACGGCATGCTGCGTCGCCCAGCATCAGAGAAGCCGATAATGATCCTCGCCGTGGGACACCCATCCGACACGGCCACGGTGCCGGCCGTCGCCAAGATCAAGAAGCCGCTCAAGCAGATCCTGACCGTGTACAGCTGACCCCAACCGAAGTCGCATTTATATCGGCCGATTTCCGCATTTTGAGGTACAGTGACGAGTCGTCAGTTGTAACGCAAATGGTCGACACGGCATCACCAAGAGTGTGTGGCGCGCCGCTGCACGAGGCTTCAAAACACCTAACACTTACGGGTTGCTCCCTTGTGGACGGATACACTTTGGTCGCGTCGTCGCTCATAACCTGGGCAGAGGCACGAAATACTGCCAGCCCAACTACGAACAAAATGGTTCAGGGTCTCGGGCACCTTCTGCCATTGTGTGCTTTCCGCCCGCTAATTCTGGCTCAAAGCCGTCGGTCCGACGTTTGATTGATGCCGTCGAACTCGGGGCTCTTTGTCCTATGGTTAATGGACTTCATGTCTAGTCCTTATAGCGAGCGGCTCTACTGCCTCATAACAAAGCGAGTTCCGCCATTCCCTCCGCGAAGCCGACGGCCGGCTTCCAGTCTAACTCAGATTGCAGCCGGTTGGAATCCGCTGTGATGTGACGGACGTCGCCCAGGCGATAACCGCCCGTCACGACCGGTGCTGGCCCGTTCAAGGCTGTTGCCAGCGCCTTCGCCATTTCGCCCACCGTCCGTGGTGTTCCCGAGCCGACATTGAAGGCTTTGACTCCGCTCGTATGCCGTTCGCACGCCAGCACCGTGGCCGCTGCAATATCGCGGACGTGAATAAAGTCCCGCCGCTGACCGCCGTCCTCAAACACTTTCGGAGCCTCCCCGCGGCGCAGCGCCGAGGTGAAAATAGCCGCAACCCCCGCGTAGGGCGTGTCGCGCGGCATGCCAGGACCATACACGTTGTGATAGCGCAACGCCGCCACCGATCCGCCGGTAGCGCGGGCCCAGTTGCTCGCATAATATTCCTGCGCAACCTTGCTGCTCGCATAGGCATTGCGAGGATCGAACGCTGCGCTTTCCATCACGAGTGTCGGCTTCAGCGCTTGTCCGCAAACCGGACACGGCGGTTCGAATTGACCGGCCGCCAACGCGCTTTCGGTCCGCACGCCTGGGGTCACGTCGCCATGCTCTGCGCAAACGCCAAAACCTTCGCCATATACGACCATCGAACTGGCGAGTGTCAGACGCAACACTTTTGCATTCGCCATCGCGGCGAGAAGAACGGCCGTTCCGGCATCGTTGGACGACGCATAGTCGGGCAGATCGCCGACATCGACACCGAGCCCGACTTTCGCTGCCAGATGCACCACGGCATCGACACCGCGCAGCGCCAGATCGACGGCCTCGCGGTCGCGGACATCACCCTTCTGAAATTCGACGCCCGGCGGCTGAGCCCATTGAGCCTCGGCATGCACATCGAGCCGAAGCGAATCCAGCACGCGAATCTGGTGTCCGCTCGACTGCAGCTGCCGCGAGACATGCTGGCCGATAAACCCCGCCCCTCCTGTCAACAATATCATCATGGAGGTGTCCGATCTGTTGCAGTGGCGGTTGGCATGGCGTTCGCCTGACTTCGCAGCGAGAGGCTGAGCCGCACGAACGTCGTTGTTATTTTCCAAGCGGCGTTGATGCCGGCGACAAAATCGCCGGAAACCTTTGAAACGCCGCCCCGGCGGCACCGATGATCGACTGGCAGTTCGAGCATGCGCAAACGGCCTGCTGCGACGCGCATCTGCATTTCCAAGTTCCAGCCGAACGTCTGCTCGGTCATACCGAGAGAGCGAAGGCGATCGGTGCGCATGGCCCTGAACGGCGACATGTCCGTGAATGTTAATCCATACCGCCAACGAAGCAGTTTGCCGGCAAGCCATCCCGCGATGATCTGCTGTGGTGTCATGCTGCCCGCCTCGCGCGTGCCCCGGAGGCGCGAACCCATCGTGAAGTCAGCTTTGTCGCGGGCAATGGGACCGACGACGGTTGGCAGAAAGCTCGGCACGTCGCTGCCATCGCCATCCATGAAGCAGACGATGTCGATATCTGGTGGCACGGCGGCAAGTCCTGCCGCGCAGGCCCGGCCGTAGCCCCGTGTCGGCTCGCTGACGACGCGCGCCCCTGCAGCGGCAGCCACGCGCGCCGTATCATCTGTCGATCCATTATCGACGACGATGACCAGGTCCACGCCCTCGGCCAAAATCTCGCGCACAACTCCGGCGATCGGAATGGCCTCGTTCAAGCAAGGCATGATGACAGCCACACGGCTGTTGAGTGGGCCCAAACGCATTCAGATTGCATCCCGCCGAATGCTGAGATTTGGGCCGCCGAGTTTGGCGCGGCGTCGCGCAAGAAAGGCGCGCGTGGCGGGTGCGCAAGCGCCCGGAATTTGTGAGAACGTCATCGGGGTTCCAGCCAACTCCTCCTCCAGCATTTTCAGCGAGGCGGCATCGTCGACGTCATACCAGCCTGGTACGTTGACCACCGGAAGAGCGATCTCGTTCGCCCTGACGAGGGTCAAGTCATAGACCGCACTCGTGCTCCACGGAATATCTGCAAACAGTTGCGCATGGGGTTTCGACAAGCCGATAAGGGTATAGCCTCCATCAAGAGCCGGGCCGAGCACCACGCAGTCGCCACTTCGCACCGCAGCGACCGCATCCCGCAAAACTGACAACGGCAACGTCGGACTGTCGGAATTGACCAGGATCGCGCCGTCATGTCCCAATGCCAGCAGGTCAACTATGCCCTGCAACAGCCTTTCTCCGAACGCGTGATTGGACTGCAACGTCAATGTGAACCCGTGGGGCAACAACGCTCGTAAGCTGGCCTCCGAGCCAAGTGGCGTGTAGACGGCGCAACCAACCACATCGTCCGCCGTCAATTCATCGATCGTCGTCGCCAAGTCCGCGATGAAACAGGCGGAAATCTCGGCACACTCTTCCGGGCGGAGTGGCGGGCTCAATCGTGTCTTCGATTGGCCTGATGCGGGTGTCTTGCACATGATAGCGACAGCGATACTCAAGCAGGCCTCCCAGTCGATTTTTCTGCAAGTACGGGTA
>JANLPY010000669.1:0-3111 GCA_031367505.1 Hyphomicrobiaceae bacterium | reverse complement strand
GATCGAAAGCAGTCGCCAGACGCAAGAATTCGCTACCAGCGTGATGCACTGCAGCGATTTTCGAGGCGACGACTGCCGATTTGATGTGCACGGAAAGCACACGAGCGCTGATCGTCCGTGTCTCGGGATGGCAGTTGTTGGCCCTCCTCGAAAATCTGCCGCGCTGCAGCGAGACGGTCGGTATCGGGCCTATCGCGTCGCAGACCGAGCAGCGCCCCCACAACGGTGGGAATCGGGGGTGCTGCGGAAGGCGACTGATCACCGTTCAGGGCTCTTGCTGACCCGTTGCCGACATCGTTGCAGCGCAGCAATGATGCCTTCCTGTATTACTCGATCACCTCGTCGGCTTGTGCGAGCATAAAAGGTGTTATCGTAAGACCGAGCGCCTTCGCTGTCTTGAGATTGAGCACCAGTTCGAACCGGGTCGCCTGCTGCACCGGTAGGCCGGTCGGCTTGGTCCCCTCCAGGATCTTGTCGACGTAGGTAGCGGCTTGCCGGGTGAGATCCAGGTGGTTGGGCGAGTAACTCATGAGACCGCCAGCGACGACGTTATCCCTGGCTCCGAACATGCTCGGCAGGCGGTGCTTGAGAGCGAGTTCGGCCAGCAGCGCAGGCGCGTCTCGGCCGCGAACGGTGAGCGCTGTCGCGAAGACGATGACCGCGCCGACACCTTCTTGCGCCATCATCGAGAGCGCACGCTCGAAGTCCTCCCTGGCTTGTATCGGCGCCAATTGGAGCTGAACCTTTAGCTGTGCGGCTGCGACCTCGATCGCCTTCAAGTTAGGAATGTGGGAGGGCGCAGTCGGACTCGAGAGCACCCCAATGCGCGTCGCATGCGGCGCGATTTCCTTCAGCAGACCCAGTCCCTTGCCGATGAACTCCGTTTGCAACACCGCCAGCCCGGTGATGTTGCCGCCAGGTCGGGCTAGGCTTGCCACGTGACCGGTGCCGACGGGATCGGCATGGGTGGCGAACACGATGGGGATGGTCTCTGTCGCCTGCCGTGCGGCCTCGACCTCGGTCGAAGACGTCGCGAATATGACATCGACGTTCGAGCCGACCAGCTCGGTGGCGAGCTCGCGCAGCCGGTCCACCCCGTCTGCAAAGCGAAATTCGATGACGATGGTCTTGCCCTCGACATACCCGAGATCGCGAAGGCCGGCCCGCAGCGCCTCCACCCGGCTCGCGGCGGCCGCCGCAGTCCCGAAACTCAGGTAGCCGAGCCGCGCGACCCTCACCTGCTGCTGAGCATTCGCGGCGAATGGCCACGTGGCCGCTGCGCCACCGACAATCGCCATAAAGTCGCGGCGTTTCATTCGATCACCTCGTCGGCGCCCGATCAGAATGGAGCATGGTTACGCTCCGATCCCGACAACTTCAATCGATAGTATTCTTACCCGGTTCAATGATCATACTAGGAATTGGGTGCTGCGCTGTCACCGATTGGGCAGCGATGGTGCAACGCACTCAGGAGCACGGACAGAGAGTCCGGATGTGGCCCACCTCGAAAAAAGAACGAAAGCGGTCTCGGATGGCAAGCTGCCATTCTTGCTGAAACCAGCCGCACAGCGAGATTGTTGCGGTGCACAAGCTGATCGTCGCTGTTCCCTGCACTTTTGCAACACGAGTGTTGAGCCCCGGCACTGAGTCCGGTTGGGGTCAAACTCGACCGAAATCGATCTGAGGTCAATGAGGGCGGCGGCACTCGATGATCGCCCAACACCGACCGTTCTCATCCTAAATTCGCGACGATGCGATTGCGGTGCAGCAAAGTTGAGGCCGCGACCTTGCGGATGGCGCACACAAAAAACACACTCCGTCTGATCATCCGTGGTTGACTTGTGGCGCTATTGGCCCATCTCGACAGCGGTTCAACCGTCGGTTTGTGATCAGTTCGACGAAGCCTTAGGCATTACCGATCCCTGGTCAGTCCTCGTCAGTGTCCGCTGTCTGATGTGGTGCGGTCAAGGTGCCAGGCGTCGCGCGTGTGCACGCAACGACGGAGAACGTACCAACCGAACGGTTGATCATCGAAAAGACCAAGCTGCAGGATCTTCCCGCAATCTACCGTGGACGGTCTCGCGCATGGCATTGGCGTTACCCGAACGCAAACAGGTGATCGGATAAACTCGGTCGCTGGAACCTTGCAACTTGTAATTGGTTCCTGGGTCCGCTCAAGACTTTTGCGTCTACGAAAAATCCCGATGGTGCAATCCGGTTTCGATGACTCGTCTCCATGGATGATGAACCCGTACTTTCATTGATGGTTGTCGCTTAAATTCGCGAAGATGACAACGTCACGGCCGTTATATTGAAATTGGCCGTGCTGGGCCGGATCGAGTGCTGCGATGGGACTTGGCGCATTCCAGAGGTTGGCACGGCGTCGATAGAGGCTGGGGACGCAACCAATCAATAACTCTGGTTCTGTTGGTGAGCGCCAGCGACCAGCCTGCAGAGATGCGGGCCGCAGCGGCTATCAACGCCGATGCAAAATCCGATTCGCGCGCCCGGATCGAGATGTCGGCGGGACGGAGTCTCTACAACCTGAAAATTGTTCGCGAGCCAGCCACACGTGCTGTTCGTCGCAATGGCCCCGGGTGCCACCCCCTGATGGGTCCCCTCGGGGGTCTTTTTTTCAGAGCAAGTGTCAACGAGCTCGTTTTCCGCCGATTGGTAAATAAAAAGTGCTGTCGTGCTGCTCGGCGAACCGATCGAATTTGGGCAGTTGTCGCCTCTCACTCCAATTGGGGGGCATCAGCGATCCGACGTGCGACAACGAACTATTTTTCTTCTTCAGATCTCGTCTGTTCGAACGCATTCATCGTGATCAATGACGAAGCAACACAAGTGCTCGGTCCGAGCTGTTGTCATTTGTCCGTTGTGCCGCCGCGTGTGCAGTATGTGTATTACATGTGTTGGTGCGCCGGCTGACCCGCCACGGTGCAACACGTCCTAAAATCGACACTCATCCGTTCGCGCCAAATCGAGATGAGCTGCCGCGCGACAATCAGGGTGAGACTCAGCGTCAATCAGGATGAGACTGCGCCGTGTGTGGGCTGACGGAGGGAGGGCGGAGCCCGACTGACGGCAGGCCACACACGGCGGCGCTTT
>JANLPY010000440.1:0-4834 GCA_031367505.1 Hyphomicrobiaceae bacterium | reverse complement strand
CAAGGTCGTTACCGAGCTTGGACGTTGGGTTGAGTATGGGGAGGAGATCCCGGAAGGCAAGCTCGCCACGGCCATTCTGTTGCCGAGGTCGATGCCGCATGAATACCCGGCGACGATGCTTGATCTCATCACCGCATTGATCGTCCGCGGTATACCCCTCAATCTGATAAAGTCCACGGTTTCGATCGGCGTCTTGAGCACTGCTCCCGGACAACCTGCGATTTTCCTGCTCGGTGCTGCCATGCGCGGCATCGCCGGTGGCGAGCGTCTTCAGCACCTCGCATGCTGGCGCATCGTGGCCGATCAGGCCGACAAGCTCCGTGAGGCCGCCGTCAAGAAGCTAGAAGGTCAGCCAGCCGGCGATACGGAATTTTCAGATTGGGCGTTGAACGCAAAGGTCGAATGGTGCCGCGTGCTCGAGGATCGTCCCGAAATAGTCGAACGACGCGACTCCACATCAGCATCGCACTGGTGGCACGGCAAACACGTCGCCATTCTGGGCTGCGGTGCGATCGGCAGCGCGGTCGCGATGATACTGGCGCGTGCCGGCATCAAGCGGCTTCAACTGTACGACAACGCAATTGTCGCGCCAGGACTTCTTGTCAGGCAGAACTTCCCGCGTCGCGACATCGGTTACACCAAATGCAGCTCACTGAAGCACAGTGTCCAGGCGGCGAACGGGGACCTCGACGTATCGGATCACTACACGGATCTCATTGCAATGCTCGGGAACGAGGAACGCTTGAGCGAGCTAATGAGCGCCGACGCCATCATCGACGCTACCGCGTCGATCTCAGTGGCAAGCGCTTTGGAGCACCTGTTTCGGCATCGGCCCAAAAAGCATCCGCCAATTCTTTCGATGTGTCTCGGCCACAACGCGGACTTCGCGATGATGACCTTTTCCGTCGACAGCGCGCCCGGCTTGTCGATCGACCTCGACAGGAAAAGCAAGATCACATTGGCCAACGCCGTGGCAGGCAGGCCCTTCCTCGAAGAATTCTGGCCGAGGGCATCTGAACGCCGGAAGCTCTTTCAGCCCGAGCCCGGCTGTTCCAGTCCGACATTCCGCGGTTCGTTTGCTGACGTCCTTGGTCTGGTCGCACCCATGACCAACGCCGGCGCAGTCTTGCTCGCGGCACATCCCCAAAAACGGCACCCAAGCTTCTTCGGTCTCGACCTTTCCAGTGCCGGGCGCGCGACCCGCCGCGCCCGCGAGCTCGCGTACACATTCCAGCCAGACCATGTGCTGAAAGACCGCCGTCACGGCTACGAAATCCGCTTGAACCGCGACGCGAGCGCCGCCATGCTTGCTTGGATCAGACGTAGCGAAAGGCTCCACGGCGACCGAATCGAAACGGGCGGTGTGCTCTTTGGCTCTGTCGATGAGTTTTTGAAAGTGATCTGGGTAGACGAGGTAAGTGGGCCACCGCCTGACAGCATCGCCTCTCCTGCCGGCTTCCTCTGCGGGACCGCTGGCGTCGCTCACATGCACGAAGAAAAGAAGAGCCGGACGGGGGGCTCGGTGTCCTTCATAGGAATGTGGCATACTCATCCGAGGGGATTGCCGACTCCCAGTCCGACGGACCTTAGAGCGATGAATGAGCTGCTTCGCGACCAGCGCTCCTATCTAGGGCAGCGCTTCCTGATGATCATTGTTGGCGGCATCTCGGGATTTCCCATCATATCTGCAAGCGTCTTCCAGCGGTCCGATTATGACAGCTGAGAAGAAGCCCGTCATCGGACTTGCGCTTTCGGGAGGTGGCGCCCGTGCCATGGCCTTCCATCTCGGCTGTTTGCGTGCCCTGCACGACCGCAACATTCTGTGCAAAGTTAGCGTGCTCTCAACCGTCTCCGGCGGCAGCGTGATCGGCGCCTGTTGGGCTTACCGCAAAGAGACCTTCCCGGAATTCGACCGGCACATCGTCGCGGTGCTGCGGCGCAGTCTGCAATGGGATATCGTTCGAGAAGCGCTACTGAGCTTTGAAGCTCCCAAGATTTTGGCCACTTGGCTCGTGACCGGGCCGCTTTCGCTCGGCTCATCCATCCTGTCATTCGCTGCAACTCGCATGCACCGCTGGTTCGGACTTCCGACAAAATCGCTTGCTCATATACTCGACTCTTTTACCCGGCAATTGCCCGTTTGGGGCAACCTGACCACAGCATTCGAGGCGGCTCTTGCCCGAAGGTTCTTTGGCGCGACAACGGTCGATCAGGTTCAACGCGCCAATCTAGTCACCATTATCAACGCATGCGACCTTAGAACCGGCACCGCGTTCAGGTTCGGATCTCAGAGATCCGGGGGCTGGAGATACGGCTCCGTCGCCGGCTATCCACCCACGGTAGCAAAGGCCGTGGCCGCATCCGCAGCGTTTCCGCTCCTGTTTCCGCCCTTGATCGAAACCTTTGTCTTCACCGGCAAGGGCGAGCAAACTAGGCAGACGGTATCGCTCACGGACGGCGGCGTTTACGACAATCTCGGCGTGGCAGTCTTCGAGCCGGGCCGGGCAGACGATTCCCTGTTCAAGTTTCCCGTCAGCCACATCATCACTTTGAATGCGGGAGCCGGCCAATTCGACGGCGAGGATCGCCACTACTGGTGGCTGGGACGCCTGGAGCGCTCGTTCGGTGCGGTTCATCGCAAGGCGCAGGATGCCGTCTACCAGCGGCTTCACAAATACGCCGAAGCGGGCGAACTCGCCGGCTTCGGGATGGTTTATTTGGGCCAGCAGGACAAGAAGCTTCCCTGGGCCCCGAACGATCTCGTCTCTCGCGAGCGGGTTCGCAACTATCCAACGGATTTCGCGCCTATGAGCGAGCAAGACTTGCAAGCGTTGGCGCTTCGCGGCGAGCAACTCACCCATATCATCATCGAACGCTATCTGTTGAGCCTTGCCGATTGAGGCACTTGGATTCGCTACTCAAACTTGACGACTTGCATCCGGCGATTGGCCGCGTGAAATGCTTTGCACTCACGATTGTCAAGCAGGGACGATTGAAAAATCTACTACCGATATCACTCATTGATGTCGGCTCTACCTTCTACCGCGAAAGCATAAGCGAACATCCGTGTCCTCGATCAAACAGCTCGCGGATATTTCCGCTTCTGTATAATGACATCTATTTTTATCCGCCCAAGGATCATCTGGCCTTTCACGGTCAGGTATCTTTAATTCTGCTCACGGCAAATATCGCCGAGCGGCTTCGCACGCGCTTTGGGCGCTTTCCCCATCCACATCATTCTTCATGCCCACAGCTAGCATCGTGTAAGTCTCCCAGTAGCGCCCGCCCCGTTCAAGGTCCGATGCGCGAATCCCGGCCGATGCCAACATTTCAGCGATCTTGGCCATGAAGAGTATCCGGGAGGGACACCGATTGGCGAGCGCTTGCATGCGAGTTACAATCATCAACGTGCTCTTGACGTTGCTGGGTACCGCCTCATTGAACCACCACTCTGTGAAGGCCTTTGAACCAGCCGCCTTCTGGCGTTCCACGCGCTGAAGCCGTTCGCTGGCACGCTCCACGTCGCGTTCCGCCTTGGATGTCGGTGCCAGCAGCACGGGATGGACACCAAACCGCCGGTTAATGGTTACCGAACCTGCACCCCCGTCACGCGCGAATGCTTGGCAACTCATCCGCACACCATCAAGTTCGGCGTCCCCCAGTTCGCTGTTGGACGGAACCAGCGCCTTCGCCACACAGCGCTCTAATAACGTGCGAATATCACTCTCGCTTGCTCCCGTGAAGAATGCGCTACTCCGGGCGACCAGTGTTGCGGTGCCCGCACTCGGACGGGCCCGCCGGTCCCAAGACACGAACAAGTTGGTAATATGCGGATTACATCCTAAGGAGATCTCACTCGCGTCCGCGTGGCCCAAAATCACCACGGACGACGTCTGCCGGATGACCCCGCCCCCAACATGCGCCGCCATAGCCCTGCCGCTCGCGGTGCATTTTGCGGTCCTGGCCTCATCGTCAATCTCCTTTTCCGTGACTCTAACCACCCCCGTCACGTCCGCACGCACTTGCGCTGCCACCGCCATCTCGTCAACCAACCTCCCGAGTTCCACCGGTGGCCTGAAACCCCGTTTGTAATCGGGCACGTCCTTGAAGACCCAGTGCTCCCTGTCGTCGGCTTTGGCGACGAGGGGATCGCCAACTCGCGTGACATTCATCCGCACACCCGCTTCGGTGCATCGCTTCTGTCTGCTGAGCGTAATCCCCTCCATCGTGACGATCGCCCCCCGGCCGAGCTTCCGCGGCTCGACCACGCGCCAATCCCCAGTTAAATCTCCCGTGATCGGTCCATCGTTCTCAAAGACGCTCCCGGCGGGGAGCCTCACCTCTCGTGCCGTTCCGAGGTCAAACTCATTGTCGAGACACACAACCGCTCGCCCCTCTTCTGCCACAGCCACACTTGTGACCATCGCCCATGCCGCCACGACCGCAGTCCTAATCCAACCTCTCATCGCAAGTTCCTTTCTGATGCGTCGACCTTAGCTCACTATGCCACGCACTTCACGGTCCAAACGTCGATCACTTTTTGAATCTCCGACCCGTTCCCCCAGTTTGCAGACGTGGTCGCCGGCAGGCATTTCGTCGCCGATCATGGCGTCAGTGATTTCGGTTAATGGGATTGACCGCTGTTGGCGCCGAACTCGGCCATCATCAGGACTGGCCGGGCGTTGCCTCTGTTCTCAGATCAGTGTCCCGGGCCGCTTGGCTACCACTTGACCGAGCTGTTCGGGTCTCGGCCTGCAAGGCGCAATTTCACCATTTCCTTGGCTAGCCGGGTGCCGGCTTTCGTTACGAGATTTCCGCTAAGCCTACCTCTCCG
>JANLPY010000664.1:0-3079 GCA_031367505.1 Hyphomicrobiaceae bacterium | reverse complement strand
CCGACTTCACCTTCCACGCCTGAGCCTAGTCAGTTCGGACGCTCGAAGAGGAGATCTGTAACTTTAAGCCTGGATCGAGGAAACTCGATCCAGGCTCAGCACATTTAATTGTGCACTAATCCCGAATTTTGGCGGATCACCATTTGTCCCATAACGCCGGGAGTATCGGGCGAGTGGCCTCGAAGTCAGACCGCAACGGCCTGCATGTGCTCAATCTAATGCAAACCAATACGGTCGCGTCCAATGGCGACACCATCGGCGGGATGATCGCGAAAGCGATGCAGAAGGTCGGCAACGAGGGCGTCATTACGGTTGAAGAGGCCAAGGGCCTCGAAACCGAGTTGGAAGTCGTCGAAGGCATGCAATTCGATCGCGGCTACCTTTCACCCTACTTCATCACCAATGCCGAGAAAATGACTGTTGAGATGGAGGAGCCCTACATTCTCATCCATGAGAAGAAACTGGCGAGCCTGCAAGACCTATTGCCAGTTCTCGAAGCCATCGTGAAATCTGGCAAACCATTGCTGATCGTTGCGGAAGAGGTCGAGGGCGAAGCGCTCGCAACGCTCGTCGTCAACAAATTGCGTGGTGGATTAAAGGTTGCCGCTGTTAAAGCGCCTGGGTTCGGTGACCGCCGGAAGGCCATGCTGGAAGACATCGGCGTGCTCACCAGCGGGCAGGTGATCAGCGAAGATCTCGGCATCAAGCTCGAGAATGTCGATCTTACGATGCTGGGCAAAGCCAAGCGGGTCTCGATCACAAAGGAAAACACAACCATCATAGATGGCGCCGGTAAGAAGAAAGAAATTGAGGCGCGTGTCGCGCAGATCAAGGCGCAAATAGAAGAGACGACTTCGGACTATGACAAGGAGAAGCTCCAGGAGCGATTGGCCAAGCTGGCCGGCGGTGTCGCGGTGATCAAGGTTGGCGGCGCGAGCGAAATCGAAGTCAAAGAACGCAAGGATCGCGTCGACGATGCGCTCAATGCCACACGTGCCGCGGTCGAAGAAGGCATTGTGCCGGGTGGCGGCGTCATGTTGTTGAAGGCTACGAAGGCAATCACGGTCAAGGGCGACAATGAAGACCAGGATGCCGGTATCAACATCGTCCGCAGAGCCCTGCAAGCGCCGATCCGCCAAATCGCCGAGAACGCCGGCGTCGAAGGCTCGATTGTCGTGGGCAAAGTGCTCGGTGAGAAATCAGGCTCGTTCGGTTATGACGCGCAAGCTAATGAGTATTGCGACATGATCGAGCAAGGCATCATTGATCCGGCAAAAGTCGTCCGTATTGCTCTCCAGGACGCAGCCTCCATTGCAGCCCTGATGATCACGACGGAGGCCGGCATTGCCGAGGTGCCCAAGCGCAGCGGTGCGGCGGCTGATGGCGGCGGCATGGGTGGGATGGGCGGGATGATGTAAGAGCGGTTCAAAATCCGACCGCAACATCGAGCCTCCGTTAGTTTATTTTTCAAGACGAAGAGGTCGCCCAAATGAGCTTGGCGACCTTTTTTGATTGTGGACGGCTGATTGCCTGCAGGCATGGCAGAATATCCGGACGGGAATGGCAGAAGATCGCCATCACTCGCGCCTCTGTGTGCGAAGCCGAAGTGCCTTTGCCGGCTGGCAATTCCAAGCTCTCTGAATTGCTGGCCGCTGGATACCGGTAGCTCCCTCCGAGACTAAGGCAAACTGCTCCCACTGCCGGCACCAGCGCGCTATAGTAGCTCGAAGGTAATGCCGTTTAGAATGGTCGGCCGATCGGGAGAGCGGAGATGTCCAAGTCGCAGGAGAAACGTGTCGCTCGCCTTGCTGAGGGAAAGGGGTATCGCCTAGAGAAGGTCGGCAAGGGTGCGCATCATGGGCGGTTCTCGATCATCAAAATTTCCGAGGGTGCCCGGATCTCTTCAGGCATTCCAGGCGACGAATTTTCATTCTCACTGGACGAGGCTGAGGCTTGGCTAGCAAAGCCCAAATCTTGAACCATGAGGTTGCCGAACTCCGCAGAGCGCCCGTGTCGGTTCGCTTTCGCGCAGCGGCCTCGTCTGCCAGTAGACAAATACAAAAGCTGCCTGGCAACAAGATCGGCACGCCGCAAGGTGCTGTCGTCAGCCCGCTGCTCGCCAACATCTACATGAACCGGTTCCTGAAGCATTGGCGGCTGAGCGGCGCTGCAGAAGCGTTCCGCGCCCATGTCGTTACCTATGCCGACGACTTCGTCATTCTCAGTCGCGGTCGCGCGGCAGAGGCGCTGGCGTGGACGAAGGCGGTGATGACCAAGCTCGGGTTGACCATCAACGAGGCCAAAACCTCGGTGCGGAATGCCCGAAAGGAACGCTTCGATTTCCTCGGCTACTCGTTCGGACCGCACTGGTTCAAGAAGAACGGGAAATGGTATCTGGGCGCGAGCCCGACCAAGAAGAGTATGCAGAGCTTCAAGACAAAGGCCGGCGATATGCTGGTGCCTGCAAACGTGCAGCCGTGGGACGAAGTACGTGACGAGCTGAACAGCATGCTGCTCGGCTGGTCGCACTACTTCTCCTACGGGGCGACTGCGGGCGCATATAAGCATGTCGATTGGCACGTCTATCAGCGCGCGCGCGACTTCCTCACGCGACGGCACAAGGTCCAAGGGCGCGGAACGAACCGGTTCTCCTGCGACGTCGTCTATGGAGAACTGGGGCTGGTCCGTCTTGAGCTCCTGCCCCAGTTGAACTCTGCCGCCTGAAATGGCGGTCGCGGCAAAGCCTAGCGAGCAGCCGCGTACCGAGTCTTGCGTGGCGCCCGGTAACGGTCGCTGCGAAGCGTAGACAGGGAGGTTGCGGGCCGGAATGTCAGTGAGCGGGAACATAGCCCCGAAATCGAACGAGCTTGGAATAGCCGACCCAGTCGCTCAATGGGGAAGGCGGAACTGAAGCCCGCGCCAGCGCGAGCGGGTCGAGGTGCTCCCGGGGTTCTTACCGTCAGCATGCAACTGAGAAGTTCGATGTGAACAAGGGAGATCCATCTGGTTCGGGCGCGAGCCCGTAATACCAGCCCTCCTAAGGTTTGACCTTGAGTATCCAGGGATATGAGGCGAGCGA